>JAUQWL010000084.1 GCA_030835185.1 Solirubrobacterales bacterium | reverse complement strand
GGTTCCTGTTTTCCGGAACGATCGCCGAGAACATCGCCTTCGCCCGCCCCGACGCCCACCTGGACGAGATCGCCGCTGCGGCCGCGGCAGTCGGCGCCAGCTCGTTCATCGAAGGGCTGCCGGACGGTCTCGAGACCGAGGTCGGTGAGCGCGGAGTCCAGCTTTCGTCCGGCCAGAGGCAGCTGATCGCCTTCGCCCGGGTGATCCTCGCCGAGCCCCGGATCCTGATCCTCGACGAGGCGACCTCGTCGGTCGACACCCGCACCGAGCGGACGATCGAAGCCGCGCTGGACCGCCTGCTGAGCGGCCGCACCGCGATCGTGATTGCCCACCGGCTCTCGACCATCCGGCGCGCCGACCGCATCGTGGTCCTGGACCGCGGGCGGATCGCCGAAACCGGAAGCCACGATGAACTGATGACGGCCGGCGGCCTCTACAGCAAGCTGTACGAAGCCTGGGCGGGCTGAGGAAGGGACCGGTCAGCCGGGGCTGATGCCGCCACTGGATCCGCCGGATCCCCCGCCGGTGTCGGGCGGCGCCGGGGCGGCGCCTCCGCCACCACCGGTCGAAGGATCGACCGGTTCGGGAACGGGTGCGGGCTCGGGAGCCGGCGCGGGCTCGACGGTGCCACCGGTGTCGGTGCCCGCGCCGGTGTCCGTGTCGCCACCGGTTGCGACGGGTGCCGACGGATCTTCGGCGCAGTCGGTGAAGCCGTATGCGGCGGCGGCCGTCTGGAACTGCTCCAGCGCAGTGGTCGTATCCGTCGTCGCCTGGTCGGCAAGGGTTCTCGCCGCGGAGATCACCTCGGTCGGGGCGTCACCGTCACTCGGTACCCCGAGGCTGTCTAGGCGGTCGGCGAGCCCCGAGTAGAGATCTGCCACCTGGGCAGCCGCGACGGTCGGGTCGCTCGTTTCCGCGCTCTGGATGGTTCCGACGGCCGCGTTGACTTCGGCACAGATGCTGTCGCCGGCGCTGACGATCTCCGCCTGTGTCAGGGCGGTCGGCGCAGGTTCGTCTGCCGGAGCCGGGGCCACGGCCTCGTCACCGCCGCCACAGGCTGCGAATCCCACCGGCGCAAAGGCCAGCAGAGCAATCAATACCGCCATCCGAAGGTATTTGCACACGTTGAGAACGTAACACAGGAAGCGGTCGTTTCCGCGGTGCGGAATGCCGCCGGGGCCGCATCGGAGGAGTCGCAGCGATATCCTTCCGGGTCACCGCTGCGGGCTAGAATACTGGTAATTCGTGCGGGTCTGGTCCGTGAAATCGGGGTTCGAGTCCCTGTCCCGCAGCCTTTCGGACGCTCGTACGGCACGCCGACCCGGACGCAGCCGCCCGGGACGGGTTCAGGGCAGACCTCTTCAGCCGCCCAGGCCGAGCGCGATCTTGAGCTCGTCCTCCCTGGCCGGGTCGAGTACGGCGAGAATGTCATCTCCGGCCTCGAGCACCGATTCGGCGTCGGGCACGAAGCCGGTTCCGCCACGCAGAACCGAGATCAGCAAGGTGCGATCGGGTGTCTCGATTTCGAGGATGCGCTTGCCGGAAATCGGCGAGTCCTCGGGAATCCTCAACTCGATGACCTCGATCTTCTCGCTCTCGAGGTCGAGCAGCCGGACCAGGTCGTGGTGGGGCACCTCGTGCTCGATCAGGTTCAGGATGAGCCCGGTCGCCGACACCACCGGGCTGATGCCGAGCAGGTCGAAGTGCTGGCGGTTTCGAGGATTGTTGACCCGGGCGATGATCCGCTCCACCCCGTACTTCTCCTTGGCCACCTGACAGATCAGGATGTTGTCCTCATCGTCGCCGCTCACCGCGATGACCATGTCGGCACGATTGATTCCCGCCCTCTCCAGGACCCAGAGTTCGGAGGCGTCGCCGTACTGGACGCGATGTTCGAACTCCTGCTCCACGGTGTTGTACCGGGACCTCGAGTTCTCGATGAGCGTGACCTCGTGCTTCTGGACTTCGAGTTCCCTGACCAGGTTCACTCCGACCTTGCCCGCTCCGACGACAATCAGGTACACGTTCCGCCTCCCGTTGTGGATCCCGAGCCCAGCAGGCTCTGCTCGAGCATCTCGACGGCGACGCGGGTCGGGCAGACGATCTCCATACCGCGCTCACGGTAGAAGTGGGCCCGGGCCGGATCGAGGATGCGGGCGACCACACGGTCCACGTCATACTTCTGCTGCGCGATCTGAGCGATGACGATGTTCGTATTGTCGCCGTTGGTTGCGGCGACAAAAGCATCGGCCTTTTCGATTCCAGCGGTTTCGAGGGCTTCGGTTTCGAGGGCGGCACCGACCGTGAAGATGCCACCGTCGTCTTCCCACTCCCCTGCGAGGCCGACACCGAGCTTCGCATGCGCTTCCGGATTCTGGTCAAGACAAGAGACGACATGACCTTCGCCGAGCATCGTGCGGGCGACACTTGCACCGACCCGGCCGCAGCCGACTATGAGTACGAACATGAATCCATCTTACGCCTCGCCCCCCGGAGGGGCCGTGAGCAGAACCCGGCATTTGGCCCGTTTCAGCACATATGCGGTCACCGGATCGACCTCTTCCGGCGGGGTCTCTCCGACTCCACCGAGTCCGGCGCCTCCGCGGATCGGATTGGGCGGCTCGGTACCTAGGACGATCGCGTCGGCGTCGATCTCTTCCGCGAAGGAGACGATGCTCGAGCCGGTTTCCCGGACCCTGAGGATCTCGCTACGGGCCTTCACCCCGGAATACTCCCGGGCGATCTCCGTGGCGCGCTCGGCAACCCTCGCCGCCTCGTCTTCGACTCCGTACGGCAGAGGATCGTCGAGTCCGAGCGAAAGGGGAACCTCGATCATGCAGAGCAGGATCACCTCCGACCCCCCTTCGTCTCCGTCTGAGCGGGGGTCCGCGGCCAGCAGGCCCGCCGTGCTGACGATGTCTTCGTCCAGGGTCGTTCCGAAGATCGGCACGACGATCCTGCTCAGGCCTGCCTTGAGGTGGGGACGGGTCAGCGAATGCGGGTCGACCGTGACGTGCCTGTTCATGCCGACCCCTTCGAAAACCAGTCTGTAGACCGCGTAGCCGACGAGGCCGGCGACCAGCCAGACACCGCCGACCCAACGGGCCGAGTCGTGGTAGACGAGGACGGAAACCAGGGCCAGGGCACCCAACAGCGCGCCGGCCACGGCCGGCAGCGGCAGGGATCCGGACCGCAATTCGAGCGAGAGCGGGATCGAGAAGGGACGATCCGCATCCGGGCGGCTGAATCGCATCCGGATAACCGACAGATGGGCGATAGTGATCGCCAGGGTGGCACCGAAGGCGTACAGACCGGCCAGCATCTCGAGTTCACCGAAGAGTGCGAGCCCGAAAACTGCGACGGCGCAGATCACGATCGCCTTGAACGGGGTTTCGTAGCGCCGTCCGAGCTGGCCGAGCGCACTCGGGATCTGGCGGTTGATCGCCAGTGAATAGATGTGACGCGACACCCCCAGCATCGCCGTATTGGCCGCCCAGACCAGTGTCAGCGCGGCGACCACAGCGACCAGCCATCGCATACCGTCGGCCAGCCAGGCAGGGTCGTAAGCCGATACGACACCGAGGACCGGAGCGTCGACGTAGGTACTTCCGAGTTCGGTCGCAGGCCCGCCGGCTCCCGGCAGAACCGGCACCGCCATCAGTGCGATCGCAGCGATGCCCGCGTAGATGACCGGCACCAGCCAGACACTGCGTGTGACCAGCCTGCCGAACTTCGCCGGGTCGAGTTCCAGGTCCGGAATCAGGTTGGCGACGGCCTCGATCCCGGCATAGGCGAGCATGGCCAGTACTGCGGCGTAGATCGCCTCCTCGATCCCGGGGCTGCTCCCCAGGTCGAGGCCCCGGGTCAGCAGGTCGGGGTTGAAGACGACGAAGAGGCCCACTACCAGTACGAGCAGCTGAACCGCCAGATCGGCGCCTGCGAGAACCAGCAGAAACCACGGCCGCCGCCTGGCCGGCAGGTCGATCACGTTCATCCCGCCGATGTAGATCACGACGGCGAGGATGATCGCCGCCCCCCAGGCCGTGCCGTCGAGGTCGCCGGTCAACGGTTCGAGATAGTGCGGAACCGACAGCACCGCGAGCGAGATGACGATCAGCAGATCGAGCAGAATCATCCAGCCGGCGACGAAGGCCAGGGTTTCGTTGAACGCGTGGCGGGCGAAGGCCGATGATCCGCCGCGCTCGCGGAGCATCGCGCTGCCCTCGACGTATGTGAACATGGTCAGCACGAAGAGCAGCCCGGCGGCGAGGAAGATCAGTGGCGTCAGACCGAGGCCGTGTCCGGCAACCACTCCCAGAGCGAAGTAGATCGAGAAGCCGACCGAGGCCCAGGCCAGCGTGAGCAACCAGAGCGCACCGCTGCCCGGCGCCTTGCCGCGCGGCTTCATCCGTCCCGTCCGATCTTCTGCTGGAGACGGTAGCGAGCGAGTCCTATGCCGATAAAGGCAAGCCCGAGCAGCATTCCGATCGAACCGACGCCGCCGCCCCGGGCGAGAGTCAGAGTGAGCACGGCCACGCCGATGACCACGTAGATGAGGGAGATCATCCGGACCGAGCGGTCGTAGAGCCCTCCGCGCCTCAAGCTGTCACCTCGCTCGAGGAGTTGCCCGGAGACCCGGCTCCGTCCGGCTTCTGCGCCTCGCTCACGCCTTCAGAAACGACGATGACCCGGCAGGGTCGCTCCCTGAGGACCGTCTCGAGCGTCTTCCCGTAAACCGGCTTCTTCCCCCGGCGGCGCATGCCGATGACGATCGCCTCGGCCCGTGACTCCCGGGCCCGCTCGGCGAGGTAGTACCCCTCCTGGCCCGGGCGCACCCTCGCCACCTCTCCGCTCACCCGCATGCCCGCCATCAGCTTGGCCTCTTCGATCTTGCGCTGGGCTTTCTCTTCGGCTTCGGCCATGTCGGAGTCGATCGACTCGCTACTCGGGACGGTCAGAAACGCGAGCAGGTGAATCGCCCTGCGCTTGTGGGACGTGAGCCGTGTCGCGGTGGCAATCATGTCCTCGGAGAAGGGCTGGTCTGCCGGGAAGGCCACCAGCACGCTGCGGTATTCGATCTCTTCCACGCCGAGCGGCTCCGGCAGCAGGACTTTCACCGTCTGCGAGAGCGGCAGACGCTGGTAGCGGCGATAGAGGTAGTAGCCGACGATGCCGACGATGAGCCAGACCGTCCCGACCGCGAGGGTCACCGGGTTGAGTGCCATGACCACCAGCCAGGCCGCGAATGTCCCCATCCCGCCGAGAACCGCCGTGGCCGGGACCGACACTCCGCGAAAGTTGAAATTCAAGGGCGGTATCCATGCCCGCTCCCTGTCGGGCAGGCGCTTGCGGAGCCGGATGACCGCAGCGTGCGCGATCGTGAACGAGAGCATCGCGCCGAAGGAATAGAGCGTCGCCAGGAACTCGGCCTGCCCCGGAAGGAGGGTTACGATCGCCAGCACGGCGAAGACCGCGATCGCGATGTACGGCGTCCGGTACCGGGGGTGGATCTGTCGGATCACTTCCGGCAGCTGCCGGTACTGCCCCATGGAGTAGCTCAGCCTCGAGACACCGATCATGCCGGCGTTGGTGGCGATGATGAGGATCACCGCCGCCAGCACGCCGACGTAGACCCTGAGGATGTCGGTCAGACCGGCCGCGAGGCCGAGGTTCTCGACTATCCCGAGGATCGGATCGTCGGCGAACGTGGTTCCGAGCTCGGTCACGAAACTGCCGTCGGCACCCTGAACGACCGGCATCGCAGAAAGGGCGACCACCGGGATGAACAGATACAGCCCCAGCACCGCCAGAACCACCAGCGCAACTCCCTGCGGTACCGACTTGGCCGCGTCCCTGGCTTCTTCGGACATGTTCGAGATCGTCTCGATCCCGGTATAGGCGATCATGCCGACCGCCACGCCCAGGGCGAAGTCGGGCCATGTCGGAGCGACTCCGAGCTGGACGTTGGAGACCAGGACGTCGGGGCTGAGCACGAGGAAGATCCCGATCACGACCAGGATCACCTGTGTGCCGAGATCGGTGATCGCGAGAATCGTGTTAAGGCGGGCGGATTCCTTGCCGCCACGAATGTTGAGCAGTGCCAGGCCGACGATCAGTACGGCCCCGGCGACAATGTCGCCCGGTGCCTCGCCCAGCGGCTCCCAGAACACCGCCAGGTAATGCGGCACGAAGTAGGCCGAGATCGCGACCGTGATGATGTAGTTCAGCATCTGCCCCCAGGCCGCAATGAAGCTCACCGTTTCGTTGAAGGCGTGCCTGGCGAAGCTGGAAGAACCGCCGGCTTCCGGATACATCACGGTCGCCTCGGCGTAGGAGGCGGCGGTACAGATGAAGATCAGCCCGGCTATGAGGAATGCGACCGGCGTCAGACCGAGCGCAAAGGCCGCGGTGACGCCGAGGGCGTAGTAGATCGAAGACCCGACGTTTCCGTAGCCGGCCGAGAAGAGCGCTCCCGCGCCGTAGACCCGGCTGAGACTCTGGTCGCGCGGGATGCGCTCAGCCAAAAAACCCCCATGAATCCGGCTCGATCACAGCGGCGACTCTACTCCTGTCGCACCCTCACCGGAACCGGATGCCCTCGCCCGGATTCACCCCCACCGGAACCGGACGGGGTCGCCCGGTTCTTCCGCACCCGAACCGGAAGCCGTCGCCCCGTTTCTCCCTCACCGGAACCGGACGGGGTCGCTCTGTTTCACCGCAGCCGGAATCGGGTGCCCGCGCCGTAGCGGCGAGTCCGGGGCGCGTCAGGTTTCCGCGCCCCAGGCCCATTTCAGGTCGACGGAGATCTCGTCGGATCCGGATTCCGTGACCTCGAAAGCGACCGGCAGGGCCGTTCGCATCTCCGCGATCAGGTCCGCGTCCGTCGACACCTCGAGCTCGAACCTGGCCTGATCGTCGGCGCGCACGATCGAGACGACCTGCTTGACGCCGGGCATGCCTCTGAGCGCCGTTTCGGCCACAGCCGCCATGGCGAGTTCGGGCAGTGGGCGCACGATCAGTGCGATCTCTTCATGGCCGGCGGAGTTCGCATTCTGCCGCTTGGCTTTCGGAGGGGGGTCGTCCGCGGGGGTCGATCGATCCGGCTCGACGCTCTTCAACACATCGGCCAGTTCGCCGACCCGGGTTGAGAGCTGCCGGACTTCGCGGGACACATCGGCGACCGCTGATCTCAACTGTTCGATTTGCTCCGCCGTCAACGGTGCAGATGATTCGCCGGCGCACATGCACCCATCCTATTCGCAGCCGCCGGGCTGATCGCGGCCTCCGGCAAAGCGGTCGAGCGCTGACGGCCGGCGTCGCCGCGGTGGTGTCGTGGCAAGTCCTCCCCATAGAGGTGGACCCAGCCCTCAGGGGCTGTAGATCTGGGCGGCAACCACGGCCCAGTTGTTTTCCGGAGCGGGGTCGTTGACCTTCCACCTGGAACTGACGACGATGCGCTCACCGCTGTTCAGCTGGACGAAAATCATTCCGTTGTTCGGCAGCCTCGCCGTTATCGGGCCCTTTTCGAAGACAACCGACTCGGCGTCCGAGCCTTCGCGCGTTTCGACCCTGCCACCGACCGCGCTGTCGATAGACAGGCTGCGCACGCCGGTTGGTCCGGCCTCCGCTTCCACGGTGACGTCGCCCAGGCCGGGAAAGCCGACCGAGCCCACCGTGCTCTTGGGGGTGGCGTTGGTCTCACCCCGCCAGACGACCTGAGCCGAACGTGCGATGGGCTTGTCGGACCGACCGGTGCCGGTCCTGAAGATCGCCTCGACGTGACAGCTCGACTTCTTCGGCTTGCTGAAGTCCCACTCCCATTTGAGGTCGTAGGTGGTCGGAGGTGCGAGAGAAACCCCACCCGGGCCTTCGATCGGCCCACGATCGGAAATGATGCCCTGGAAGCTGCCCCGGGACCATTTCTCGGTCGGACCGAACTTGTTGAATCCCTCGCGGAAGTCGGGGCCGGTACCGTTCGCGTACTTCGCTTCACGCAGGGCCACCTCCCGGTACTTGCCCCAATCCTTGTCGGTCCAGGCCATCATCGCGGCCTCGCGGCCACCATTCGAAGGAAAGAACCTGATCCACTGCTGCTGCGGACTGCAGACGATTTCACCGAAGCCGATGCCGGGCGCGATGAAGCCGGCCATCTGGCGACCCTGCCACTTGCCCGCGCTCCAGTCGACAGCGACCTTCTGAACCTCCATGCCGGTCGGGCTGACCGGCTTGGCGGATCCGCCGCCGCTGACGAAACGAATCTCCTGGTCGGATCGACGCCAGGTGTTGCTGGAACGGTCCTGGCCCGCCAGCCTGACGGTGTACTTGCCCGGCTTCAGACGGCTGCTGATCGGGAGTTCAACTACGACCTGGTCGGAGCCGAGACCGGGAATCAGGTCCTCGGCTACCGTGGCGCCGTTGCTGTTGACCAGTGTCACCCGGACAGCACCGATATCGGTCCTGCGGATCGGACGCAACGCAAAGCGGACCACGTCGACGTTGTCATTCACCCTGGTGCTGTAGGGAAGCGCCTTCACGGGCAGGCTGGGAGTACCGAAGCCCCAGACGCGGGTCTTGCTGCGACGCTTGCTGCAGCCCGCTATCTTCGCGGACACCGAAACCCGGTACTTGCCGCGGCTGATGGTCCTCTTGCGGTGGAGCTTGACCACGGTGGTCCGACCGGAGGCCAGGCGGCCGGTTACGCGGCCATTGGCGAACAACTTGCCACCACGCTTGACGGTGACCCTGGCGCCTCTGACCCTGGCGCGGGGACTGACGTACACCCAGGCCTGGGCACCTTCGAGGAGTTGGGTGGGGTCGTGTGAGTTGAGCTTGACCGACAGCGGGGGCCGGCACTTCGAGGGTGCGGCCGAGGCCTGCGACGCAGGGAAAGACGCTGCGGCAAGGCCGACCACGAGGAACATGAAGGGGAACGAGAGTCGCTTCAGCATCAACGGCATGATCTCATGCCCTCATAAACACCCGTTCAAGGGCCAAGTAGCGAAACCCCGCGGTCCCAATGGCAGGTTCTGCCTGCCGGGACGGGCTCCTACTCGCCCTGGGCGCTCTGATCGGGGCCGTTGCCCGAAGCGCCGCTCCCGGAAGGCGCGGTGTCGTAGAAGACGACTTCGGGTTCGCTGCTGCCGTTCAGCCAGGTCTGCTGGGCCAGCAGGGTGTCGTCGGGGATCGGCACCAGCGCGGTCTTCTGGGCCTCTTCCTGAGCGTTGGCCATGACCGAGGTGAGGAAATCGTTGATATCCCCGTCCAGCATGTTCTTGTAGCTGACCGTCAGCAGGAGCTGGCGGGCCAGCGGGTAGGTTGCGTCGGTGACGGTGACCTGGGACGGGAAGATGCATTGCGGGTTGGTGAAATCGTCCGAACTGCTCACCTCCATCGGCCGAAGCTGCTCCTCGAATGCTTCGTAGTACGAGAACCTGAACAGCCCGAGCGTCCCCCGGGTGGCATTGATCCGCCTCGCCGAGGCCCGGTTGCGTTTCACGAAGCGTCTCGATTCGACCAGATCCTGCTTGAGGCCGGCCAGGATCGCCTTCGCTTCGTCCAGTTTGCGCTGGTCGCGGGCTTTGGCGCTGGGCGTACGGCCATCTTCGATGCCCTTGCGCACTTCGGCCTCGGCGTCGCGCACGGCCTTTTCGGCATCGGCGATCGACGCAACGATCTCATTCAGAACCTTCCGGGAGGGACCGAGCCTGCGCGTCGCGATCTGATCCCTGCGGTTGCCCACCACGGCCCGCCGCACACCGGCATCGGTCGGAAATGCCTGATAGTCGCTCCTCACCGAGGCGAGCGTCGGTGTTTCGATTCCGAGGACGTACTGACCGAGGAAGCCGAAGACGTTCGATTCGGCGTCGGGCCCGGCTACTGCGAGCCGCGGCGATATGCGGGAATCGACGATGCCCGAAGTGGCCTGAGCGTCGTAACCTACCTGGGACCAGCTGTTGACCGGCGATCCGGCACGGAAGATCTCCTGGACCTCGGCGAAGCTGAGGCAGTCGACGCCGACGTCCGTCTCGTTCTTGATAGCCAGTACGGCGGCGTCCGAAGCGATCTGGAACTGGACCGGGACGATTCCCCGGGCGATGCACTTCCGGTATTCGGACGGCGAGATCGGCCTGGCCGAGTCGACGATGTCCACCTGTCCGCGGCAGAAGGCGGTGAAGGCCGCGCTTTCGCTCCCTCCGGCGACGCCGACCTGCACCGGCGAACCCGACCTCCCATAGGACCTGACCAGGCTTTCGGTCAGGGAACCCTGGCCCTGGCCCGCGATCCGGACCACGCCCTGATTCCGCTCGACACGCCTGGCCTCGGGCGGTCCCTTTCCGGCCTGGTCGACCTTCACCGCGGCACCGCTGCCCTCCACCCCGGCCGACGGCGGCGCAGAGTCGGTCTCGATGCCGCAACCGGTCACGGCGAACAGTCCGGAAAGGAGTGTCAAGCCGACGATCGCCTTGCTGAAGCGCCCTGGGATCACTGGCCGCTCCCTGCTGCCTGGCCGGACTGGACGGAACCCTCGCTGCCATCCGAAGGCCCTTCGAGTGCGACCTTGGCCAGCGGCGGGTCCTGGTACAGCTGCGGCAGCTGGAGCACTTCGAAATCGTCCACCGTCAGCCAGTTCAATTCGTCACCTCTGACCAGATTGGAAGGGGTTCCACGCGGCGAATAGAGAGTAGGCACCGCGGAGCGATCGACCACGATGGCACCGTATTCGCGCAGCGCCGTAAGGATGGTTTCAACGCCGCGCGACCGCAGGCCCTTGAACTTGCGAGGGCCGCTCCTGATGCCGACTCCACTGCGGAGCCGGAGCCTCGCGCCCGCCGGGAGCGACTGCCTCACGCCGATTCCGTTGGTCGCAGAGGCGGGCTGGACGAAGTTCCGCCGGGCGATCCCGGGCAGGGAGACCGCGAGTGCGTGGTCGATGCGACCCGCCCTCAATTCGCTCTCGCTGATCAGCCCGGCGAACAACGGCAGCCCGGTGCCCCTGGCGCCGGTGGCACGGACGGGGTCGACGGAAACAGGTTTGCTGAAGCCCGGTCCGTCAAGCGTCCAGGCCTTCGAGTACTGGAAGGAGATCGTGCCGTCGCTCTGGCGGCGGGCTCTCCAGAAGTCGTAGCCGAGACCCCTGTTGACATCGATCACACTGAGCCAACCGTCATACCTCGGGTCCGGCGTGGTGCCCGGCGGCAGGGCGAGTTCGTCGGGGACCGGCGGATCGTCGGGCCCGCAGTTCGCCTGACGACAGATCATCCGGGTCTTCTCTGCACCCTCACCTCCGGCGGCAACCACGAGTGGCGCCCATGCCTCGGTATTGATCGCCATCCTGGGAGTGCGGTCCCGGACGAAGGTTTCGACACCCTGCCGGCCGGGAACCTCTCTGACCGCTATCCGCTGCAAGCCGAGCTCAAGCAGTCGTGCCGATCTGGCCGCGGCGGGCACTCCCTCGACCGGTGTGTTCCAGGGACTGTCCGCCGCGAAGTAGCGGATCCCCGCTACGCCCTCGTTGCTGGCCGAGCCCAGGGTACCGGTGGTCGTATCGGTGCCGGTCGCTCCGGTGAAGGGCGTGGTGCCCGTGGTCCCGGTGGTACCCGTCGCACCGTTGCCCTGAGTTCCCGTCGTCTGCTTGTCGTTCGAACCACCGTCGTCGCCGCCGCAGGCTGCAACCCCGATCGAGATCAGGGCAGTGACGCCGAAAACCAGCAGTCGGTGCAGGCCTGAGCCAGTAGACCGACCCATCTCACTCACCTTCTATCTGCGGCGCGGTCGACTGCCCCGGCGAAGCGGGTCCGGTCTGCTGAGCGGGCGCGGGCGTCGGGGCTACGGCTTCATCCTGCGTGGTACCCGGGACGGCCACACCCGATCCCGGATCCAGGGGATCGGGTGGGCGCTGCGGGGTGAAGGGGGTCGGAGTGCGGTTGGGAATGACCTCTCCGGGATCCGCGACCTGGTCGGCCGGCGGTCTGGTTTCGGATACTTCGAGCAGAACGTAGCGATCGGTTCGGAATACGGGCGTGAAGCCCAGTTCGCCGCCCGAGATCGCCTCGGGATACTGCTTTCTCAGCTGGTCGCCACCACGGCTGTAGGTGATGAGCATGTAGGAAACAGTGCCATACGGGTCGTCCAGGGCGGCCTCCCACTTGAGTTCACCCTCGTCGGCCCGGTCGAAGAACAGTTTCGGACGACCGGAAAGGATCATAGGGCCGTAGCTGAAGTTCTCGTCGACCAGGATCGAGTCGCTTTCCTGCGGCAGGTTTTCCTTGATGTACGAGGCCATGGCGACTTCGGGATCGATACCCACCGTGTAGCCGCCGACCGAGGCGGTTCCCTCCTGGCTGTCACCCGTATCGACCCAACGAGTGAAGGCCTCGGCCTGGTTCTGATACTGGTAGTCCTGCATCGCATTCCAGCCGAGAGGGATTGCGGCGATCAGCCCGATCAGCATGACGACGACCACGGCGACTCGCCAGCCTTCCTCCGACCAGTACAGCCAGATCATGCCGGCGAGGGCCAGCAGTGCCAGCGGCAGCCCTGTCGAGAGGTCCATCAGGTCGGCTTGATCGGCGATCAGGACGCGCCCCACCGGGACGGCGATGGCTACCAGGGCCAGCAGGAACAGACCGAGGGCAAGCGAATTGCGGCTGAGGAATGCGGCCAGGAGCAGAAACAGGATCGCAGCGAAGCCGAGTGGCGCTACGCCGAGCACGACCTCGGCCAGATCGCCGAAGGCGGATCCCGGGGTGGCGGTGATCGCCTGGAGCACTCCGGTCGTATTGACCTGGATCTGACCCACCCGGGTCGTGAGCCATTCGAAGGGGTCGCCGAGAATGACCAGGTTGAGCAGCATCCAGACCAGGAGCGCGTAGGCGACAGGTGTGAGGAAGACGATCAGCGAAGAACGCTGGCGCTCCCCACTGCTCTCCCGCTCGGTACCGATGAGCATGATCGCCAGCGCGAGGCCGAGCGCCCAGAGTCCGTAGCCGTAGTCGAACATCGTCGCGGTGCCGATCGCGAGCCCGGCAACGGCGAGGTGACGGGTTTCAGTGCTGATGCGCCAGGTGATGACCGAGAGCAGTGCCAGTCCGGCCAGCACCATGCCGAGCACCGTCGTGTCTCCGTTGGCCGCGTAGTAGACGAACATCGGGTTGAGGCCGAAGAGGACCAGTACCGGATAGCGCAGCAGGGCCGGGAAATCGCATCGCCGCATCGCCGAATTGAGAGTTGCCATCAGGAACCCCGCGGCAACGGCGCTTATCACCGGAATCGCGACGAGCGAGGTAGCAAGTGGCTTGATCAGGGTCAGTGGCATGAAGGCGATCGAGCCCATCGGCGCGACATCGAGCGGGATCGCGGCCAGCTTCGGCGGAGAGTTCCACCAGACCATGTACGCCTCGTTCAGACGCTGGAGCGCGTCGAAGTTGACGATCCTCGCGTCGGTCAGCAGGAAATAACCGACTACGCCATAGACGACGCCGAAAAACAGCGTGACGATCCAGGTCTCGACATTCGCGACCGGTGCTCCGCCGCGGATCGGGTCCGGCTCCTCGGGCACGGAAACGGCTCTCACCGGCTCCGGCGAGTTGCCATTGGCCCCCGAGGGAGCGGCCTCGCGGGCCTCCAGCCCGGTCTCCGACCCGTAGACCCTGGTCTCATCCACCGTTTCGCCCGTATCCTTCATGAGACATCCGTTCGACGACTCACCGGGATCGGCTCGCCGAGGTCGAGACCGTGCTCGGTCTTCTCCCAGTAGAACGGATTGGTAATCAGCTGGGAAAAACCCTTCCAGGCCGCCACCGACATCAGGCCCCAGTAGAACGGCAGGAACAGCGCGTAGGGCGCGAGGCCGTCGTTACCCCTGCGGACCGCAGCGATAAGGCCCAGGTATACGAAGATGAAGTTGCCCAGAAAGAGCTGCGATGCGGCCAGGTAATAGACCCAGCCGGGGAACAGATCCTGGATGAAGCCGGCCTGGGTCAGGGCGAACAGCGTGGTCAGGAACCAGAAGAACGGGTTGATCAGGAATATGAAGGTTCCGCCGACCAGTAGCTGGAATGAGGCGAATCCCTTGAACCCGACACTGGACAGCAGGCTCAGCGGGTTACGCATGTAGACCAGCCAGGTCTGGATGTAGCCCTTGATCCAGCGCGACCGCTGCCGCACCCAGTTGCCAACCTCGGTATTGGCCTCTTCGTAGGTCGTCGACTCCATCATCGTCGTGCGGTATCCGGCTTGGTGGAGGCGAATCCCGAGATCGGCGTCCTCGGTGACGTTGTACGGGTCCCAGCCGCCCACCTCGACCAGCTGGTCCATCTTGATGTGGTTCGAGGTGCCTCCCAGGGGGATCGGGTCCTTGCGGGCGTCGAGTCCGGGCAGGGTCAGATCGAACAGCAGCGAATACTCGATCGAGAACCAGCGGGTCAGCAGGTTCGTATCGACGTTGAAGAAGTTCAGTTTGGCCTGGATGCAGGCGATCGAATCGTCGCAGTGGTCGAACATGAGTACGGCCTTCTTCAGCTGCATCGGGTCGGGCCGGTCCTCGGCGTCGTAGATCACGACGAACTCGCCCTTCGCCCCGAGCAGGCCGTAGTTACAGGCTTTCGGCTTGGTCTGTGGGTGTGACTCGGGTACGACGATCAGGTTGAAATGCGGTGGCAGGTCCTGGTCGAGGATCGCATCGATGGTTTCGTCGTCGTCCTGTTCGCAGAGCAGCCTTACGTCCAGCTTCGTCTTCGGGTAGTCGAGAGACTCGATGCCGCGGACCAGGTACGGGATGACCGCGGCTTCCCGGAAAAGCGGCACGAGGATCGTGTAGATCGGCAGTGCGCGCTCGTCGATCGCCGCCAACGCTTCGGGAGTTGCGTCCAGCGAGTAGCGGTGTCCGAGCGCTGAATAGCCGGCGACCAGCTTGTAGAGCGAAGTGAGGGTGTAGAAAATCGACGCCAGGGCGAATATGACCACGACGGTGGTGGTGAACTGCCAGACCAGGAAGCCGACCACCGCGAGCGCGAGAAGGATCAGGAAACCCTTCTGGGCACCGGTGATCACCGTGTGCGCGGAGCGCCCCGGGAAGCGTTCCCGCAGGTAGGAGACCGCAGTGGCGGTGTATTCGGGGCCGTGGACCCTTCGCAGCAACTCATCGATGTCGTTGCGGGGGGCGAGGAACTGCTCTACCTCGAGATCCGTGTAGCCGGCGATCTCCGCCCTTGCCTCGTTGCTCAAAGCGTCAGGAACCGCGAGAAACAGACTCGTCTGGTCGATCGCAATCGGGACGCAGTGGAGCCGGCGGGCGACCGGCTCGGGAATCACGTCCCGGGGGGCCTGCGAAGCGTCGTACTCGGAGAGATCGATCGTCGGCAGCTGGAGCTGCTCGGAAACCACGCGGAGCAGAGCGCTCTCCTCGAGCGCACCACCGTGAACGAGAACCTCACCGATGCGTCCACCGGAGCGATCCTGCTCGGCCAGCGCCTCTCCGAGCTGCTGCTCCGTGACGAGTCCTCTGCCTGCCAGCTGTTCACCGAGCCGGGGTGGTATCGCCAGCCCGTGGCTGAGCAGGTCCTCTGCCGAAAAGGTCGCACCGTTGCCCGCCGCGATATCGGCGTCGTGGGCGAAGAGACGTTCGATCGCGACGTCGATGTCCGCCTGGTCGGCGATCACCCAGCGGGGTTCGTAGCCGGTTTCCTTGCGCACGGCCTCCGCCGCCTCGCGACTGGTGTCGGTGATCGAGACCAGGGTCAGAAAGCCGTCGAGGTAGTCCACCGGAATCATGTGATGTCGACGGCAGAGTTCGACCGGAAGGATCCGGGCGATCGCCGAATTCAGCGTCACCATGTGCTCGCTGAGGCTCTCCGGGTCCTCCCGTACCAGCATCCGCTGGGTATAGACCCCGGTGCTCAAGCCGACTCCTCGTCGAGCTTCGCTTCCTCCTGCTGGATTTTTGCCTCGGCCACGCGTTCCGGGTCACGCTTTCGATCGCTGATCACCATCGCGATGATCCCGCCGATGAAGACCAGAAAAGGAACCACCAGGAAGCTCGCGAACAGCAGTGCGAAGACGACGAGCAGCCCGATTACGAACAGAAGGGCTCCGAGACCGCCTGCTACCCCTCCGCCCGAACCGCTCACCCTGCGTCGTCTCCGCTGGACCCGGCCCGTTCGGGAGCGGTCGGCTGTGCGAGTGTGATGGTGCATGTGTCGTCGTCCGTCTCGGTGAGATCAAAGGCAACCGGAAGTTTCTGCCGGAGCGACGCCCCGAGCGAGACCGAACTGTCGATAACTGCATCGATCAGGGCCGAGTCTCCTCTGAGTTCCCGCAGATGAGCTGAATGGACACCGTCGGTCTCGGCGATCGCCGACTCGATGACCTGCGCCAGAGCGAGATCCCTCAGCGGACGGACCACGACGCCGATTTCACGTCGGGAAGCAGGTGTCTGAACCTCGTGGCTGCCGGGCCGCAGCGACGACGGCATCGATACGGGTGCCTCGACCGGGAGCGGCTTCACTCTCCTGCCACCACCCGAAGGGTCCTTGCTGTCCGGAAGGGATGGAAAGTTTGTGGTCGAAACAGAAGCGGAAGCTCCGGGCTCGACCCCTTCGCGCCTTTCGAGCCTCGACTGGATCGCCTCGAGCCTGGCCTCGAGGTCGAAACGGAGCGACTTGATCTCCCTGAGTATGTCTTTTGATCTGTCTTTTGCCACGTGAATTAGATGGTAGAGGCCCCGTGCAACTGCTACGCGATCCTGAAGGCCTCCTGCAGCCTCCTCAATTTCCCGGGATCCCAGTCTCCGAGCGTCTGTGGATACAGCGAGGAACTATAGGCCACACCCAAGACGAAACAAGCCACATCGAACACCGGAATCCTGCAATTTGCGACCTGGAGCGACAACGTAGCGCAATACCCGCTCCCGTGCGATACCCGCCACTCGCCGGTGCCGGTACCGCGCAGCAACAGGAAAACGGGGCCCGGCCCCCTGGCCGGGCCCCTTTTCGGCAAGTCCCGGAACTAGAAGTTGACGATCGGGATGATCAGGATCGCCACGATGTTGGCCACCTTGATCATCGGGTTGATCGCCGGGCCCGCGGTGTCCTTGTACGGATCGCCGACCGTGTCGCCGGTCACCGAAGCTGCGTGGGCATCTGAACCCTTGCCACCGTATGCCCCGTCTTCGATCAGCTTCTTGGCGTTGTCCCAGGCGCCGCCGCCGGCGGTCATCGACACCGCCGCGAACAGT
>JAUQWL010000083.1 GCA_030835185.1 Solirubrobacterales bacterium | reverse complement strand
GCGGCCGTCGAGCTGGTCGTCGCCGTCGATGACGATCCGGGCCAGCCCGATGTCCTGGTTGGCAACCGCTTCGAGCGTACGGTCGAGGGCGAGCACGACCATGTCGAAACCCCCCATGGCATGTTCCTCCAGCCGCACGAGCTCCTCCTGGTACTCGACCCGGATCCGGGAACCGTCGCCGACCCCGGCCATGTTCAGCCCACCTTCCCGGTGACGTAATCCTCGGTTCGCGAGTCCCGCGGGTTGGTGAAGATCCTGCCGGTCTCGTCGTACTCGACCAGCTGGCCCCAGCGGCTGTCCTCGGTTGCGTCGAGCTCGACGATGAGGAAGGCCGTCCTGTCGGAGACCCGCGCGGCCTGCTGCATGTTGTGCGTGACGATTACGATCGAGAAATCTTCCTTCAGCTCCGCCATCAGGTCCTCGATCCTGCCGGTCGAGATCGGGTCGAGCGCCGAACAGGGCTCGTCCATGAGGATGACCTCCGGCTCGACGGCCAGGGTCCTGGCGATGCACAGTCGCTGCTGTTGGCCACCGGACATGCCGTACGCATTGTCGTCGAGGCGGTCCTTGACTTCGTCCCACAGGGCGGCGCGACGAAGCGCCTTCTCGACCCGCTCCTCTACGTTGTCCATGCCGATTACCCTGGGTCCGAAAGCGATGTTGTCGTAGATCGACTTGGGAAACGGGTTGGGTTTCTGGAACACCATGCCGACCAGCTTGCGGACCTGGACCGGATCGACCTTCGTGCCGTAGAGGTCCTGTCCCCGGTAGAGGATCTCGCCGTCCACCGAAGCGCTGGAGATCAGGTCGTTCATCCGGTTGAGACAGCGCAACAGCGTGCTCTTGCCGCAGCCCGACGGGCCGATCAGCGCCGTTACCTCGTTTCGGAAGATGTCCATCGTCACGTTCTTGACCGCCGGTTTCCCCGAGTAGCAGACGGTGACGCCTTTGACCTCGAAAACGGTGTCTTTGGTCCAGGCGTCGTCGTCATTGCGTGCCGGCTCCCGGATCACGGAGATCCCCTGAGCCGGACTCCTGTCGTCATTCGGCTTTTCACTGTGCAATTGACCATCCTCGTTCGGTCGCCCGGTCCTGCCGGGCTGCTCTGTCGGACTGTTGCCCAAACTGGTTCCTCCTACCACTGTTGCTCGTATCGGTTGCGCAGCCAGATCGCGAACGAGTTCATCGCCAGAAGGACGACGAGCATCACGACCACGCCCGCGGCAGCCAGTACCCGAAACTCCTCCTGGGGTCTCGACGCGTAGTTGAAAATCAGCACCGGCAGGGCCGAGTAGCCATCGTCGCCGAGGAAGGAGGGATTGAAGGTGACGAAGGTCGCCGCACCGACAAGAAGCAGCGGAGCCGTTTCGCCGATCGCCCTGGAAACGGCGAGGATCACGCCGGTGACGACACCGGGGATGGCCGCCGGCAGCACCTGGCGGCGGATCGTCTGCCACTGCGTGGCGCCAAGAGCCAGCGAGCCCTCCCGGATCGAGGACGGCACCGCCCGGATAGCTTCGCGGGAAGCGAGGATCACGGTCGGCAGGACCAGCAGTGCCAGGGTCAGTGAGCCGGCGGCCAGAATGAAACCGAGGTCGAGCGGGCCGCGCACGATGAAGGCGAGCCCGAGGATGCCGTAGATGATCGACGGAACGCCGGCCAGGTTCTGGACGTTGAGCTCGACCACCCGGTTCCACCAGCGATTTCCGTCGGCGTACTCCTCCAGATAGACCGCTGCGGCAACGCCGAGCGGTACGACCAGCAGGATGACGCCGAGAATGAGGTAGAGCGTCCCGATCAGTGCCGGACGGAACCCGGCCTCTTCCGGGTTGACCGTCGAAGGCCCGTTGGTCAGCAGCTTGATGCTGAAAGCCGGTGCCCCCTCGATCGCCGCCTGCAGGATGATCGCCGCCAGGCCTGCCAGCGCGATCGTCAGCGCAAACAGGAGCGCTGCGAGGAAGATGTTCCCTTTCCAGATGTCCGCCCCGGGCTGGGCGGTCAGGCGCCTGAGGGTGGTCGCGTGAGCCCCCGAAGTCGCAAGCCGCGCCCTCTCGGTTCCCGGGATCCGGGTTCGGGGAGCCATTACTCGTATACCTCCCGATACTTGCGGACCATCCGTATGGCGAAAAGGTTGAGGGCGAGGGTGATGACGAACAGCAGCGAGCCGACGGCGAAGATCGTGTCGTAGGTGATCGAGCCGGTCGAGATGTCGCCGGTCGCGGTCTGCCCGATGAAGGCGGTCATCGTGAGCACCGACGATCCGGGGTCGAAGGTCAGGTTGGGCGAGGCGCCGGCGACCAGCAGCACGACCATGGTCTCTCCGACAGCCCGTGAGCCGGCGAGCACGAGCGAAGCGATGATGCCGGATATCGCCGCCGGGAAAACGACCCGGGTGGACACTTTCATCCGGGTCGACCCGAGACCGTAGGCTGCTTCGCGCAGACCGCCGGGCACCGAGCGCATCGCATCGTCGGAGAGCGAGGCGATGATCGGCACGATCATCAACCCGATCGCCAGGCCGGCAACGCCGGCGCTGAACGGCGGCACGTTGACCATGAAGGGGAAGACGTCCTCGATCAGCGGGCTGAGGAAGACCAGGCCGAAGATGCCGATTGCCACAGTTGGTATTCCGGCCAGCACCTCGAGCACCGGCTTTACCACCTTGCGCTGACGCGGCGAGGCGTACTCGCTGAGCCAGACGGCCGCGGCCAGACCGATCGGGACCGCGAAGAGCATGCCCCAGAGGCTGGTGCTCAGGGTGCCGACCAGAATCGGCAGGACGCCGAACGAGGCCGGCTGGAAGGTCGGGGCCCATCCCGTCCCGAACAGAAACTCGCCGAGGCCGACGCCGTCCCTGGTGAAGAAATCGAAAGTGGGAACCAGCAGCGAGACCACGATCGCCGTCGTCGTCAGCACCGAAAGCAGGGCGCAGGCCGCGAGCACCCATTTGATCAGCTTCTCCCCGTAGCGGGGGGACGGAGCCTCCAGGATCGTGGCCGGCCTTGCCTCGTCCACGGACCCGAAGGCCCCGATTGTGTCCCGTGCTTCCATCGTCGGTTCGTTTCTTCAGGCGATCCGGTCGACGGTCAGCCGGCCGGGGTCTCGCCGCCTGCCTTGTCGATCAGCTCATTCAGCTTGGTCTCGTTGTCCGAGAGCTGCTCGCCGGTGAGACCGATGAAGCCGATACTTTCGGCGACGCTGTTGACGTTCTGGAGGTAGTACTCCATGAAGGCGTCGAACTCCGGCTTCTCGAGAGCCGACGCCGACGGGTAGATGAACAGCGGGCGGGCCAGAGGGGTGTAGGTCCCGTCCTGGACGGTCCCAGGCGACGGAGCGACGCAGCCGTCGCCGCTGTCGATCTCCAGGCCGGTGATCGTCCCCTCGTTCTCCCGGAGGAAGGAGAAGCCGAAATAGCCGATTCCGCCCGGTGCGCCGGCGACGCCGGTCACCGTCTGGTTGTCGTCTTCGCCGACGTTGTTGTAGTCGGTGCGCTGCCTGCCTTCTTCCCCGTTTACGACCTCGGTGAAATAGGCGAAGGTGCCGGAGTCTGTGCCGGGACCGAACAGGGTCGCCTCGGCGTCGAACGGCGGGTCGAGACCGTCTACCTGGCTCCAGTCGGTGACCTTCGAGCCGGCGTCCCAGACCTGGGACAGCTGATCGAGGGTGAGGCACTTGACCGGGTTCTGCGGATTCACGACCACCGAGAGAGCGTCGTTGGCGACCTGGATCTCTTCCCACTCGACGTTGCTGTCAGCGCACATCTTCTTCTGTTCGTCGTCGATCGCATCCGAGGCGTCGTTGGCATCGGTCTCTCCGACGCAGAACTTTTCGAAGCCACCACCGGTGCCCGAGGTACCGACCGTCACCTTGACGTCGGGATTCTCGGTCTGGAAACCCTCGGCCATCGCCTCGGTCAGCGGGGCGACGGTACTGGAACCATCGATGCGGATGTTGCCGGAGAGATTGCCGGCGCCTCCCGACGAAGAGTCGCTGCTGCCGTTGCCGCCGCAAGCGACGACACCGACTGCGAACACGCCGGCGATGATGAGCGCGGCTGGCAATTTGTACCTGGAACTGGACACACAGTCTCCTTTTTCGCATTTGTGTCTGAGTTGTCCGCTCGGGAAACCGTCTCTGCGACGGCCTCTCCCCGGCTGGACGGGGGAAGCGTGTCAGCGCTGAACCGGCCAGTTGTTACGGGCCTGTTTCGGAGTTGTGAAAAGGATGTGAAAAGGCGTCGATGCGGCGGGTCACCCGGAGAGGACGCGACGCTCGCAGCTCCGGGGCGCTGCCTGCCGAAAAGCGGATCTAGGCCCGGGCGGAGGGCGCCGAAGAAGTCTGAGACTCAGCCCGATCCAAGCCTTCGTCTCCCGGAGTCAGTCCCTCGGGAACCGAGGTTTCGGCCGCAAAGCGGTATCCGACGCCGAAGTGGGTATGGATGTAGCTGAAGCCGGGTGAGCGCTTCTCCAGCTTGAGGCGCAGTTTTCGGATGAAGACATCAACCGACCGGTCGCCGTGGGCCATGGCGTAGCCCCAGACGCGTTGGTAGATCGTCTCCCTGTCGAGCACGCGGCCTTCGTTTTCTGCGAGCAGCTGGAGCAGCTCGAACTCGCGCCGGGTCAAATCGAGACCCGATCCACCGACCAGGGCCTGGTACTGGTCCACCCGGATCTCAACCTCGCCGATCACCAGCGGGCCCATCCCTGTCTCCGCCCGGGCACGCCGCCGACGGCGCGCCACCGCCTCGATCCTGGCGATGACCTCCTCCGGGTGGCAGGGCTTGTTGATCCAGTCGTCGGCGCCGACCCGCAGGCCTCTCACCCGCTGGGGGACTGTCGCCCCGGCGGTACAGACGATCACCCCCAGGTCGGGCATCAGCCCGCAGATCCGCTCGAGATAGGACCAGCCACCTTCGCCGATCACGCCGAGGTCGACGAGTACGGCATTGACCTTCATCGCGACCAGCTCCTGGGGCGGTACTGCAGAGGCAAGAACCCGGTACTGCCAACCCGAGGAGTCCATCCGGTTGGTCAGAACCCTGATGAAACCACTGTCGCTGTCGATGACCGCGACCCGCAGCGTTGAGCGTGCTGGACTCACTGTCTCAAGTGTATTGGTGAATTGAGCGCAACAGCGCAAACGGTCAGCGTCTTTCACAACCTCTTTACAAGTCGCGGGTTGCCGGCGGCACCCGGGCCCGCATGTGGCAATCGTCCGCCCCGCGGTTGCGGTAGGTTTGCGGTCGTGATCAAAGTCCGTACTTCAGTCGTCGCCGCTCTGACCGCCCTCTTCTTCCTGGTTCTGGCTCCCGCTGCCATGGCCGCCGACGGTCTGGGACTCGCCGGCCGGATCGATGACCGGTTCATCACCTTCTTCTGCTTCGGCGTCATCGCCTTCTTCGCGGTGTTCGTAACGGTCATGTCGCTGATCCAGGGCAGGCTCGACGCGAAGAAGGAACAGCGTCGCCACGACCTCGACCGCTTCAACTCCTGAAACGCACGGACTGACGCTCCGGCTCTGCCGGGCACGGGATCGGCGCCCGGGTACCCGCCCGCGGCACCGGTAGGTGGGTCAGCCTTCCAGCACGCGTCCCCAGAAGGGCTTCTGAGCCTTCAGTACCTGATCGATCCGCGGCTCCCACCCGACCGGATCTCCGCGGTCCGCGGTTGACCCCCGAGGGCCGGAGAGGCGGTCGAATCGCCCGGTCGGTATCCCGCTGAATCCCGCGAGGACGGCGTGGTCGAGCGCCGGGAGGGTCTCGATGTTGTAGCCGCCCTCGTGGACCGCGACCAGTCCGATTCCCAGACGGTGGGCGAGCAGGGCCGAACGCAGGGCGAGCGCATCGAATCCGGCCACCGTGAGCGCCTGGCTGGACAGCGGGTCGGCGATGTGTCCGTCCTGGCCGGCGGAGACGATCAACAGTCCGGGGCCGAACTCCTCCAGCACCGGGCCGACCACGCGGTCGAAGGCGTCGAGGTACTCGAAGTTGCCGGAGCCGGGGGGCATGGGCAGGTTCACGGTCAATCCCCTGCCCTCTCCGGCCCCTGTCTCGTCCAGCCAGCCCGAGCCCGGATACAGCGGCCACTGGTGGAGCGAGACGAACAGGACCGAGGGATCGGATTCGAATATGTCCTGGGTCCCGTTGCCATGGTGAACGTCCCAGTCGAGGATGGCGACGCGTTCGACTCCGAGTTCCTCCTGCGCGTAACGCGCGGCCACCGCCGCGTGGTTGAACATGCAGAAGCCCATCGCACGATCGGCAGTGGCGTGGTGTCCCGGTGGGCGGATCAGACAGAAAAGACTGTCGGGACGCTGCCGGCCGGCGGGACGGTCTGCGCCGGTGACCGCATCCACGGCGGCCATCGCCGCACCGGACGCCCGCATAGTCACCCCGAAGGTGCCCGGGCTGACCAGGGTGTCCCCGTCGACCCAGTTCGGTCCGGACACGGAGTAGTCGTGGATCAGGTCGATATGCGCCCGGGTATGGACCCTGGCGATGTCGGCAACCTCGGCAGAACGGGCCTCGAGCACCTCGAAGCTGTCCCAGTCGGGGCCGCTGACGAGCGAATCGACGACGGCGTCGATGCGGGCCGAATTCTCCGGGTGATCCCCGGTGTCGTGCTCGTCGTGACCCGGGAGCAGGACGACGCCGGTCCTGCGGTGCGCCGCGGCGTCCGGACCGGGCTTCGCCGCGGTGCTCACCCGGGCAGCCGGAAGCCCGACAGAAGGCGTTTCTCCGACTCACCGCTCACCTCGGCAACGACCTCGACCTGGTCAGCCAGGGGAGTGTCCCGGATCTTCGTGGCCAGCAGGTCGTCGACCTGGAAAATGCCGGCCGAGTTGTTGAGTTCGATCTCGATCCGGACCGGACGGTTCTCACCGGCAGAGATGCTGACCTGGTCGATCGCCGCGGCCGAGATCGAGTGGATGCCTTCCTGACCGGCCTTGAGCGGGATCCGGGTTCTACCCTCGGCCATGTCGAGAGCGTCCGCGACCCGCACGATGCCGGCCTCCACCGTGTACGGCTGACCCCGCCGCCGATGGCCGATGATCGCGTGGAGTGCCTCGGCGATGACTATCGACCGCTCCGGTTCCGGATAGATGTCTGCGAGCAGCCGCTCCAGAGCCTCGCGGGCGAGGAAGAGGCTGTATGCCTCGTGGTCGGCGCGGTGGATCGACATGCCTATGTCGTGGAGCAGCGCCCCGGCGGCGACCACGACCTCCGAGTCCTTGGCCGACATCGCGTGATCGCTGACCATCGCCGGCTGGACACCGCCCTTTACCAGCAGGCGGCTGAGTCGCAGGGCGATGTTGAGCACGATCTGCATGTGGACCCAGGAGTGATCCGACATGCCGAGCCGCTCGGCGTGGACCTGGGCCATGTACCACCAGGCACGCACCTGGTCGTCGCGATTGACCGCCGCGAGGAACTTCTCCAGCTTGCGGTTGCCCCGTGTGGGTGCCTTTACCGTCACCGCCGTGATCCCTGCGCGGGTCGAACGATCCGGGGTTTCGCCGGCCCCGGGGTCCTTGGCCATCAGGCCGCCCGCCTCGCGCCGGTGATGCCGTGACCGGCGGCGGTCAGCCAGGCACGGCCGGCCACCGGGTCGCTCTCTCGCGGTTCGACCGGCCGTCCGGAAACCTCGGCCAGTGCGAGGCAGCAGACGATCGTCGCCGGCAGCAGCCTCGCCTGCGCCGAGTCGGCGCCGAACCAGGCGGCGATGTCGTCACCGGTCTGGCCGAGGATCGAGTCGAGCGCGTGGCGGGCCGAGACCCGGTCTATCCGCGGACCGGCAAGCCTCTCGAGAACCGCGGCCTGGGGAGAGCTGAGAAGGAGCCGGTCGTGCCCGGGAACGGCCAGCGAACCGAGGCGGCGGATCGCGCCGTTCACGGCGGCCTCGATCTGGTTGGGGAGCGGCGGGTCAGAGAAACGGGCCTTTTCGGTCAACGTCGCTGCACCGAGTGGTCTTGAGCCGACCCATACAGGCGGTTCCCCGGGCGCACCCACGGCCACCCCGCTGCTCGACTCCCCCACCCTGGCGACGCCGACGATCCCTTCGAGGTCGTCGGAGATCGGTCTGGTGGTCGCGACGAAGTCGACCGCGAGATTCTCGGTTGCGCTCGGCATGCGGATCCCGCCGGCTCCGGCGGCCCTGGAGACCCGGTCGAGCAGGCGCAACAGGCGGGTGCCCCTCAACGAACGAACCGCGACCACGTCTATCCGGCTCGCACCCGCGTCTCTGGCGGCCTCGATTTCGACCATGAGCAGGGCAGTCAGGCGTTCCAGGTTGCGGAGCTCAGCCGAGACGAGGCTCGAGCGGTCGATCAGGCGTCGTGAGGAGGCTGTCTCGACTTCGGCGACCCTGAGCCGGGTGCTGCGCTTCGATATCTGAATGGCCCCCAGGATCAATGCCGGACCATCCTTGCAGTTTTCAGGCTCGGAACGCAAGCAAAGCCGGGCCGGATCGCCGGCAGACGAACCGCCGGTTCAGAAACCGCAGACCGGCCACTGGCCCGGACCGGACCGTGCGTAGAGCAGCGCGGCGCGGTAATCCTGCTCGATCTCGGGAGCCTCGGACGGCAGTCCGCTACCCCCGACAGCCGCCCAGGTGGAGGTGCTGAACTGGTACTTGCCGTGGTAGAGCCCGCTGGAAGACACAACCGTCGGATCGCCACCGGACTCGCAGGACGCGATCGACTCGAGAGTCGCGCGTGGCACCCCGGCGGGAAGCTTCAGGAACGGCTCGAGCTTGCGAAGCCTTTCACGGCGGCGTTCGATCCTCGCCTCTTCGCGGGCCAGTACGGCGGCGGCCATCTCGAGGCGGTGCCTTTCGAGCCGGCTCTCGAAGTCGAAGACGAGAGCGGCCGGATCGTCCTGGGCCCGGGTCTGGTAGGACGCCGCCTTACCGGTGCCGACCACGGCCCGGTCACCGAAACCGGAAACCAGGAAATTGCCGGCGACGAGGAGGCCGGCCAGCGCGACGAGGAAGATTGCTGAAGTCTTTGGGTTAAGAATGAGGATTCTCTGAAGGAGAAAGCGACCGTGTGAGGGAAAATCGAGTAATTATGAGCAAACACTCATATCAAAGCCATCAGGAACATGCAGTCTGAGTTCGAACTCCTGCGCGACGCCTTTCCCGACCGCCCGGAAATGGGTCCGGCGCTGTCGAGGGTGCTGCTCGACCAGGTGGCAGCCGGCAAACGTCGCCCGACCGTCAGGTTGAGCCGCCCCGGACGGGTCGTCGCCTTTGGCCGCAGAGACTGCAACTCGCCGGGTTACGAGGCCGCGGTCTCAGCCTCCCGGGCAGGTGAATTTGAAGCGATGGAGCGGCTTGCCGGCGGTCGGGCCGCAGCCTACTCGGAGGGCACGTTGAGCATGACGATCACGCTCCCCGACCCGACTCCGGCAAAACGGACCACGAAGCGCTTCGAGTACGCCGCCGGCATCGCCCGCGACGCCCTGACGCAGATCGGGATCGACGCCAGGGTCGGGGAGGTCGAAGGCGAGTACTGCCCGGGCGCATTCAGCATCAACACCGGCGGGCGTACGAAGCTGGTCGGCATCGGGCAACGCATGATCCGCGGCGCGGCTCACATCGGTTTCGTGATGACTGTCCGCGACGCCGAGACGATCAGGCGTGTCCTCGAGCCTGTCTATACGGCCCTCGAGCTCGAGTGGAGGCCCGAGACGGTCGGCGCGATCGACGATGAGGTGCCCTCGATCACCCTCGCCGAAGTCGAGCGCAGCCTGCTGGAGAGGATCTCGCTCGATTCCTCGATCACCGAA
>JAUQWL010000082.1 GCA_030835185.1 Solirubrobacterales bacterium | reverse complement strand
TGGCGCAATAGCCCTTGCGTACTGCACGAACGAGCCGCGCGGAACTCGTGATCTCGACTTGAACATCTTCCTGCCCCCGGGCGACGCGAACTCTGTATTCGGGCGACTGCCATCAGAAGTTGAGATCGCTCCGGGAGACCTTGACACCGCTCTGCGCGACGGCCAGGTGAGGCTCTGGTGGGACGAAACGCCCGTGGACCTCTTCTTCAGCAACCTTCCGTTCCACGACGTGGTGTCTCGCGGGGTCGTCGAAGTTCCTCTCGAGGGTCGCACGATCCCGGTTCTGGACGGACCTTCGCTGATCGTCTTCAAAGCGATGTTCGATCGGACGAAGGACTGGGCGGACATTGAAGAGATCGTGGCCTGGGACCCGGCTGTGGCTCGCCGGGGACTCTCCCACCTGGCCGAGCTCGTCGATCACCAGGACCGGATCTACCTGCGCCTGAAGGAGCTGCTGCCCCGGTAGGATCGGGCCCTGATGATCGCTCCGGACGACGTCGAAATACGGGTGGTGGGCTGCCTGGTCGAGAAGCAGCGCACGACGCCCGACCAGTATCCGCTGACCCTCAACTCCCTTCGGCTCGCCTGCAACCAGGCGACCAACCGCGAGCCTGTGGTCGAGTACGACGAAGCGACGATCCGCAGGGCGCTGGGTGAACTCGGCCGCCGCCGCTGGATCCGCTCGGCCTCCGGTCACACCAGTCGCGCCGCCAAGTACCGCCACCTGATCGACATCGAGCTGAACCTGCCCGAGGACCAGCTTTCGATCCTCGCCGTGCTGATGCTGCGCGGGCCGCAGACTCCGGGTGAGCTCAAGCAGCGGACCGAGAGGATGTACGGATTCGAGGATCTGGCGACGGTTCAGCGCACTCTCGAAGACCTGATCGAACGCGACCTCGTCGAGCGTCTGGAGCGGCGGCCGGGTCAGAAGGAGGAGCGCTACCGCCAGCTGCTCGGCGGGGGGGACGGTGGCGTTCCCGGACCGGCCCTCTCCGGCAAGGCGGCCTCTGCCGACCCGCGCGCGGATCTCGACGGGTTGCCCGGGGAACCGGATGCGGTCGCCGTGGTCGAGGTGGCCGAGCCTTCGGTCGCGGCCCCGGTCGATTCCGGCCGGATCGACCGTCTCGAGCGTGAAGTCGCGGACCTGCGGGCCGAGCTGGCCGATCTCCGCGACCGCTTCGCCTGACCAGGCTGCCGCCCGGGTAAGTTCTCTCGTGATGCCCGACGCCCAACCCACCGGGACCGACCGGGACACCTCGTTCGTTGCGACCGTCAAGCGGACCGGAGTCGAGTTCCTCGAGGATGAAATGACCGACAGGGCGGCGGGCCTGACCTACTACGGCCTGCTCTCCCTCTTCCCCGCGCTGATCGCGCTTGTCTCGATCCTGGGCCTGTTCGGAGACCCGCAGGCTACGACCGAGAAACTGACCGAAATCATCGGCAACCTGGGCCCCGACACCGCCATCGACACTTTCGCCGGGCCGGTCGAATCGGTCACCTCCAGTCGCGGCTCGTCAGTGGTGGCGCTGGCTGCAGGCATCGGATTCGCCCTGTACTCGGCCTCGGCTTACGTCGGCGCCTTCTCTCGGGCTTCCAACGTGGTCTACGAAACCCGTGAGGGCCGGCCGTTCTGGAAGCTGCGCCCCTTCCAGCTGCTGGTCACGCTCGCAATGATCCTGATCGTGGCGCTGCTGGCGCTCGGCCTGCTGCTGACCGGGCCACTGCTCGATGCGGTCGCCGAGCCTCTCGGACTGGGATCGACCGCCGTGGACATCTGGTCGATCGCCAAGTGGCCGGTCATGGCAGCGCTGGCGATCCTGCTGATCGGCGTGCTCTACCACACCTCCCCGAACGTCAAGTCGGATGGGATCAGGTCGATCGCCCCGGGCGCCGCGGTCGCTTTCTGCGTCTGGGTGATCGCGTCGGCGGGATTCTCCCTCTACGTCGCCAACTTCGGCTCCTACAACCAGACCTACGGCGCACTGGCCGGCTTCATAGTGCTGCTGATCTGGTTCTGGATCTCCAACCTCGCCCTGCTGTTCGGACTCGAGCTGAACTCGGAGATCCGGCGGAACCGGGAGTTCGACGAGGGCCTTGCCCGCTCTGAACGTGAACTTCAGACCGAGCCTCGCGGAACCCCGGAGCCGAAGAAGACGGTCTGAGGTTCGTCCGGCTGAGGCTCGACCGGCTGAAGTTCGTCCGGCTGAAGTTCGTCCGGCGCGACCGTCTCAGTCCGCTGGAACGACGCGCATCGCCTCGGCGAGGGTGAGGCCGAGTACGTGGGTCCGCCCTTCGACCCGGATCGAAACCGGGCCGTCGAAGGGCTGGCGTTCGACCATCTCGAAGCTGTCTCCGACCGAGATCCCGCAGTCGGACAGATAGGCGAGCATGTCCGGATTCGAATCCGAGACCCTGACGAAGGTTCCGCGCTCGCCGGGCGCCATCGTGGCCAGCGTCTCGGTCGCCGTCTCCTCGAGGCTGAGCTCCCGGGTCGGGATCGGGTCGCCGTGGGGGTCGAAGGAGGGGTCGCCGAGCTTGGTCGAGATCAACTCGGTCAGGTCTTCGGACAGGGCGTGCTCGAGAACCTCGGCCTCGTCGTGGATCCGCTCCCACGGAACGTCGAGCACCTCGGCCAGAAAGAGCTCGAGCAGCCGGTGTCGCCGCAGCACTGCCAGCGCCACCCGGGTGCCGTCGGCGGTGAGCCGCACCCCGTGGTACGGAACGCGCTCGACCAGGCCGGCGTCGTCGAGCTTCTTGATCATCGCCGAGACCGAGCCCGCCTTGACGCCCAGCCGCGCCGCGAGATCATTGGTCGAGGCGGTCTCCGGACCCCAGCCGGTCAGCGAGTAGATCGCCTTGGCGTAGTCCTCGACCGCGGCCGTCGGCAGGGTCGGGGTCGACTGCTCGTTTCCCCCGCCCGATTCACCGGTCGTGCTTCCCGTACTCATATTTTGAGTCTAGACTGAACTCAGGGTCCGCCCCGTGCCAGAGAATCGAGCAGCCCGGCTTCCTTCTCGGCACCGGCAGCCATCTCTTCGAGGTCGGCGACCAGCTCCGGGTCGGCACAGAAGCCGAAGCAAAGCCGGTCGTCGACCGACAGGACCGCGATCCGCAGGGCATGGTGGCGGCCGATCTCGACCACCGAATGGATCGTTTCCACCGGCGCTCCCCCGATCGTGACCGGGCTGCGCGGCCCCTTCACGTTGGAAACGCTGAAAGCGAAGCGGCGGGGACTCGCTTCGGCCTTTCCCAGCAGGTGGCCGAGGCGCTTCGACCTGCCGGACACGCTGCGCAGGATCTGGTCGAGTTCTTCGGCGTCGTGGTCGATCTTGCGCTCGCTCGTGGCCTCGGTGATCGCGCGCAGCCGCCGTAGCGGGTCCGGCTCTCCGAGCGGCAGCGGCACCGAGAAGTAGGAGTCGCGGTTCGCCAGGCCGTCGTCGCCGTGGTGGAGGCTGACCGGCACCTTGACCCGCAGCGAGTCGGCCCGGACCCCGTCGTGAATGTCCATCCAGTGGCGAAGCGCGCCGGCGATCACGGCCAGGACCGCATCGTTCAGCGTCGCTCCTGTGAGCGACTTCGCCGAGTCGTGGAGTTCGGACAGCGAAACGGTCGCGAAGGAGACCGTTCGGGCCGCGCCGGGGTCGCCGTCGAAGGGGGAAGCCGAAGAAGACCGGGCGAACTCCCGCTCGTAGAGGCCGAGCAGGTGCCGTCGCCGACGTTCGTGGTCCCGCTCGGATGCGGCTTCGTGCCGGAGTCTGCGACTCTCGGTCCCGTCGGTTTCGTGCCCGTCCCAGAGGATCCGGCGGGCCAGCCGCATCGCGGTCGCGCCGTCGGCCATCACGTGGTGGATCCGCCAGATGAGTGCGGTGCCACCGCCGGTCGTCGGTGCGATGTCGATCCGCCAGAGCGGCAGGCTGCGGTCGAGCCGCTCGGCAAGTAGTTCGGCCGTCGCCCGGCGGATCTCGTCGCCAGTGATCTCCTCGCCGTTGGCGTGGACGGCGATGTGGCGGTCGAGA
>JAUQWL010000081.1 GCA_030835185.1 Solirubrobacterales bacterium | reverse complement strand
CGCGAGGATCCCGAGGCGGTCGGCCACGTGGTCGCCGACGCTCTGCGCGGGGCCGACGACCACGCCGGCGCATTCGTGGAGAAGCTTGGACCGCGGGCAACGGGCCTGGGACTGCGCCGCGGCGACGGTGTGGCAGTGCTGCGCTGGCTCCTTGATCTGGTGGGGGACCCGGAAACAGCGCGGTGGATGGAGCAAGCCCGCGAAGCCCGGACCGGCATCACGTCGGAGCACCTCCGCGACGATCCGTCGTCGGACAAGGCGAACGGAGGCCTGAATGCCTGACAGGGACGGGTACGCCAGTCCCGCGACCTTTCGCCGCGCGCTGACAGACAGGCTCAGGAACGCGGCGAAGGAGAGTCGATGGACGCTGCCGCAGCTCCAGCGGCAGATGGCGTACGACCGGTTGCTCGAACGCCTTTATCTCGTTGATGAGGGATGGATCGTGAAGGGCGCGACCGCGCTTCTCGCCCGCGATATCGGAGTGCGCGCGACGATCGACATCGACCTGTGTCGCGGCCTCGCGGCCGACGTCGCGGAGCGCGAGCTGCGCGAGGCGGCTGCGACGGACATTGGCGACTGGTTCCGCTTTGATGTCGGTCCGCCGCACGCGGTCGGCAACGCTGCCGACGGCGTCCGCCTTCCAACCACGGCGTATGTCGGGACGACGGTGTGGGCGGAGTTCCATGCGGATCTTGTGGGGTCCGACGTCATCATGACCGGCGAGCCCGAGGACATGCCGGCGCTTGCGCGCGTTGCGATGCCGAACGTGGAGCAGCACGGATACCGCGTGTACCCCCTCGTCGATCACATCGCAGACAAGGTGGTCGCGACCTTTGACCGGTACGGGGGCAGCGAGGTGCCATCCACCCGGTACAAGGATCTCGTTGATCTTGTCGCCATCGTGAGGGCGGCGTCTGTCGAGGCGGGGGCGCAGATGGCCGCCCTCGCGTCCGAGTCACACCGCCGACGGATCGCCCTGCCGCCAGAGTTCGACGTCCCCGACCGTGAGCTGTGGGAGCGCGGATACGCGGCGGAGGCGGGCCGCTCGTTGCTGCCGGTGGCACGCACCCTCGACGAGGCTCTCGACATCGTCCGACCGTTCCTCGATCCCCCATTGGACGGAACGGCTGCCGGGACGTGGGACCCGCGGCAGCATTGCTGGGTCCGCTGAAATCACGGAACTGCGCAGGGCGGATCTGCCGGATGCCGCGAACGCCAGCGGCCGACTGTTTCAGAGGTTTCAGCGTGACATCATCCGTCGCTGCCGCGGACTGGGAAAAGCGCCGCCGTGTCAGTCCTCAGTCAGCTGCGTCTGAATCCCAAGCAGGTCAACCTCGTCCCAGGCCTGGGCGATCAGGCCCTGGTGGATCAGGAGGATGGCGGTCGAGGTGAAGGTGACTTTGCGGCTGGTGGGCTCGATTCCCAGGAACTCCCCTTCGTGGGTTCCGATCCACTTCTGGTGGGCTGCCACCTTGTCTTCTTCGGCGACGGTCATCAGGATCTCGTTCCTGAGGTCGGGGAAGGCGGAGGTGAAAGCGTTGATCGCCTCCTGCTGGCCGGCGCGGCCGCGGAAGACGTTGTTGTGGACGAAGTCGTCGGTCAGCAGCCGCTCGCAGGCGGTCGGGTCCTTCTGGTTGATCGCCTCTTCGTAGAACTTGCGGACCAGGGCG
>JAUQWL010000080.1 GCA_030835185.1 Solirubrobacterales bacterium | reverse complement strand
AAGAATGAGCCCGACTTCTGGACCAGATCGTGCTCGATGCCGAGGTCGATCAGACTGCCCTCGCGGGAGATACCGAGGCCGTACTCGATGTCGAATTCGGCTTGCTTGAACGGAGCTGCCACCTTGTTCTTGACGACCTTCACCCGGACCCGGTTGGCAACCGCCTCGGTGCCGTCCTTGAGGGTCTCGATCCGTCGGATGTCGAGCCGCTGGGATGAATAGAACTTGAGCGCGCGTCCACCCGGCTGCGTTTCGGGAGAACCGAAAGAAACCCCGATCTTCTCGCGGATCTGGTTGGTGAACAGGCACATGGTGTTGGCCCGGTTGAGGTTGCCGGCCAGCTTTCGCAGTGCCTGGGACATCAGCCGTGCCTGGAGGCCGACCGTGACCTCTCCCATCTGCCCCTCGAGCTCCACGCGCGGCGTCAGTGCGGCAACCGAGTCGACCGCGACCACGTCCACCGCACCGGAGCGGGTCAGGACGTCGACGATTTCGAGCGCCTGCTCGCCATAGTCGGGCTGAGAGATCAGAAGCTCGTCCGTGTTCACGCCGATCCTGCGCGCATACACGGGATCGATCGCATGCTCGGCGTCGATGAAAGCACAGACGCCACCGCGCTTCTGGGCCTCGGCGATGATGTGGTAGACGAGGGTCGTCTTGCCCGAGGATTCCGGTCCGAAGATCTCGATGATCCGCCCACGCGGGATTCCGCCCACTCCGAGAGCGATGTCGAGCGGCAGGGCTCCGGTCGAGACCGCCTCGATGCTGAGCGCCGCCTTGTCGCCGAGCTTCATCAGCGAGCCTGCACCGAACTGCTTCTCGATCTGGCTCTTGGCAGCATCGAGTGCCGAGTTACGGGCCTTGACCTCTTTGTCGGTCCCCGGCTCCATGTCATTGATCCTGTTTGCGCTCATCTGGAAATCACCTCGCCGCGACCAACTGGGGCCGCATCGCATTGTTCGGTTCGTTCGGCTCGATCGAACGTGAGTTCGGATCTAAACCTTACGGTCGCCGTCGGACGAAAGACCGACCGTCGCGACCACAGTTCAGACTCTCGACCGTCGGCCGTCGCAAATGGCTTACAAAGCTGAAATAGCCTTCAAGAAAGGGTCACGAGAGTAGCCGGCGAAGCAGGTGCATGCCGACCAGAGCCGAGCGCTCGCGGATGTCGCTGCGATCTCCCGGAATCACCAGACTCCGCACCTGCGAGCCGCCTTCGGCCGTGATCGCCTCGAAGCAGACGAAGCCGACCGGCTTCTCTTCCGTGCCTCCGCCGGGGCCGGCGACGCCGGTGATCGAAACGGCGACGTCGGCTTTGAAGCGCTCGAGCGCACCGGTGGCCATCTCCCGGGCCACCTCGGGGGAAACGGCGCCATGTGCCTCGATCAGGCCGGGGTCGATCCCGAGCAGATCCGTCTTGGCCCTGTTCGAGTAAGTAACGACTCCGCCAGCGAAATACCCGGAAGCTCCGGGCGTGTCGGTGATCCTCGCCGCCAGCAGTCCGGCACTGCAGGACTCGGCCAGCGCCAGACTCCGGCCCTGAAGCAGACCGGCCACGATCGAGTCGATCGTCGTACCGTCGAAGCTGAACAGAGTGTGCGCGTGACGTTGAGCCAGTGCGTCGCGGAGGGCCTCGGCCTCAGCGGCTGCCGCTGGCCGGTAGCGCACGTCGATCTCCACCTCACCCCGCCTCAGGCAGGTGGTCACCTCCAGGTTCGAAATGTTCAGGCCACCTGCCTCGACTTCCCTCAACGAAGAGGCCAGCTCGGATTCGGGGGTGCCGAACATCCGCAGGCGGTACGACAGAAGCGGTGTCGCCCTCTCCAGCACCCGCTGAAGCATCGGCAGCCTGAGTGCGTCCTCCCACATCGGTCGCAACTCCCGCGGCGGGCCGGGAAGAACCAGCACCACCAGGTCCTCGCCCGGCACGGCGAGGCCGGGAGCGGTGCCGATCGGATCGAGCACCACGGCGCCGTCCGGCACCATCGCCTGCTTGCGATTGGCGGCAAGCATCGCGTCGACACTCAGGTCGATCGGCGTGGTGGCGGCGTACCTCCGGAGGATCGCCGCGATCTTTGCTTCCATTCCCTCGTCGAGCTTCAGCGGCCGCCCGGTGAACTCGGCCACTACTTCCGCGGTCAGATCGTCGGCGGTGGGACCGAGGCCGCCGGTGGTCACGATCAGATCGACTCCGGCACTCTTCATGTGCTCGAGGCCGGCCAGCAGGTCCGCCGGCCGGTCCGCGACGACCATGATCTCGACCAGTTCCACTCCGAGTTCGAGCATTCGCCCGGAAAGCCACGGGCCGTTCTCATCGCGAATCACCGCGGTGAGGACCTCGGTGCCGGTCACCAGGATGCCGGCCTTCACGGTTTCTTGGCTCGTTTCAGCCATCACTCGGCTCCGAGCCTAGCGCCCGGCCCCTCCCGCCTGCCTACGGCGTGACCGGGGCAGGTCAGGAGTTGTTTGCCGGAACGGGCTCGGTCCGACCGGCCGGAACCTGCCCGGCCGCCGCCTCCTGTTCCGTCGGACCGTGCTCTTCAGCGTCCTCCCCGTCGCCACCGTCCGCTTCTGTCTCGGGCGGTCCCCCTCCGAGCACGCGCGGGAGATCGGCCGCGGTGATCAGAACCTGGCGCGGTTTCGAACCTTCGTACCCGGAGATCACACCGCGTCTCTCGAGCATGTCGACCAGGCGACCGGCCCGCGTGTATCCGACCCGGAGCCTGCGCTGGATCATTGAAACCGAAGCGGTCTCAGTATCGACGACCAGCTGGATCGCTTCGTCGAGGAGGTCATCCTGGTCCGGGTCGAAATCGCCATCCGACGAACCTTCCTTGACCGGAATGCTCTCGTTCAGCAGTTCCTGTTCGAAGTCGGGCTCGCCCTGGGCCGACCAGTGGTCGGTGATCCTGGCGATCTCCTCTTCCGAGACGAACGCCCCCTGGATGCGCTGAAGCTTCGACGTACCCGGTCCGCGGAACAGCATGTCGCCCTGGCCGAGCAGCGACTCGGCGCCGCCCTGGTCGAGAATCACCCTGGAATCGGTCTGCGACGAGACGGCAAACGCGATTCTCGACGGAATGTTGACTTTGATCGTGCCGGTGATGATGTCGGTGGAAGGCCGCTGGGTTGCCAGGACCAGGTGGATTCCCGTGGCCCGGGACTTCTGAGCGAGGCGGATGATCGAGGACTCGACGTCGGCGGGGGCGACCATCATCAGGTCGGCGAGTTCGTCGATCACGCAGAGGATGTACGGCAGGCCGGGTTCGCCGGCCTCGGTCTGAATCTGGTTGTAGTCCTTGATGTTCCGTGCTCGAGTCGCCTTCATCAGCCCGTAGCGGCTCTCCATCTCGGCGATCAGATTGGTCAGCACGTTCGCGGCGAGCTTCGGGTTCGTGACTACCGGGGTCAGCAGGTGGGGTACGGCCTCGTAGTGGTTCAGTTCGACCTGCTTCGGGTCGACCAGCACCAGGCGCACGTCGTTCGGTGAAGAGTGCATCAGGATCGAAGAGAGGATCGCGTTGACGCAGCCCGACTTGCCCGATCCCGTCGTCCCTGCCACCAGGATGTGCGGCATCGTCGCCAGGTCGGTCGAGACCTGCTTGCCGTCGATTCCTTTGCCCAGCCAGGCGCGGAGCGGTGAGTCCTGTGCTTCGGTCCGCTTGTAGATGTCGCCGAGCCTGACCATGTTCCGGCTGGAGTTGGGCACTTCGACACCGACCGCCTGCTTTCCCGGAATCGGCGCCAGGATGCGAATGTCGGTCGACGCAAGGGCGTAGGCGATGTCGTTGGCCAGCTCGCTGACCTTCTTCACCTTCGTACCCGGTGCCAGCTGGAGTTCGAAGCGCGACACGTGTGGGCCGGTCACCACACCGACGATCGAGGCCTCGACCCCGAAATGCCCGAGCGTCTCGACCAGTTTGCGAGCGAGCTCCTTCTGTTCGACCGGATCGGGGCCGCTGTTCTTCCTTCCGCGGTCCAGCACCTTGACCGGCGGCGGACGATAGGCAATCTGCTCGGAGCGGGTTGCGCCGCGCTCCTTGCCCATCGGCGTCAGCGGCAACTGCTCACCGACGGGCCTGACGGGCTCCCCGGGCGCCGGGACCGGATCGACCCCGCCCTCGAGACCGGCGAGCTCTTCGTCGAAGTCGTCGGTGATCGTGCCAGGAAGCTCGAACTCTTCGGTCGGCGCGTCGGCTCCGATCCCGGTTTGCGATTCATCCGGGTCGGCGCTACCGGGAAAGATCTCGATCGCCTCCAGCGGTTCGGTCACCGTCGAGAGCCCGGGCTCGTCGCTCTGCTCACCCCAGATATCGACCTCGATCGGCGAAGCCGGCTCCCGGCCATCTCCGGTGTCGTCCTCCGGCAGCAGCGGGGCCGGATCCCCGCCGCCGGGCCCGACGGCCTCCGCCTCGTCGCTCAACGCAACCGTTTCAGCCTGCCCGCCGGCCGTCTCCGCACTTTCGCTGCCGGCACCCGACCTGGTCAGCACCCGCGTCGCCTCGGCGGAGGTGGAGCCGGCCTTCCTCAGCGCGCTCCCACTTCTCGAAACCACCGCAGCGACGGTGGTGCCGGTGAGCAGCAGGAGCCCGGCCAGCAGGGCGAATACCGCAACCAGATGAGCCCCGAACGGCTGAAGCAGCGTCGCAAAAAGCCAGTAGAAGGACTCGCCGGCCACCCCACCGTGATCGGGAAACCAGCCCGGATCGAAGTAAGCCACGTTGTTCGTCCGTCCGCCGGCGAGACCGAACGTCCCGGCGGCAAAAGCCAGCAGCATGCCAGCCAGCAGCAGGGCGGCACCGGTGCGCAGCGGTCGCGTCGACGGCAGCGCCGGCCTGAACATCAAGATCCCACCGGTGGCAAACAGAGCGAGCGGAACAAGGTATGCCACCACGCCGAGCAGGTAGGTGAGGCCGTCGCTCAGTTCGGACCCGAGACGTCCGCCCTCCCAGCCGAAATAGAGCACGAAGACGAGGTAGACGGCAATCAGGATCAGACCGAGGCCGATCAGGTCGAGATGGCGCTGGTCCAAGCCGGTTTTCGGATCTGCCGGGGTGGCCTTGACGGCGCCCCTGCCCGGACGCCGTTTTCCACCGCGCCTTGATCTGCGGACAAACATCTTTCCCTGTTCTACGAAGAGGCAGCGAAACCTTCCCCGATGCCGGAATCGGCCCGTGTTCACGCTGCGCCACCGACCCGGGACCGGCACCGCTTAGACTGCCAGCATGTTGAGCGAAGCGGATTCCGTCGGAGGGCGAATCCTCATAATCGAAGACGACGAAGACATCGTCGATGTTCTGCGGCGCACCCTGCGTGCCGAGGGATACGAGGTCCGCACTGCCCTGGACGGACCGGAATCTCTCGAGATGATGCCCGAGTTCGCCCCGGATCTCGTCCTGCTCGACCTCGGGCTGCCCGGTATGGACGGGATCGAGGTCTGCGACCGGATCCGGGAGACCAGCGAGGTTCCGGTTCTGATGCTGACCGCCCGCGCCGACCCCGAAGACAGGGTCACCGGCCTCGACAGCGGCGCCGACGATTATCTGAGCAAACCGTTCGATCGCTCGGAGTTGCTCGCCAGGATCCGGGCCCTGCTCCGACGCACGCCCCCCCGCGGGTCGGCCATGGTCACGGTCGGCGATCTGATCCTCAATCCCGACCTCCAGGAGGCCCGCCGCGGCGACCGGGAGATCGAGTTGACCAAACGCGAATTCGAACTGCTCGAATACCTGATGCGCAACCAGAGACTGGTCGTCTCGAGGGAGCGCCTGCTGGAAGAGGTCTGGGGATACGACCGACTCGATGAAACCAACACCATCGACGTCTTCATCTCCAATCTCCGGCGCAAGCTCGAGGAGGGTGGCGAACCGCGCATCCTCCACACCAAGCGCGGAGCCGGCTACGTAATCAAGGGCTGAGGATCGTGGCATACCTCAGCCGCCTGCGGCAGTCCCGCAAATGGCCTTCCCGCTGGCCGATCCGATGGAAACTCGCCGCGGTTTCATCCGGGCTGACCTTTGTCATCCTGGTCGCCTTCGGCCTTGCCGTCGGCCAGTTCACGACCCAGCAGCTGCGGGAAAACTACGAAGCCGAGACGATGACCGCCGCCCGGAAGCTCGCCCAGGACGTGCGCAAGAATGTCCGGCTGACGCCCGGCTATCCGCCGTCATCGGAACTGGGGCGCGTATTTGCCCAGGCGAACGGCCCGGCCTCGCTCACCCTGCTGGCGAACCAGCGCTCCTACTCGACGAGCCAGTTTCCCGAAACTGCGCCGGTCACCAGCGAAGGAGTGATCAACAGCGGTGAATTCCAGATCGCAACGGTTGCCCTCCTGCCGCTCCGGGGCGAACTCATTCCACCCGGCTTCGTCCAGTTCGCCAGGCCGGTGGATCGCCTCGACCAGTCGATCGGCCGGGTCTGGATCTCGGTGCTCGCCGGGACCCTCGGTGCCACCCTGCTCGCTGCGCTCGCCGGCGTGGTGCTTTCCCGTCGCGCGATGAGGCCGGTTTCCGGACTGACCTCGGCCGCACGCGAGATCGCCCGCACCCGTGATCCCTCGGTGACGCTGAAAGAGCCGGTCGCCGACGACGAAGTCGCCGAGCTGACCCGGACCTTCAACGGCATGCTCCACGAACTCTCGCTCGCGAGGACCGAACGGGAGCGGTCTCTGGTCCGGCAGAGGGAGTTCATCGCCGACGCATCCCACGAGCTTCGAACCCCGCTGACCAGCGTGCTGGCCAACCTCGAGCTCCTCGACGACTCCCTCGGTCGCTCGTCAAACCGGGAGGACGAACTGGAGTCGGTCGAGTCTGCGCTGCGCTCATCCCAGCGCATGTGCCGGCTGGTAGCCGACCTCCAGATCCTCGCCCGGGCCGATTCCGGCCGTACTCCGCAGCACGTGGCCTGCGACCTTTCGGCGATCGCAGCGAATGCGGTCGAAGAGGTCGACCCGCTGGCAGGTGAACACCGGATCGAACTCGAAACCGACGAAGAGGTGCCGGTGAGCGGAAACCCCGACGATCTCCACCGCATCGTGATCAATCTGGTGGAAAACGCCGTGCGACACACGCCCGCGGGCACGCTGATCACCGTCGGCGTGACTTCATCGCAGGATTCAGGGATGGCGATCCTCTCCGTCGGCGACGACGGACCGGGCGTTCCGGATGACGTCCGCTCGAAGATCTTTGACCGCTTCGTTCGTAGCGTGGGACCCGGAGACCGCGCATCCTCCAAAGGCACAGGCCTCGGCCTGGCCATCGTCCAGGCGATCGCGATCGAACATGACGGGAGCGCAACCGTCGGCGACTCCGCGCAGGGCGGCGCCTTGTTTACGGTCACCCTGCCGCTTGCCCGGTGAGAATGCGAAAGAAACCGTTAGGACACCTTTAGGGCCGGTTTAGAGCCTCTCCCTATCTTCCCTGTTGGACGAGACACAAGAACCCGGTGGGGATCTCCCCCAGACTGCCCCGCCGGGTTCGCTTTTTCGCACATCAGCAACAACCGTCGGGCCTCCCCTCCCCCTGGGTCCGGCGGT
>JAUQWL010000079.1 GCA_030835185.1 Solirubrobacterales bacterium | reverse complement strand
TCAGGTGGTCGCGCGGGAGGTCGAGCATCTGGTCGCCGAAGGGGTGGATCCGGAATCGATCGCGGTGGCGGTCGCCGATCCGAACCGCGACGGCCAGCTGGTCGCCTCGGCGATAGAGGACAGGGGCGTTCCGGTCGCGATTTCGGGAGGCTCCTCGCTTTTCAGGATGCCCGAGGTCCGCGACACGGTCGCCTGGCTCAGGGCGCTGGCCGATCCGAACGACGGCACTGCGGTCACGAGGGCCCTCACCCGTCCGCCGATCGAACTCCGTTCGGTCGATCTCGCCCAGCTCATCGTGATCGCCCGCCGGCGGAAGCTGGATCTGATCTCCGCCTGCGAGGCGGCACTCGAGAGTCCGCGCGTATCCCCGGAAGGCCGGGAACGCCTGGCCGCTCTGCTCAGGCTCTATCGCGCGGCCTCCGGCGCTCTGGACGGCCACCGGCCGGACGCTTTCGTCAGGAGGTTGATCGAGCGCATCGGCTTCCGGCGCCAGGGGATGTTCGCCGCGAGGCCCGAAGCCGCCGAACGCCTGCTCGCCCTTTCGAGGCTTGCCGAGGTCGCCACCGGGTGGCGTCGCCGTGAGCCGGCCGGATCGACCCGGGACTTCATCGCATTTGTCACCGCTCTCGCCGACACCGGTCTGGAGCCGTCCGACGGTCCGCTCGCACCGCGGGCGGACAAGGTCCGGGTCGTCGCCTGGGACGGGGTCAGGGGCGGAAGCTGGCGGCGGACGTACATGCTCGGTCTCGAGCGGGCCAGCGACGGCGAGCGCCCCGCGCTGGCCGCGGCGATCGCCTCGGCCGGTGAGGCGGTGGTGCTCTCGCGGATCGGCACCGAAGCCGACCGGACGATCCCGCCGGGGCCTCAGGAAGACGCCTTCAACGCCGCGCCGGCCATCGAGGAAGTGCATCAGGAAGAGCTGTTCGGACCGGCGGAGGACCTCCACTCGACCTATCGGATGATGCGCGAGGAAGTGCTCGAAGCCTCCTGGCGGGCCGGGCGGGAGCTGATCGAGCCGCGGCTGGACACCCCGACGGACCTCAACCGGGCGATCGCCCGCTACCTCGAGCTGCTCAAGCTGGCCGCGCTGGCCCAGCGTTCCGGCGGCGGCGTGGATCCGGAGGCGATCGAGGCCGTCAACGGCCTGCTCGGACAGGTGGCGACGCCCGAACAGCTGGCCGAACTGGAGCGGTCGACGCTCGATCCCTACCTGCTCGACAACGAGAGGGAACGCGGCCTGCGCCAGGACCTCGTCGACTCGCGAGCGGAGCCCTCGCTGGCCGCTTTCATCCCGAAGCGTGGCGGTGATCTGAGGCTGTCCGCCTCCGACCTCGACCTGTACCTGACCTGCCCGCTGAAGTACAAGTTCGCCCGGGTGTTCGGGATTCCCAGGGCACCGACGATCAACCAGCGCTTCGGCATCCTGATCCACAACGTGCTCCAGCGCTTCCACGACCCGAAGACGGCCCCGTCGCCGGCCGGGCTGGAGGATCTGATGGAAATGCTGGACGCGGGCTGGCGGCGCACCGGCTTCGGCGACTCCGACGATGAGCTCCAGTTCCGTGACCGCGCGGTGGCCGCGATGGAGAGGTACTGGCAAAGCGAGCGGGCCTCCTCGTCCGAACCGGTCTGGCTGGAGCGACAGTTCGAGTTCCGGATCGGCTCGCACTACCTGAGGGGACGGGTCGACCGGGTCGACCGCCGCGAGGACGGCAGTTTCGAGGTGATCGACTACAAGACGGGCCAGCGGGTCGACAGCGGCCGTCACGGCGGAGACATCCAGCTGGCGCTCTACCGGCTCGGCGCCCGGGAGGCCTGGGATACCGAGATCGAAGCCGGCAGCTACTACTACGTGCTCGAGGGTGAGAAGGTCGAGGTCGAAGCCGGACCGGACGACCGCGAGCGGGTCGAGCGGACCGCGCTCGAGGTGGGCGAGGGCATCCTCGGCCAGGACTTCGAGCCGCGGCCTTCACCGGCGGTCTGCGGCTGGTGTGACTTCAGGACGGTCTGCCCGGCCTCGGAGGCCTGAGCTACTCGTTGCCCTGGCGCTTGAGGAAGCGCTGGAACTCCATGGCCAGCGCCTCGCCGCTCGTGACTTCGGGGTCGTCTTCGCCCCGTTTGCGCTGCTCGCTCTCGATCCGGGTGACCAGTTCTTCCACCTCGGGGTCTGCCGAAACCGCCCGGCCGATCTGCTCTTCGTACGAGGCGGTTTCCTCCTGGAGACCGGAGAGGTCGGCGGCGACCCCGGTGATGCGTTCGAGTCGCTCGCTCAGTGCCAGCGCGGCCTTCGGGTTGGGAACCGCGGCGACGTAGTGTGGGATCGCGGCCCAGAGCGACGCCGACGGCAGCCCGGCGGCCCGGCAACGGTCGTGGATTACGCCGACGATGCCGGTCGGGCCTTCGTAGTCGGAGCGGTCGAGGTCCAGCTGCTCGATCAGGCTGTCGTCGGAGGCCAGGCCGGTGATCGGCACCGGCATCGTGTGGGCGACTTCGGCGATGAGCGAGCCGAGCGCGACGACCGTCTCCACCTTGAGGAACTCGGCCACTTTGACCACGGTCTCCGAGTACGTCCGCCACTTGAGGTTGGGCTCGGTGCCGTCGAGCAGGACGAGGTCCCGCTCGGCGCCCTGGGCGCGGGCGGCGATGAAGGTATTTCGAGGCCACTCGATCCTCCGGTGGGTGCCGTCGGAAAAGGCTATGGTCGGCCGGTTCGCCTGGAAGTCGAAGTACTCCTCGGGGTCCAGTTCGGCAAGGACGTCGACTTCCAGCGAGTCGCAGAGCGTCTCCAGCGCGGAGGAGGCGGCCGAGGCGGCGTCGTTCCATCCGCGGAAGGCGCAGACGAGAATCGGACTCCTCAGTTTCGGCGGGTTCATCTCCCACCTCAAATGATCCATCTGTCCAATTTAGAGGATGGGAGGTCTCCGTCCCACGAATTCGCGGTTGTCTGGCGGTTAGGTCAGGATGTGCTCAGTGGAAAGTGCGGGATCGAAACAGAGCGCGGGGACGGGCACGACGGTGACCGAACTGACTCCTGGCCAGGCCTTCGCGGGTACCTACGTCTGCGCCCGGAAGGACCGGCTCACCGCCCGCAACGGATCGGCCTACCTGAGCCTCGAGCTGCGCGACCGCAGTGGCACGATTCCGGCCCGTCTGTTTCGGGAGGTCGACCGGATCGGCCTCGGTTTCGAACGCGGCGACGTGATTTCGGTCCGCGGAAGGGTGGAGCGCTTTCGCGGACAGCTGAGCGCCGAGGTCGAATCGGCGGTGAAGGTCGATCCGAAGGAGGTCGATCCCACGGAGTTCCTGCCGGTCGCCTACCGCAACCGGGACGAGCTCGAGGGTTTTCTCGAGCACCTCGGCCGTGAGATCCACAATCAGGGGCTGCGGAACGTGGTCGAAACGCTGCTTTTCGCCGGACCGGCCGCCGCGGAGTTTCGTCGCGCGCCCTGTACCCGCGCCGGGCACCACTCCTACGTGGGCGGGCTGATCGAACACACGGTCGCAGTCGGCACCCTGGTGACCGAAACCTGCACCCTGCACCCCCGGCTCAACTCGGACCTGCTGATGGCCGCCGCGCTGATCCACGACATCGGCAAGACGGGGGAGTTCACCTACGGTGCCGAGATCGGTCTGACCGAGCGTGGCCGCACTCTCGGCCACCTTCAGATCGGGGCCGAGCTGATCACCGAGGCTTCGGCCGGCCTCGAACGCGGCGAGCGGGATGCGCTTCTCTCCTGCGTGATGTGCCACCACGGCACCGACGCGCTGCGCCTGCGCCACTTTCCTTCGCCTGAAGCGATCGCCCTCTACCGCCTCAACGCCGTCGACGCCCAGGTCAAGACCGCCCTCGAACGCGGCATCCACTGACCCGAAGTCGAGAGCACGGCATCCACTGACCCGAAGTCAGGAGTCGGGCTGGTCGCCTTCGGCGGGCGGAGCTTCGATCGCGATGCTGTGCAGCGTCGTATCGACGGTCGGGCCGGGTTCGATTTCCTTCGAGGACTTCGCTCCTGCGTCCTCCATCCGCTTGAGCTGGGGAACTATCCTCGACTCGTACGAACGGATTGCCCTGTTGTAGTTCTCGGCGGCGGTGTCGAGTGACTTGCCGACCTTGCTGAGCGGTTCGGCGAAGGTGAGGATTCGTTTGTGAAGCTCCTTGCCGGCGGTGGCGATCTCCTGTGCCGAGCGGGCGATCGTCTCCTGGCCCCAGCCGTAGTTGATCGCGCGGAGCAGACCGATCAACGTGGTCGGGGTAGCGATCAGGACCTTTTCCTTCAGGCCGTGCTCCAACAGCAGCGAATCCTCGGCAAGGGCGGCGTGGTAGAGCCCCTCGCTCGGGACGAACATGACCACCAGTTCCGGGCTGTTCTCGAACTGTGACTGGTAGTCCTTCGTGCGGAGAACGTTGATGTGATCCCGGACCTGGCGGGCGTGCCGGGCCAGCAGACTTTGGCGCTTGATTTCGTCCTCCTCTTCCTGGGCTTCGAGAAACGCCTCCATCGGTGCCTTGGCGTCCACGACGACCGTCTTGTCACCCGGCATGTTCACGATTACGTCGGGGCGGAGGCGGCCGTTGTCACCCTCGACGGTGAACTGGGTCTCGAAGTCGCAGTGCTCGATCATCCCGGCCAGCTCGATCACGTTGCGCAGCTGGACCTCGCCCCAGGACCCCCGGCCCATCGGCTTTCGCAGGGCCGCTGTGAGGCCGCCGGCTTCCGTGGCCAGGTTGCCGACCCCCTCCCTGAGGACTTTCAGCTGGTCTCCGAGCTCACCCTGGGCCTTGACCCTCTCCTTGTCGAGCGAATCGACCTTCTGCTGCACCTCGGCGAGCTTGTCGGTCACGGGGTTGACCGCAGTCTTGATCTCGACCGTACGCTTGTCGAGCTCGTTCTTTGCAAGCTCGCGCTCCAGCTTCTGGCGTTCGGCGATCTCAGCCGAAAGCTGCTTCGAGGTCTTGCTCAGGACTTCACCGGATATCGCCGTCATCTCCTCCGAAAGCTGTTTGCGGTCGGCCCGGATCATCTCTATCTGCCGGGCGTGGTTTTCGGCCTGGGCGCGCAGCAACTCATCCTTGGCGGCGACTTCGGCTTCCGCCGTGGTCAGCCGGGATCGGGTGTCCCCGTCGGACCTGGAGGCCACGAGGTAGCCGACAATGGTGCCGAGAATGATTCCGATGGTCAGTCCGATGAAGATCATGATTTGCTCTGGCCCCTCCTCTGGAGCCCTTGCGGGGGTGTCGTTGACAACAGGGTACGAACCGGAGGGGATGCCTCCTCACGCGTCGTGTCTTTCCGGAGTCGGCTCAGTCCCACTCGTTCTGACTCGGGCGTCCGCGCTGCTTCTTCTTCTGTGAACGTGCCTTTTTCGCCTTGAGCCGGCGTTCGCCCGAAGCCCGCGTCGGCCGGGTGGCCCGGCGTCGGCGGGGTACGGCGAGTGCACCGGCCAGTTTCGACTCCAGTCGTTCGAGGGCGAGTTCGCGGTTGCGGGACTGGGAGCGGGCGTCCTGGGCGATCGCGGTCACGGTCGGACCGAGCTTGCGGATGACCCGCTCGCGCTGGTTCGCGGTCAGCGAACCCGAGCGCCGCACGTCGAAGACGGCTTCGATGCGCGAGGCGGTGACGTTGGCGTGCTGGCCTCCGGGTCCCGAGGAGCGCGAGGCCCTGAGGGTGATCTCCCCGACCGGGATGTACGGACCGCCTTTCGGACGGATGCCCGTCCTCATCGCAGGGTGGCGGAGATCATGGCGTTGTAGGCCGGGCCGCAGGTGGGGGGTCGCCGGCACCCGCAGACTCCCGGCCGGCCGGGGGAGCGGCTCCGGAGGCCGGTGAGCCGGCCGCCCCGGGCGGATCGTCGCCGGAGGGGTCCGCCGGTTGCCCCGACTCGGGATCCTCCGGTCCGAAGGCCCGCCTGAGGAGTCGCCAGGCCATGTAGAGCGCAAGGGCCGCGAAGCCGATCCTGAGCGCCCGCTCGGGCACCTCGTTCGCGATGACCACGCCGACCAGCACACCCACCGGCGAGAGCAGCCCGATCATCGCCGCGTCCCGGGCGTTCACGTTCCCGTAAGAGCGCTGACGCCATGCCCCGACAATCGAAACCAGTGCGATCATCAGCAGCGAAGTCGCCTCGGCCTCAACCTGTCCTTTGCTCAGCAGGATGGTCATCGCCGGGACGAAGACAGCCCCGCCACCGACCCCGATCAAACCGCCGATGACCCCGCCGAGTCCGCAGACCACCATTGCCAGAGCGAGGTCCATCAGCCGAGCACCATCTCGGCGGCGACCGCGATCAACAGGATCGCGAAGATCAGCGAGACCGTTCTCTCCGGGATCCGCTGCTGGATGAAGGTCCCCGCGACGATGCCGAAGATGGCCGGGACAGCGAGGATCAGGGCGGTCCCGATGTCGACATTTCCGTAGGCACCGCCCTGCAGGGCGACTGCGATGATCGCGATCACGACGATCGCCGCGAGGCTGGTTCCGGTCGCCAGGCGTTCCCCGTAGGCGAGCAGTGCGATCAGCATCGGGACGATGACCGCGCCCCCTCCGACGCCGAAAAGACCGCTGAACGTTCCCGCAGCGGTTCCGATCAATGCGAGGCTCCAGATTCGTCCAGGCTCCATCCCGGCGATACTACGACCATGAACCAGGACTCACCGCTCTCGCTTCTGCTGAAAGAACCGGGCCGATCGGCCCTGATGAGCGACGTCGACGGGACCCTCTGCCGGATCGTCGATCGTCCCGAAAAGGCGAAAGTGCCGGTCAAGGCGAAGCACAGCCTCGAGCTGCTCAGCCAGGATCTCGGCCTCGTCGCCTGTGTCACCGGAAGACCCGCCCGGGTCGCCCGGCGCATGGTCGGTGCCGACTCGATCACCTACTTCGGCAATCACGGGCTCGAGCTGCTCGAACCGGGCAGCGACGGACCGACGATGGTGCTGGAGGGCGAACAGGTTGACCGTGCGGCACGTTTCGTGGCTTCTCACGACAGTCCGCACTGGGTGACCGCCAAGATCCGGGTCGAGGACAAGGGCCCGATCCAGGCCCTGCACTGGCGGGGGGCCGGCGAGCGGACCGAAGCCCTGGTCCGGACGATCGCCGAGCAGGCTCACGCGGCCGGCCTGGTGACTCACTGGGGTCGCAAGGTGCTGGAGCTTCGCCCTCCCGACATGGAAGGCAAGGCCGGCGCGGTCGAGGCGCTGCTGACCGACAGCGGGCTGACCACCGTGGTCTTCGCCGGAGACGACCAGACCGACCTGGACGCCGTCAAGCGCCTGAGGACGATGCAGGGGAAGGGTCAGATCGACGAACTCCTGATCGTCGCCGTCGATTCCGACGAGGGACCGCCCGAGTTGATGGAGGTCGCGGACTTCGTGGTCGGCGGTTCGGACGACTGGATCGACATGATCGCCACGCTCGCCGCCTGACCGATGCCGTTCGCCGAACTCCTGCGGGCAACGGTCTTCCTGACTGCCGGCGGAGCGACGGTGCTCGCGGCAATCGCCGCAATCGGCGCCCAGCGCGAACAGGACACCACGATCCTGCTGGTAGGTGCTCTCTGGTGGCTGGCCGCCGCGTGGATCGGCATGAGCCTCGGCGGGGCGGAACGCTCGGCCGAGCGGATGCGCGGGCCGCTCGCGTCGGCTCGGACTGTCACTCCGGGAGGCCCGGGGGTGTCCCTGCCTTCGCCGGGCCGGGTAGCGTTTGCCCGCCTGTGGCCGATCCTTGCCGCGGTCCTGGTTGCCGGCGGCATCGGCCTGCTTTTCCCGGAGGTTGCCGTGATCGGCAGCGGCTATGCGCTGCTTGTGGCGCTGGCCTGGCGAAACCGGGAGTCGGCGGTGCTGGCGATCGAGCTTCGTGACGGCGTGCGTTTCCTGGTCGAGTCGGGCTCTGCCTTCAAGCCGGTGAAGCTGATCCGTTCGCCCGGGTTCACTACTTACTGAGTGGCTGTTTCCACCAGGGAGCGGTGTTGAGGATGTCGTCTGCGCCCAGCCAGCCGCGGCGGGCAGTGGCGATCGCGTAGGCCATGTATTCGAGGCCGGCGGTCGAGTGGGCATCGGTGTTGAGCACGATCTTCACGCCGTACTCCCTCGCCATCCGGGCATGGACATCGGACAGGTCGCGACGCTTCGGGTTGCCGTTGATCTCGAAGGCGGTGCCGCTCCTGGCGGCGGCCTCGAAGACCGCTTCGTAGTCGAGCGGGTAGGGATCGCGCCGGGTCAGCAGGCGGCCGGAGGCATGGCCGATGCAGTCGACTTCAGGATGCTCGATCGCCGCGATCATGCGGGCGGTCATGGTCGCTTCGGAGCGGCTGAAGCCGGTGTGGATCGAAGCGATCACCCAGTCCAGTTCGGCCAGCACGTCATCCTCGTAGTCGAGAGTGCCGTCCGGGTGGATGTTCACCTCGGACCCGGCCAGCAGCCGCAGCTCACCGCCTTTCTCGTTGAACTGGCGGATCTCCTCTATCTGTTCGAGCAGGCGACCGGCTTCGACGTTGTCCCCGAAGCCGTGGCTGGCCGAGTGGTCGGTGATCGCCAGGTACTCGTAACCGAGCTCCTGTGCGGCCGCTGCCATCTCTTCGAACGTGTTCCGGCCGTCGGAGAGCGTGGTGTGGCAGTGGAGGTCTCCGCGCACCTGCCGGCGTTCGACGAGATCCGGGAGCTTGCCTTCCCGCGCCGCCTCGAGCTCGCCGCGGTCCTCGCGGAGCGTGGGTTCGATGTAGCTGTAGCCGAGGCGTTCGTAGACCTCCTCCTCGGTACGGAAGCGGTCGTTTTCCCCGGTTTTGCCGTCCTTGATTCCGTGTTCGGAAACATGCAGGCCCTCGGCGACCGCTGCTTCCCGCAGGCGGGTGTTGTGAGCGGCAGAGCCGGTGAAGTGCTGGAGCAGGTTGCCGAAGGCCTCGGGCCGGGCGAGTCTCAGATCCACCCCGATGTCGGACTGTGTCTCGAGCCGGATCCCGTTCTCGCTCGCATTTCCGGACGAGCTGACCGACTCGTGACCGGCGATGAAGGTGGCCAGTTTCTTCGGACTGTGCGAAGTCGCGATCAGGTCGATGTCCTCGCAGGTGTCGGCCATACGGCGAACCGAGCCGGCGATCTCGGCCCGATCGCAGTCCGGATGACCCCGCAAGGCACCGACCAGTTCCTCGGCCAGCGGCAGCATCCTGTCGAGCGTCTTTCGCTCCGGGCCTTCGGGTTCGGCTTCAAGCCGGTCGAGGCCTTCGAGGATGTTCTCTTCGATTTTTGGTCCCAGCCCCTTCAGGCTGCGGACCTGGCCTGCCTCGGCCGCGGCCCGGAGGTCTTCCGGCCCGGTCACGTCCAGTTCGTCGTGGAGGCGGCGCACGGTCTTGGGCCCGACGCCGGGTATCCGGTTGATCTCGATCAGTCCGGACGGCAGCTTCTCCTTGAGCTCGGCCGCAGCCGGTATCTCCCCGGTCTCGACCAGCGCAAGGATCTTCTCTTCGAGCGTCTCGCCGATCCCCGGCAGCTCGGTGACCGTGCCCGCGCGGGCCATCTCCTCGACCGAACTGCCGTGGTTGCGGATCGTCCGCGCCGAGTTCGTATAGGCGAGGACCCGGTAACGGTCGGCGCCGTCGAGCTGGTACAGGACGGACAGCTCCTCGAGGGCGTCGGCGATCCGGGCGTTGGTCATTCCCGTAACTTACCCGCCGCCAGCCACTGCGAATCGGTTTCCGGCATGAGGATCCGGTGCCTGTTCGCAGAGTCTTCCGGGCCGGGCCGATCAGCTCCAGCCCTCCGCCGGGAGACGTCCGGCGCCGGGCACTCAGGTGGCAGGCTCAGCTGCCGGCCGGACCGGCATCTGCGCGTTCGCTGATCCCCTCCTGGCGTAGCATCGGCGTGTGTACGCGTCCGAGTCAGAGTCCTCCGGTCCCGTCTGGGTCATCCTCCCGACCTATAACGAGGCCGGGAACATCGAAGCGATGGTCGAGGCGCTCGGGCCGAAGCTCTCACCCGAAGACCGCATCCTGATCGTCGACGACAGCTCGCCGGACGGTACCGGCCGGGTAGCGGACGGTCTGGCCGCGTCGGATCCCCGGGTTGAGGTTCTCCATCGCCCGCGCAAAGAAGGCCTCGGACCCGCCTACATCGATGGCTTTCGCCGGGCGCTCGACGGTGGTGCGGACCTGATCGTCCAGATGGACGCCGACTTCTCGCACGATCCGGCCTACCTGCCGCGGCTGATCGCCGCATCGGCGCTGGCCGACCTTGTGCTCGGCTCGCGCTATGTACCGGGAGGGGCGATCACCGAGTGGGGGCCCATGCGGCGGTTGATCAGCCGCGGTGGCAGCCTGTACTCGCGCATGGTGCTCGGTGTGCCCGTCCGTGACCTGACCGGCGGCTTCAAATGCTTCCACCGCGAGGTCCTGGAGTCGATCGACCTCGATACCGTTTCCGCCTCCGGCTACTCCTTCCAGGTCGAGATGACCTACCGCACCCTGAAGGCGGGGTTCGAAGTGCTCGAGGTGCCGATCACCTTCCGCGAGCGGGAAATCGGAGATTCGAAGATGAGCGGCTCGATCGTGATCGAAGCCGCCTGGCGGGTGCCGGCGATCAGGATGTCGACCCTGAGGCGGCGGTGCCGGAAGGACTGATCCGGTGGGCTCTGCGGCCTTGCGCTACCTTGCCCGCAGAGGGGCGACTTGATAAGGATCACTTCACTTTGTATAGTGATCAGAGGTCAGTTCTTTTCAAACCAATCGATCAGGAGACACAGAAGAGATGGCAAACCTCCCCGCAGTGAGCGACTCGTCTTTCAAGCAGGATGTGCTTGACCAGGAAGGTGCCGTCCTGGTCGATTTCTGGGCGACCTGGTGCGGTCCGTGCCGAGTTCTCCATCCCGTCCTCGAAGAGATCGCCGGGGAGCGCGACGACATTACGGTTCTCAGTCTCGACATCGATGAGAACCAGCGGACTGCCGCGCAGTATGAGGTCCTCTCGGTCCCGACCATGATCCTGTTCAAGGACGGTCAGATGGTCAAGCGCATGGTCGGTGCGATGCCGAAGCGCAAGCTGCTCAAGGAACTCGAACCGGCCCTGGCCGGCTGAGCGGGGGCCGGAGCGATGCCGTTCGTGGAGATCCACTGGTACGAGGGCCGCTCGGAGGAGCAGAAGGCCGAGATCGCCAAGCGGATCGAGGACGCTCTCGCCGACGTGGCCGGAGCTTCCCCCGAGCACTGCTGGGTGAAGTTCTCCGATTCGAAGAAGTCGGACTTCATCATTCCCGAGGCCGCGCCCGAGTAAGAGCGGCGGTCGCCACCGGCTCGCGGAGCCCACCGGTCCTGGGAAATGGCTTTTCGTATCCTCAGATCCGGCGAGGCCCACTGGCGCCGGTCCAACCAGATGTCGGTGCTGAATACCGACCTGGCGAAGCAGCTCGGGGCGGAAACCATGGGCGCGCGGCTCTGGCGGATCGAGCCCGGCCAGGCTTCGACCCTGCACCGCCACCGCGAGTCGAGCGAGATCTACCTGCTGCTTCAGGGTCGCGGCAGGATGCGGGTTGACGGCGAGCTGATCGAACTCGAGGCGATGGACACCGTTCTGGTCGAGCCCGACTCGGCCCGCCAGCCCTTCAACGACACCGACACGGACCAACTCTGGCTGGTCGTCGCCGCCCCGGCCGAGCCCGGCAACTCACTCGAGATGGACGAAGAGACGCTGGCATTCATCTACCCGGACGGACCGAAGGCGATGCCACCGGAACTCGACGGCTGAGAGCCCTGCCACAAGTCTGGTGATCGCGGTGGCAACGGAAGACTCTCGAGGGTGGAAGGGCGTGAAGCCATTCCTCGAAGTTCTGGCAGTCTGTTCGACCGCGGCTTTCGCAGGATGCGACGTGGTCACGTTTTCGTCGAAGGTCGACTGTGACGAGCTCTCGTCCGAAAAGTGGAAATCGGACCCGGAGGCTCGAACCTATGAGTTCGCGGAGGCGAACGATCGCTGCGGGGTGCTCGACGGAAAATCTCGGGCGGGGATCGAAGAGTGGATGGGCGAGTCAGAGCTCTTTTCGGGAAATCGTGAGATGGGATGGGTGCTCACCGCGGAGGACGATGAAGACGACACCTTGTCCGATTTCCCCATGGTGACCCTGGCGAGAGATCGAAACGGCGAGTTCACCAGGTTCAACATCTCCAGGCCGTGAGCCGGCGCTATCGCCGGCCGTTTACGCCCCTCGGACTTCCGTTACCTGGTGCCTTTCGGCCTGGCCCGGCTGAGGATCCAGAGCCAGCCGATGATCACCGCGACCAACCAGAGCAGCACTTCGAGGGCGCCGAAGACCGCGCCGAAACCGGCAAGCAAGAGCAGCATGAAGATCGTGAAGGCGCTGCCGGTGAGGATGGCGCCGCGGAGGCTCACCCCTGCGACTGGTCCTTGGTGACGGCGATCTTCAGCGGCCGGCCGTCGATGCTCACCTCTTCCCCTTCCGGCACGCCCTGCTCACCGGTCCCGGCACCGTCGGCCTCGAGCGCAGTGGCCAGCACCTCGTCGGCGAGGTAGGCCTTGTGGGTCCTGGCTGCGTCGAGCAGCCCGGGGTCACCGGAGAGGGCGAGCTCGATCCGGTCGGTGATCTCCAGGCCGGCGTTCTTGCGGGCGTTCTGGACGGCGTGCACGATCTCCCGGGCCAGGCCCTCACCGATCAGCTCGTCGTCGAGTTCCAGCGCCAGGGCGACCGCGTGCCCTGATTCCGACGCCACCTGGTAACCCTCGACCGGTTCCATCGAGAGGATCAGGTCGTCGGCTGCGAGCGTGTGGTCGCGGCCTTCGATGCTGATTCCGATCTCGCCACCGGCTTCGACCGTAGCGGCCACATGCTCCGGGTCAAGGCCCTCCACCGCGGCAGCCACCTGGGGCATGTCCTTGCCGAACCGCGGACCGAGCGAGCGGTAGTTCGCCTTGACCGAGTAGCTGACGAGGTCCGACTGGTCGGTCACGAACTCGATCTCCTTGACGTTCAGCTCCGCCTTGACGAGCTCGGACTGGCTGATGATCGCTTCGCGCTCGGCGTCGGTGGCGACGACCACCGCCCTTGAAAGCGGTTGGCGCACCTTCGCCTTCGCCTGGGCGCGGCTCGCCCGACCGAGCTCGACCGTGCGCCGGGTCGCCTCCATCGTGGCCTCCAGCTCGAGGTCGCGCAGGGCGGGATCGGCGACCGGGAAGTCGCGTAGGTGGACCGAGTCGGGCATATCGCCGAACTCGCCGGTCACCCCGCCGACCAGGTTCGAGTGGATTTCGTCGGCGATGAACGGTGTGAACGGGGCGAGCAGGCCGGCGATCTCCACCAGGCAGTGACGCAGCGTCTCGAAGGCGGCGGCGTCGCCTTCCCAGAAACGGCGGCGGGAGAGCCGCACGTACCAGTTGGAGAGTTCCTCGACCAGGTCGGTGATCTCTCGGCCGGCCGAGGTGCAGTCGAACCTGTCCATCTTCTCAGCGACCGATTCGACCGTCGCCTGCAGGCGGGAGATCGCCCAGCGGTCGAGGTCGGTCGGTTCGGCCGGCGGTTCGGCCGGGGCCGAGGCGTCGACGCTCTCGGCGTTGGCGTAGAGCACCCAGAAGGAGTAGGTGTTCCACAGGGTCAGCAGGAAGCTGCGCAACGCTTCGGAGATCGCTTCGAGCGAGAAGCGGTAGCCCGACCACGGCTGCTGGGCGGTGAACAGGTACCAGCGGAAGGCATCTGCCCCGAACTCGTCGAGCACCTCCCACGGCGCGACCACGTTGCCCTTCGACTTCGACATCTTCTGACCCTCGGCGTCGAGGATCAGTCCGAGGCTGACGCAGTTGCGAAAGCTCGGGGTATCGAAAAGCATGGTCGATTCGGCGTGCAGGGTGTAGAACCAGCCGCGGGTCTGGTCGATCGCCTCGCAGATGAAGTCGGCCGGGAAGCGCTGCTCGAACTCTTCGGTGTTCTCGAACGGGTAGTGGAACTGCGCGAACGGCATCGCGCCCGAGTCGTACCAGGTGTCGATCACCGAGACGACCCGTTTCATCTGCCCCTCGCCGCACTTGCAGGTCCAGGTCACATCGTCGATGTAGGGGCGGTGAAGGTCGTCGGGGACTTCGCCGGCGAGGTCTTTCAGCTCCTGGACCGAGCCGGCGCAGAAACTCTCGTCGCAGTCCTCGCGGTCGCATTCCCAGACCGGCAGCGGCGTGCCCCAGTAGCGGTCGCGCGAGAGCGCCCAGTCGACGTTGTTCTCCAGCCAGCGGCCGAAGCGGCCGTGTTTGATGTGCTCGGGGTACCAGGTGATCTGCTCGTTGCCGGCCAGCATCCGATCGCGGGCTTCGGAGGTGCGGATGTACCAGCTCGCCTTGGCGTAGTAGAGCAGCGGGGTCGAGCAGCGCCAGCAGTGCGGGTAGGAATGCTCGTAGTCGTCGGCGCGAAAGAGCAGGCCGCGTCGGTCGAGGTCGGCGATCAGCCCGGCGGTCACCTCCCCGTCCTTGACGAAGCGGCCCTCGAAGCCGGTCATCTGGCCGGTGAAGTTGCCGTCGAGGCCGACCGGGTTGTATAGCGGTGCTTCGGAGCGGCCGGGCTCGTAGAGGCCGGTCTCGACCGCGACCCGGTAGTCGTCCTCGCCGTAGGCCGGGGCGATGTGGACCAGGCCGGTGCCGTCGTCGGTGGTGACGAACTCGCCCGGGATGACTTCGAACCGGCCGGATCCGCCGTCGGAGAGCTCGAAGACGGGCCCGTCGTAGCGGCGGCCGACCAGCTCTGAGGCCTGGATTCGCGCGGTCGGGGTGACGCCCTCGCCCAGCACCTTCTCGACCAGCGGCTCGGCCAGGATCACGGTCTCGGGACCGGCGGGTCCGTCGACCTCGACCCGGGCGTAGGTCACCTCCGGGTTGACCGCGACCGCGTCGTTGCCGGGCAGGGTCCACGGCGTGGTGGTCCAGACGAGCAACGACTCGCCGGTCCGCCCGCCGTCGCCGTCGACCAGCGGGAAGCGCACGTGGACCGACGGGTCGGTCACATCCCTGTAGCCGAGCGCGACCTCGTGGGAAGAGAGCGTGGTGCCGCAGCGCGGACAGTACGGTGACACCCGGTGGCCCTCGTAGAGCCGGTCGGTCTTCCACAGTTCCTTGAGCGACCACCAGACCGACTCGATGTAGTCGTTGTCGAGCGTGACGTACGCGTCGTCGAGGTCGATCCAGAATCCGATCCGCTCGGTCAGACGGTTCCACTCCTCCACATAAGTGAAGACCGACTCGCGGCACTTCTGGTTGAACTCGGCGATTCCGTACTCCTCGATCTCCTGCTTGGAGGAGATGCCGAGCTGCTTTTCGACCTCGAGCTCGACCGGCAGGCCGTGGCAGTCCCAGCCGGCCTTGCGCGGCACGCTGTATCCGCGCATCGCGCGGTAGCGCGGGTAGATGTCCTTGAAGACGCGCGAGAGTACGTGATGGGAGCCGGGCCGTCCGTTGGCGGTCGGCGGGCCTTCGTAAAAGCTCCAGACCTCAGCCCCCTCGCGCTGCTCCATCGAGCGCTCGAAGACGCGGCCTACCTTCCAGCGCGCTGCAACCTCTTCCTCCATCTCGGGAAAGGACTGCTTCGGGTCGACAGGACGGAATCCGGGCATGAGCGGGGGATTGTATGCCGGGGCATGTGCTGACCGCGTGCGTCCGAATTCGTTCGCTCCGGCGTCCGGGTCTGGCGGCGGGACGGCATCGCGCCGATTCAGGTATTAGGGTCCCCTAATCAACGTGACCCCGGACATGAGCGACAAACATGCGAACCCCGGCGATGCGGTTGATGCCGATGCCGTGCGCAGGTTCCGGCGGCTGGTCATCGTAACCGCAGTGGCTTCATTTCTCCTGGTCATTCTTGGTGGCGTGGTCCGCGTGGTCGACGCGGGACTGGGCTGCGGTCCGGAGGCCGCCGGGCTCAGCGGGTGGCCGCTCTGCGACGGCCAGCTCGTCCCCAACGTCGATACGCACTCCGTCGTCGAGTACTCGCACCGCATCCTGGCCGCGATCGTGGTCGTCCTTCTGCTGGCGGTCCTCTGGCAGACGGTCCGGCAGTTCCGCGACCGCCCGGCGCTCCGCCGGTGGGCGTTCGGGGCTGTTCTGCTCGTCTTCGGACAGGCGGTACTCGGCGGACTGACCGTCGAGTACGGCCTCCACTCCGGATTCGTCGCCGCCCACCTCGGGACGGCGATGGCGCTGCTGGCGATCCTGATGGTCATCTACTCGATAGCCGGACCCAGACGCCCGGACCCCGGCGCTGGAAAGGGGCTGATCGCCGTCGCATCCGTTGCCTGCCTGCTGCTGCTCTCGACGATCGTTGCCGGCGGAGTCATCGCCGGAACTGAAAAGCACGGCACCCCGGATGGCCACACGATCACCGGGGCCCACTATGCCTGCGGCCAGCAGTTCCCGACCTGCAACAACGAGTTTCTGCCTTTCGGCCGGGGTGAGATGACCGACATCCAGCTGACCCACCGGGTCCTGATGTTCTTCGCGTCGCTGGCCATTGCGACTCTGGCCGTGATGCTGCTGCGGCGAAGGCTGAATGGCCGGATACCGGTCGTGATCCTCGTCGTCCTCGGGGTCCAGGTCCTGCTCGGGGCGGTGAACGTCTGGGCAGATGAGAGCGCGCTGCTGGTCCTGGCCCACCTGACTACGGGCTCGGCCCTTTGGATGCTGGTCGCCGGCGTGCTGATCTCGTTGCTGAATCCCGGCACCATGCCCGACCGGGAGCGGGCCGGTCCCACGGCGCCCGACGCGGGCACGGCGGCAGCCGGAGCGTCTCCGGCCTGATGACCGCTCATCGGCCCAGGGTTCTCGCGATCGACGCGGGCGGGACGATGACTGACACTTTCATAGTTGACGAGCGCGGCAGTTTCGTGGTCGGCAAGGCGCGGACCACGCCCGAGGACGA
>JAUQWL010000078.1 GCA_030835185.1 Solirubrobacterales bacterium | reverse complement strand
CGGGGTTTCATCTTCGGGGGAGCGTTGGCCCAGGCGATCGGGGCCGGCTTCGTACCGGCGCGAAAGCCCGGACAGCTGCCGGCTGAGACGATCTCGGTCGAGTACGAACTCGAGTATGGGCCGGACGAGCTCGAAGTCCACGCCGACGCGCTCTCGCACGGCACCCGGGTCCTGATCCACGACGATCTGATCGCCACCGGCGGCACGGCAGCGGCTACGGTCGAGGCGGTCGAGCGGCTCGGGGGCGAAGTCGTCGGATGCGCTTTCCTGATCGAACTCGAGCTGCTGGGAGGGCGGAGCAGGCTGGCACCGCACGACTGCCATTCGCTGATCAAGCTGGACTGAGCGGGGTGATGCCCGGCCGCCACCTGGCGGCCATCCGGCAGGGCCGGACCGGCCGTCCCGGCAGGGGACCCGACCGGTCGTCCCGGTAGCGATGCTCAGATGATCACAGGGACGGTCCCGCCGTCGGCTCCCCAGGCGGAGCCGGAAACGAACGAGGCACGATCCGAGCAGAGGAAGGTGATCACTGAGGCGATCTCTTCGGGTGTGGCCATGCGATTGATCGGCCTCTGGGCACCGACTCCGGCCTCGGCCTCCTTGCGCGTCGCCGCCCCGGAGTCTTCGCGGGCCTGATCGAGCAGTCCACCGGGCTGCATCCAGAGCTCCGACCGGGTCGGCCCGGGGCAGACGGCATTGACCAGGATTCCGTCGCGGGCGTAGCGCTCTGCGAACATCCGCGAAAGCGAGAGCATGCCGGCCTTGCCCACCGAGTAGTCAGGCATCATCAGCGACGGACGCTTTCCCGCACTCGACGATACGTTCACGATGCGGCCCCAGCTGCGTTCGCGCATACCCGGGATGACCGAGCGCATCAGGTTCAGTGGCGCCATCACGCTCAGCTCGTGCTGGGCACGGAAGTCCTCTTCGGGCGTGTCTTCAAGGGCCTGACGGCGAGCGAATCCCGCGTTGTTGACGAGGATGTCGATTCCGCCGAACTCCTGCCGCGCGGCGGCGACGATGTGCTCGCCTGCGTGGTCCTCGGTCACATCCAGGACCAGCACCGCGACGGTGGCTCCCTCGGCCCGGACGACCTCGGACATCGCCGCGAGCTGCTCCGGATCGCGCGAGATCATCAGAACCCTGGCACCTTCGGCGCAGAGCTGACGGGTGACTTCGAAGCCGATCCCACCGCTGGCGCCGGTGATCGCACAGACCCTGTTCTCGACCCCCAGCCTCACGCTGTCCGGACCTCGATGGCGGTCGGTTCGGCGATGATCCGGTGAACCGGACAGCGCGTTGCGATTCGCTCGAGCCGTTCGATCTGCTCTCCGTCGAGGTGACCGGGGAAAGCGACTTCGACCCTGAACAGCTTCGGGTTGGGACCTTCGTATTCGGTTTCGACCGATACCTCGAGGCCTTCGAGATCCCAACCCTTTCGGGACGCGTAGATGTTCAGGGTGACCGCTGTGCAGGAGGCGAGGGCGGCGCTGACACCTGCGGTGGACGACGGACCTTCCAGGTCGCGGACCTCGCCTTCCGTGGGCTGGTCGAAGGTCAGCGTGATCCCGGAATCCATCTCGACCCGGGAAGGGAGGCCGGGACCGGTGGTGACGGTCGCCCTGGTGTTCATGACTTGCGCCTTCCTGCGAACAGCGCCGGCTCGTCGGCGTCGGCGAAGCGTGCCATTGCGAAGCAGAGGTCCGAGGCGCGGTTGAGGAAGCGCAGGACCTCCTCCGAGGCGAGTCCACCGTCCAGCTTGATGCGCACGACTTTGCGCTCGGCCCGGCCGATCACCGTGCGGGCGACGTCGATCTGAGCCGACAGCGCGGTGCCGCCCGGAATCACGAACTGCGGTGGCAGTTCGACCTGCGACATGTACTTGTCGATCTCTGCGTCCAGGGCATCGGTCATTTCGGCGGTGATCCGGCTCACCCCGTCCTCGAGCCGGTCGGCCGCTTCGGGCGCGGTCGCCAGCTCGGCCCCGGCGACGAACAGTTCGTTCTGCAGGGCGATGATGTCGGCGGCGAGCCCGGCCTGATCGGGTCCGCATGAGGCACGGGCGACTCCGAGCGCCGAACAGGCCTCGTCGAGCGTGCCGTAGGCGGAGGTGCGAAGGCCCGACTTCTCGACCCGGCCGCCGTACCACAGGCCGGTGGTGCCGTCGTCGCCTTTCTTCGTATAGATCTTGATCATGGTCTCCTAACTGAGCGGGTTGAACACCATTCCCGAGAGCAGCTTCGGGAAGAAGTACGTGGACTTCGGCGGCATCGTCTCGCCTGCCGCCGCGACCTCGCGCACCTGCTCGACCGGGGTCGGGCGCAGGATGAAGGCCGCGTCGTAGCTGTCACCCTCCAGGGCGTCGAGTGCCGCGCCGATGCTCTTCGCATAGCCGATGCCGCGCTTCGCCTCGACGTCGGCTTCGCTCATGCCGAGGATCTCCTGGAGGACGACCCTCTCGAGGATCGCCGCGTCGAGGTGGCGGTAGGACTCTGAGCGGCCGTCCATGAGTGAGTCCAGCAGGCCCGGATCCCTGAGCTTCAGCCGGTACTGACGACCCTCGGAAGAGTCGGCGAAGCCGAAGCAGCCGACACCTTCCCGCCCCTCCGGGTCCAGTCCGGTCCGGTCGGCCCCTTCCATCTCGAAGGCCTGGCGCAGTCCGCGCTGGAAGTGGTCGTGGAGGTCGGCGTCGCCGGCGATCCCGGAGAGCAGCCGGTGGGTCGGGAAGACGGTCAGACCCGGATCGTCGAGGCCGGTAAGCGCCATCAGGGTGAAGTTCTGCGGCCCCTCGCCCGGGATCTCGTCGCGGTAGGCGCGGGCGGTCTCGTAGCGGTGATGGCCATCGGCGATCAGCAGTTCGGCCTCGCGCAACTCCTCGCTGACTGCGGCGTGGATCGCCGGGTCGTCGACCGGCCACAGTCTGTGCACGGTGCCGTCCTCGTCGGTGACCTCGGCCCACGGTTCCACCCGGGTTGCCGGTTCTACGTGAGGCCAGGCGTCGCGTGTGGTCAGCGAGAAGATCGGAGAGAGGTTGTGGCGGGTCGCTCTGGTCAGATCGAGACGGTCCTGCTTGGGGCCGGGCTGGGTGCGCTCGTGGGGACGGATCCGACCGGGCCCGTAGTCGTCGACAGCTACCCGGGCGAGGATGCCGTTGCGGGTGTGCGTACTGCCGTCGGGACCTTCGTACTGCTGCGAGAGCGCCCAGACAGTCGGCTTCCGGTCCTGCGTCAGGACACCGGACAACGTCCACTCCTCGAGGGTCCCGGCCGCGTGGAGGTAGGGGTCGGATCCGTCGTCATACGCCACCGGGAGATCGATCTCGACCACGTTGAAGGCAGAGCGCCGGAGCAGCTCGGCCCGGTCCGCATCGTCGATCACGTCGTAAGGGGGGGCGACGACCGCCGAAAGCGGTCCAATCGATCCCAGGTTGTAGTGGAGAGCCGGAAAGGGCTGTACGTCGGCCATACCTCAACGGTACCGTCTTGCCCGGCGAGTCCGGCGCGCCCGGTTCGGCCAGTAGCATCACGCCTCATGTCAGGAGGAGAGAACCGCTCATCGAACGGTGACGCGCGCGAGCTTCCCCATGCCCTGATCGGAGCGGGTCCGGCCGGTCTTGCCGCCGCCCGCAATCTCAGCCGGCGCGGTATCGGCTTCGTCGGTTTCGAGACCCACACCGAAGTGGGCGGGCTCTGGGACATCGACAGCCCGGTCAGCACGATGTACGAGTCGGCCCACCTGATCTCCTCGAAAACGACCACTGCCTACGACGAGTTCCCGATGCGCGACGAAGTCGCCGACTATCCCAGCCATTGGGAGATGCGCCGCTACTTCAACGACTACGCCGACAGTTTCGACCTCCGTCGCCACTACCGCTTCGGCACCACGGTGGTCAGGGCGGAGCCTTCCGGAGACGCAGACGGGACCTGGCAGGTCACTTCCGAGGATTCTGCCGGAAAGCGGACGAGCGAAACCTTCGCAGGGCTGATCATTGCCAACGGCATCCTCTCCGAGCCGAGCATCCCCGAATTCGAGGGTGAATTCAACGGCGAGGTGATGCACACCAGCCTCTACAAGCGGCCCGACATCTTCCGTGACAAGCGCGTCCTGATCATCGGCGCCGGCAACTCCGGCTGCGACATAGCCGTGGACGCGGTCCACTACGCAAAGTCGGTCGACATGAGCCTGAGGAGCGGCTACTGGTTCTTCCCGAAGTACATCCTCGGCCGCCCTTCGGACACTCTGAACGAGGGTCGGGCACTGCCGGCCGCGATCAAGACCAGACTCGACGGAAGGCTGATCCGCCTCTTCACCGGCAACCCGGCGAGGTTGGGCTTCCCTGAACCGGATGGCCGGATCTACGAGACCCACCCGGTGATGAACACGCTGGTGCTCTACCACGCCGGCCACGGTGACATCGCGGTGCGAAAGAACGTCGAGCGCTTCGACGGCGACGAGGTGCGATTCGTCGACGGCTCCAGCGGCGGGTACGACATGGTGATGCTGGCCACCGGCTACAGGCTCAACTACCCCTTCATCGACCCGCAGCACCTCAACTGGAAGGGCAACCACCCCGACCTCTACCTGAACATCTTCACCCCGAGGCATCGCAACCTGTTCGTTCTCGGCATGGTCGAGGCGACCGGACTCGGCTGGCAGGGCCGTTACAACCAGGCTGACCTCGTGGCCGAGTTCATCGACGCCGGCCGCAGCGATCCCGCAGCCTCCGAGTCGATGTGGCGGCGGGTGCCGGGGCCGGAGCCGGATCTCTTCGCCGGTTACAACTACCGGCAACTCGACCGTCTCCCGTACTACGTGAACAAGGATGCCTACCGCGAGGCGATCCGCGATCACCTCCGGCTGTTCCGGGCAGTCGATTGAGCTTTCCCGCCCTGCCGATCGCCGGAATCGATGACGTAAACGTCGAGTTCAGCGAGTCGTCCCTGCTGGTCCTCGGCTTCGTGCTGGCGATCATCATGTTCGGCATCGCGCTGGACACCAAGCCGGACGATTTCCGCGCGGTCACCAAGCATCCGAAGGCGATCGCAGTCGGCGTCGGGGCCCAGTTCATCGCCCTGCCGGCGATCACCTTCACCCTGACGCTGATCCTCGGAGTCGGGCCGTCGATCGCGCTCGGCATGATCCTCGTCGCCTGCTGTCCGCCGGGCAACATTTCCAACGTGCTGACTTACCGCTCTGGCGGCAACGTCGCACTCTCGGTCTCGATGACCGTGATCTCGAACCTGCTGGCGATCTTCCTGATGCCGCTCAACATCGCTTTCTGGGGCGGGATTCACCCGGAGGCGTCCGAGATCCTGCGCGAAGTAGACCTCAGCGCCCTGGAAATGCTGGCCGACATTGCGGTCGTGATCGCGATCCCGTTCGCACTCGGCCTGACCATTTCTCATCGCCATCCGGACTTCGCCGCGCGGGTCCAGCCGTGGGTCAAGCGCTTCAGCCTGATCGCGTTGATCGCTTTCATCCTGATCGCCTTCGCCGGGAACTTCGGCGTCTTCATCGACCACATCGCGGTGATCGCGATCGCCGTATTCCTGCACGACACCCTGGCTCTCAGCCTCGGTTACGGCATCGCCGCGTCGTTCAGGCTGAGCGAGTACAACCGCCGCGCGGTCACTTTCGAGGTCGGGATCAGGAACGCGGGTCTCGGCCTCGGCATCGTCTTCAGCTTCTTCGACGGGCTGGGCGGTATGGCACTGGTCGCAGGCTGGTGGGGTATCTGGGACATAATCGCCGGGCTGATTCTGGCCAGCTGGTGGGCGAAACGAAGCACCGCCGGGCCTACAGGAGAGGCGTTCGGGGGATGATCGCGGGATGGGAAAGGAGCATCGGATGAACGGGTCGTGGCTGCGATGAAACGGGTTTACGTGACGGGTGGCGGCGGCTTTCTCGGGCGCTCGGTGGTTCGCGGCCTGGCCGCGAGGAAAGACGAGGTCGGGCTCGTGGTCAGCGCCGACCTCGTCCTGCCCGACGCCGGCGACCGCATCGACGGGGTCGTCTACGTCCGGGCCGACGTGACCGACTTCGCAACCGTCGCCGGCCAGATCCAGGAGAACTCGATCGACACCGTGGTCCACCTCGCCTCGATCGTCAACCCCGGCAAGTCGACCACCCGCGAGCAGGAGTACGCGGTGGACGTGACCGGATCGCGCAATGTCTTCGAAGCCTGTGTGCGGCATGGGGTGGAGCGGGTGATCGTTTCCTCCAGCGGCGCGGCCTATGGCTACCACGCCGACAACCCCGAGTGGCTGAGCGAGGACGACCCGGTGAGGGGAAACGAGACTTTCCCTTACAGCCTCCACAAGCGGCTGGTCGAGGAGATGCTGGCCGAATACCGCGAGAGCGCCCCGCAGCTCGATCAGGTCGTACTGAGGATCGGGACGATCCTCGGCGAGACGGTCGACAACCAGATCACCGATCTGTTCAGGCGCAAGCGGCTGCTCAAGATCCGCGGTTCCGACTCGCCCTTCGTATTCATCTGGGACCAGGACGTCATGGCGATCATCCAGCAGGCGGTGCTGGGGGAGAAGACCGGCATCTTCAACGTCGCGGGAGACGGGGCGATGACGATCGACGAGATCGCCGCCGAGCTCGGCAAGCCGGTGCTGACGGTGCCGGTCTCGGTGCTGAAGGCAGCCCTGGCGACCGCCCACCGCCTCGGGCTGACCCCTCACGGCGCGGCCCAGACCGACTTCCTCCGGTACCGCCCGGTGCTCAGGAACACCCGGCTCAAGGAAGAGTTCGGCTACACACCGCAGTACACGTCACGCGAGGCGTTCGCCGCCTGGCGAGAGGCCCAGGGTCTGTAGCCACGCGAACGTCACACCCTCGCACCACTCTCGCAACACATTCGTTGCAGATGTAACCCACTCGTGAGCCTCGGTCACCGAACATATGTTCGCGGCCCATCCAGACTACATCCGCCAGAAAGCAATCGAGATGCGGCTCGAAACCCGCCTCACGATCGACGAAATCGCCGAGCGTCTGGCACTGTCGAGAACCACGGTCTTCTACTGGGTGAAGGACATTCCCATTCCCGAGACCCGAAAGCAGTCGGCGGCCAGACAACGCGCGTCTGACGCCAACC
>JAUQWL010000077.1 GCA_030835185.1 Solirubrobacterales bacterium | reverse complement strand
CGACGCACCGGGCCGATCGCGTCCTGCGTGGACATCGAGGAGTTGAAGTTCTGGGCCAGCCAGGGTGCCCAGAAGAGGAAGCCCTCCTGAGAGTCGCCGGGCGGGTTGTAGGCCCACAGGTCGAGCAGGCGGTTCAGGTTGATGTAGAAACCCTTGACCTTCCTGGTGGTCACCTGAGAGGCCCGGCTGGTATCGCCGAGATCCTCGAATACGGGCTGAACCTGGCGGGTGAACGGCCTGATTTCGTCGCGTACCGGCGGGGTTACGTTCTCGCCGAGCTTCTGGAGTGCGATCAGCGACGACTTGAGGTTCTTCACTCCCGGGATCAGCCGGAGCAGGGTCGGGCGCAGCACCAGCGATAGCGAGTTGGACTTGGCAAGCCCGTCCTGGGCGGCGCGCAGCGTGGGCGGCAGCTCGGTGAGCGCCTCACGCAGCGAGGCCTCCTCGTCGGCCCATGCCTGGAGGTTGTTCTTCGAGTTGGTGATGAAATCGGCGACCACTTCGTCGTTGTTGCCGAGCTCCGTGGCGATCTTGCTCAGGGCGCTGACGCCACCGCTGATGTTCTCGCGCCGTTCTTCGAGCAGGCCGTTCAGCTTCGCGGTGTACTCGGTGAACGGACCGAAACGCCTCAGGGCCTGCATCAGCTCCCGGCCCTTGCCGTCCAGCCCGAAGCCGGCGCCGTTCAACAGCAGGACGAGATAATCCTGGGTGTCGCGATCGAGCGTGGCGAAGAACTGTTCGAGCTGAACATTGGACATCCCCTGGGCCAGCGGCAGGGTCGAACCCTCTTCGGGCGGAGGCCCGGTGGTACCGGGGTCGATCTCGATCACCATGTCGTTGAGACCGGTCTTCGGGCGGGTCAGGAACTCGGCATCCTGGTGGAGCAGGTCTTTGTACTTGGGCTCGATGTCCAGCCGGACCTTGGCCACGCCGTCCTCCAATTCGGCGGCGCCGACCTTGCCGACGTTGATGCCCGCGATCACCGCGGCCTGACCCTGCCCGGGCGTGATCGCCTGTGCGGTCTCGAACTCGGCGTTGATCGAGTAGAACTCCTGCCCGAGACCCGGGATCCACGACGGCAGCGCGGCCTTCTGGTTGGAGAGGATGACCAGCAGGGTCACCAGCGCGACCAGGATCAGCACCGTGATCGCGATGAAGTCCTTGAAATGGGCCTTGATCGCACGTTTCACGGCGTGTACACCTCGGGGCTCGCGGCGCCGGGACCGACTGCGGCCGGGCTGTTCAGATCGGGAACGTCCTGGGTGTAACAGGGCTCGCTCGTAACCAGCGGCGGCGTGCCGAGGTCGAGCGGGCTGGAACCGAGCGTCGGAACCGGGGTGCGGCCGTAAAGCGGGGTCAGGATGCCGCCGACCGCCGGATCGTTCATCTGGACGCTCTCGGTGCCGCCACCGACCTGGAACCTCGAGTAAGGCCCGTTGCCGTCGAAGCCCTGGGTCGAGCCGGCCACGTTGACCGCGGCGTACAGCGCCTGGCGGGAGGCCTTCTGCCCGTTGCCGAGGCCGCCGTCGGTAATCACCTGGTCGCCGGTCGGCACCACGTTGTCGGCCACGCAGAGGCCGAAGAAGCGAAGCTGGGGCAGCAGTTTGAGGGTCTGCTGGATCGAGACGGTCGATGCCGGTGAGTTCCGCTTGAGGATCTGCGAGAGGCCGAGCAGCTCACTCTCGGTCAGGAGCGGCTTGAGCTGATCGGTCAACGGCTTGACCTGTCTGATCGTCTTCGGGACCTCGTTGATGCCGGGCGTGGCCGCGATCGCGAAGCCGCGCAGAGCGGGGAGCGCCCGGTTGAGGTTGGTGAGCGAGGTCCTGGCCGTGGTCAGAGTCGGCGGCAGCTCCCTGATCGTGTCCGAGAGGTTGCCCGATTCGGCAGCGAGAGCCCCGGTGAAGATGGCGAAGTTGCGGACGAATCCCTGGACGTCGTCGGCCCGCTCGTTGAGCGTGCCGGTGAGCCTGCCAAAGCCGCGAAGCAGGTTGCCGAGTTCGTTCGGGTTCTCGCCGAGGTAGGCGGCGTTGACGATCGCCGTACCGCGGGCTGCAACCTCGCCTTTCCGGTAAACGAGGTTGAGAGCCTCGCCGCCGCTCAAGCCCCGGACGGACGGCTCGAAGGTGAGGTCTTCGGCCGGGGTCGGTTTGGCGTTCAGGCCGGTACCCAGTCCGGCCAGAAGCTTCTGCAGGTTGGCCCGCTGAGGCAGCTGAAGCGTGTTGCGCAGGATGTCACCGACCTGGACGCTGGTGCCGGTTCGACTGACCGGGATCTGTCCCTCGTCCGGCATCTCCTCCGCTTCGGGAGTCCCCGGGTCGAGGTCGACGAACCAGTTGCCTTCGAGGAAGAGCCGCGGACGGATCTGTGCCGAGGCATCCTCTCTGATCGGCCTGCCGCTCTCGTCGACCGTGAAAGTGACGACCGTATTCCTGCCTTTGCCCTCGACGTCGGTCACCTTGCCGACGTTGATGCCGGCGATTCGGATCGGCGAGTTGATCGCAATGTTGACCGCGTTGGTAAAGGTTGCGTTCACCTGGTATCCCGGACTGGTGAACGGGATCGACTTGGCAAAGGCGAAATAGAAGCCGACAACGACCAGCAACACGGCGAGCAGACCGATCGTCAGCGGACCCGCTCCTCCCCAGTCGCGGAAGAACTGCTGGTTGTAACGCGAGACCTTGCGGTGGTCGCGGCTCATTTGTCCAGCCCCCAGTTGAGCTGCTTCTCGGACTGGTCGTTGGTCAGGATCGTATTGGCAGCGTCACCGTTTCCGATCACCTGGACGTCCGGGGAGTAGTTCTCGTTTCCGGCGGCGCACACCCTCGGCTGTCCGGGCGCTGCGGTCCAGGGGTAGGGATTCGAGTGGAGGAAGTTGCCGCGGTTGACCGGATACCCCGGTGAGGGTGCACCGCCGTTGGCCGGAGCTGCCGCAGGACCCCCTTCGGCGTTCTCCCCGACCGGGGGCAGGACGCTGATCGCCCGGACCCACTTGCCGACTGCGTTCCCGGTCGAGTTGACTTCGGCCGCGTTCCGTAGTAGCAGCGCGAGGTAGTTGCAGACGTTCTGGGACGGTGCCAGGAAGCTCAGCAGCGGCTGGAGGATCTGGTTGGTCTCGATCAGGGAGTCGAGCCCCTCATTGACAGCCGGACTTGCGCCGAACTGCCTGAATGAACGTGAGGTCGGAGCGAGCTGATCGTAGAGCCGCGGCGTGGAGCGAAGAACCGGGATGCCGAGATCGCGAGACTCGTTCAGGATCGGCGCCGCCTTGGCAAGCGATACGGCGCCGGGCCGGAGCGCCCGCGCAAACTTCGCCGAAGCGTAGAGGAAGGGACGGATCCGCGGACCCTCCCGCTGGACGACCAGCTGGGTCTTGACGCTCTCGGTAATCGAGTCCTGCATGAAGGGCCGTGCGACCTCGGCCAGCGCGGAGAAGGTCGTATCGAGGTTGACGAACATTTCCGCCTGCTGGTCGGCGACCGGCGCGACTTCGGCGGCGGCCTGGGCCAGACCCCTGATGAAGCCGTCCAGGTCGGTTTCATCGGACGCCAGGTTCCGGGTTACCGGCCTGGCAACCTTGAGCAGGTGTGGCAACTGCCCGAGAATCTCGTTGATGTCGGCTCCCCGGACCGCGAACATGCCGCCGTATTCGGCGAGGTTCGTCTGGATGGCCCGCCGTACCTCGGGCTGGAACATGTTGAAGACCTGATCCTGGTCCACCGGCTCCGGTTTGGCCTGGCTGATCGGCAGGGTTTCGCCCGGAGCCAGGCCCTCGTCGGAGTCACCCGGCGTCAAGAGCAGATACTTCAGGCCCAGAGCCGAGCGCTGACGGACCGTCACGGTCGAATCGACCGGGATCGGCTGAACGCTCTTGTCGAGTTTCAGGTCCAGGCTGGCGATCGTCGCCCCGTTGTCGAGCTGTTCGGCGTTCACCGAATCGACCACGCCGACCCTGACGCCGGCAATCCGGACCTCGTTGCCGGAGACCAGCGAATAGCCGGACGGAAGGTCGGCATTGATTCGGTAGGTCGGGACGAACGGCAGTCCGGTGTTTGCGTTGTAGGAGAAGAAGACGCCGACGATCGCGATGACCGTGGTCACCGCCCCGACCAGCAGCGGGTTGGCGGTGATTCTCGATCTTCTCCGGGTCCGTCTCATCACTTGCCCAGCAGGTAGTCGAGGATCGTCATCTGGCTGCGCATCTCATCCGAGAGGCCGGCCGGAACCGCTGCCGGGTCGGATCCGGTTTTCGCCTGACCCTGCGGCAACAGCGCGTCGCTGCCGTCCGAGAGTGGTGCGGTGCCCGGGTCGGTCGACCCGGTATCACCGGTTTCGCCCGTGACCCCGGTCGGCCCTGTCAGGCCGGTCTCCCCGGTGATGCCTGTCGGCCCGGTCAGCCCGGTGTCCCCGGTAACCCCCGTTGCCCCGGTCGGGCCGAACGGATCGTCCGGCGCGATTCCTCCCGAGTCGAGCTCGCCGAGCTGCTGCGAAGCTGCGGCGGTGAGGCTGACACGGGTCGATTCCCAGGTGGCACCGCAGTTGCTGAAGATGGCCAGCTTGTACTCGGTGCAGCCGGTGATGATCAGGTTGGTGCGCTGGTAGTGGCCGAACTGGTCAAAGCCGTTGAGCGAGCTGGCCGTACTGTAGAAGTAGCGCATCAGGTTGCGGAATCCGTCCGCCTGCCTGGTGCTTCCGAGGAAGAACTCCAGATCCGTGAAGGGCTGTTTGCCGGTCGTCGCCTGCTTACCGAGTTTGCGGATGATCGGCCTCGAGGCGACCAGGTCCGGACCGGCAGTCCGGGATGCCTGTCCGAGGCTGGTGAGCGAAATTTCGGTCGCCTCGGCAAACGGCTTTGTCGAAGTCGTGTAACGGCTTATGTCCCGGGCCGCCGGACGCAGGGTCCGGAAAACCGGCTCGGACTCTCCGGCGAACGTGCCGAGCGCGTTGAATGAGGCGCGGAGGTCACGCAGCGTTGCCGGCAGATTCGAGAGGTTCTGCCGCATGTCCTCGCTGCGCTCGGCGGTGGCCGCCGCGGTATAGCCCGCATTTCGGAAGAAACCGACCATGTTCGTGCGGCGCTCGGCCAGCTTGCTCAGGTTGTTGTCGCCGTCCCTGGCCAGCTGGGCCAGCCGTTTGTTCTGGCTCGAGAGGATCTTCAGGACTTTGTTCACCTCGAGCAGCGTGGGGTTGGCGCGGGTGATCGTCTCTCTCAGGTCCGGTCCGCGAGTGGCAAGTCCGGCCCCGAGCTCGTTGAGGATTATGCGGAAACGCTGGGCATACGGCAGGCGGTAGATGTTGTTGATCAGGTCCTGATCGACCGAGCGGGCGTTGTTCTCCAGCGGCAGCAGGTACTGGCCGGCGCCCGGTTCGCCAGACGGGATCTTCTCGAGTTCCGGCGGGGGTTCCGTTCCCGGTTGCCGCGGTTCGGTGACGCTGCAGTCGAGGAACTTCTCACCGATCAGAGACTGCGGCCGGATGATGCAGGAGGCGTCTTCGCGGAAGTCCTGAAATGCGGGATCGTCGATATTCATCACGACGATCGCCTTGCCTGGACGGACCGGCTGTTCCGGATCGGTCGAAACCTTCTCTTCATCCAGTGCGACGTCCACCGAGGCGACGCTGCCGACGTTGGCTCCGGCGATGCGCACGTCGACCCCGGGCACGACGAATCCGCCGTTGTCGAAAACGGCCCGGACCTGATACCCGCTGCTGTCGTCAGTACAGCTCCGGATGAACAGAAAAGCCAGAACCACCAGGACCACGGCCAGAGCCGCGAGGATCACGCGCCTCATGGCGGCACCTGACCGGGGTCGCACTTGCCGACGAGGTTGCCGTCGTCGAGGAAGGGGTTGGAGCCGGCGATCGGCTGGGTGGAGCCGCCGGGGCAGCGGTTGATACCGCTGATGAACTCAAGGCCACCGTAGATCTCGCCGGTCTGCGGTTCGATCGTAGTGCCATTGAGCTGGGAGAGGCCGGTGGCGGTCGGACGGACCCGGGTGTAGTGCCCGTTGCCGTCGTAGTTGGCCGTAGCGGCACCGAGCTTGCCGAAGGCGTTGAAGATTTCCGGTGCGTAGGCACGCGTCTCGGAAACCTCCTCCTGGGAAGCGTTCAACGCCTTGACCACGGCGTTGACCGCCGGCCTGGCGGTGCTCTGCAGCGGGATCAGGGCAGCGAGCAGTTCGTTGGCATCGTTGCTCGGGCCGGGCCGGCTGGCGACCGTGGCGAGGTTCGAGGCGACCGGCTTGAGCTTGCGTACGACCGGCGTCACGTCATCGCGCAGGAAGTTGGCGAGACCGGCGTCTGCAGCCCTGTCATTCGCCCGAAGCAACGGCTCGACGTCATCGAGAGCGGCTCTCAGGTTGACGAAGGTCGTATTGCCCTGGCGCAGGGTCGGCGGCAACTCCTGCAGCGCCCGGGAGAGGGACCGATTTTCGCTGGCGATCGCACCGAGCGCCGTGTTGGCGCTGCCGACCATCTCGGTCAGGGTCGGCGAAACCTCGGACAGGGTGGTCATCAGCCCGCCGGTGTTCTTGACGAATTCGCCGAGCTTCGCGTCCTGGTCGGAAAGCTCGGCCATCAGCCGCTGGGTGCTGCTGAACGAAGCCCCCGAATACTTGAAGGTCCTGTTCGCACCTTCGGCACCTTTGCCGGCGTAGATCGAAGCGGCTCCCTGAATCAGGTTCGAGAGTCCCCTCCGGGTGCTCTTGTCGAACATGTCGAAGAACTGATCGATCTCCACCGCCGCCGTCGTGGACTTCTCGTCGAGTACGGTGCCTTCGGCAAGCAGCGGCGCGTTGTCGGGTCCGGGAGTGAGCGACAGATAGTGGCTGTGGACGCTGGAAAGCGAACTCTTGCGGACGATGAAGGTACTGCCCTCGCGCAGCTGGTCATCGAGTTCCACCCCCATTTCCGCAAGGTTGTCGTCGCTCAGCTTCACCGACGTGACCGACCCGACCGGATGCCCGCCGACCATGACCAGGTTTCCGGGGACGATCAGGCTCACGTTCTCGAACTTGAGCGTGTATCTGTAACCGGAGCTGCCGGAAAAAATGAGGCTGGCAACCAGGACAACCGCACATACGAGAATGCCCAGAGTCACGACTCTGAGCAGCGCCGAAGCGCGGCCGTGACCTGATGCACGGCTTGGCTGTGCTGGATTGGCTGACGTCAATCTGAGCTACCCGGTGTTCTCCCCACCGCTGAAACTTCTTCGTGGAAGGAATGATCCTACCTAAGCGTCAAGCGGAACCTTCCGCGACGCCGGATCCGGGGCGGAGCAGTCAGGGGCCGGTCCAGCCGCCGGAGAAACATGCAGAAGGCGTGCACGGGTTGGTCAGCCTTCCGTCAGAGCCCAAAAACGCGGAAACCATCTCCTGGTTGTCGACCGACAGCGGCGGATCACCGTGGGGGTCGAGGCCCGACGCAGGAGCGATCCTTGCCGTTGGCGGCGGGTCGGTCCCGATCGTCAGGAGGGGGTTCAGCGGGTCGGGGCGCAGCGGTCCGCTGTCGAAGTAGGCGATCCCCGACCCCGGCGACGGATACGACCCGATCGAATCGATCCCCCATGCCGCATCGACGTCGGGCCATCTGCCCGGACCGACCCACGGGTTCAGCGCTTGGGCCCCGATCGTCCTCGCCATCGCGTTCGACTGCCAGTTGGTGACCAGGTGGTCACCGAAGGCGGCGTCGATCAGGACCGTATGGGTATGGGTGTTCTCAAGGGGCTGGTAGGTCATCCGGTTCGCATAGCCGTTCGCCTCGGCGCGGTCGAAGAGCATCTGGGCCAGACCGAGAGCGAGCGGCCCCGATGCTCCCGGGTAGGCCGGCGCGAGGTTCGCGTTGTAGAGCGGCCAACCGGACGAACGGGGGAGGATGGCCGAGAGGTTCATCGCCCCACCCGCAAGCGCCGCCCGGTCGATGTCGGGCG
>JAUQWL010000076.1 GCA_030835185.1 Solirubrobacterales bacterium | reverse complement strand
GAGCCATTCGGCTTCAGCGGCTGCGGCTTCCGCCAGGCACTGATTTGTAAAATTCGCGCGCTCCCTTGCCTTGGCGTTTTGAAGTTCCAATGCGCCTGCAATGAATTTCTTTTCCAGGGCGTCGCGGTCAGCTGCGTACGTTTGGATCCGTTCGGGGTAATTAAGCAGGGTGGCGCGGTGCAGTTTTTCGTGAGCCCAATAAAGGGTGGAAAAATCAGCCTGGTGGGTGGGAACAGCTCCCAGATTAAGACCGGAGGCGGCGTCCATCCAAAAGGGTTTGAAAATACTCGTGCACGGGGCTGATGTTCCGGTGGCGAAAACGATCGGGTTGTATTTATCCAGATAAACGACGAGAGAAGCGGTGCTTTGGCTGATGCGGATGGGGCCGAAACCCGCGTGCATGCAGATGTCGATCCCAGTGATGCCGTTCTGCGCTTTGAAATTTTCGTCTTTGTGGTGTCGAAGGGTGGACATCATCGTCTCTACGCCGATATTTCCCTTTTGTTCACCCAGGGTTTTAAATGTGGTTTCGCGGCGGATTAACCCGCGGCCAAATTTTGTGTAGAGGAAGTCATTGAAATCACGCGCAAGATGGAATTGATTTTTCGATTTGGAAAAGCCTTTTTGAATCGCGAGGTCAACCAGCCCGGGCGAAGCCAGGTCATATTCCGCGCCAAGGGTAAGGCAATTGGAGATGGAATAAACATCCTTGATCTGACGCGCCGCCCATTGTTTGTCCACGGTTTCCAGCACCCAGGCATCGTCTGCATTGGCAATGAGGAAACTGTTGTGATAATACATGGAATTGCCGTGAGAGGCGCAGTTGCCGCCCTGCCCGAATTCCTCCAGCAGGTCAACGATCACTTGCACGGCTTCATGCGGGGTAATGGCACGTTCGAGCGCGGCACGCAGCATGTCCATGCCGAGCAAAGCGGGTTCTTTGTTGGCAGGGATTTTGGAATAAATGGCTTCGTTGCCGATGACCAGCCCATGTTCGTTGACGCCCATTTCCGCGCCCCACATCCAAAACGGCTTGGAGAGAAATACCGCGTGCGTTTTTTCCGCTTGAGGTATATCGATGTAGGTGCATTTCACCCGGCTTCCCGGGCCGTATGAAGCCGCAGGAAAATAAACCATCGATTGGCCTTCATTGGCTGGGCGGTCGGAGTTCTTTCCGAAGACGGCGATTCCGTTGGATGTGGCGAGCCTGGTAGCAATAAGAGTGTCACACATGGTTTGCCTCGGTCTTTTTTGGATTTGAACCGTCAAAATTATAACTGGTTCTTAAGATTATTTCTTCTTTTTCGACTTTGCTTCTGCCTTTTTTAAATTTTCCGCCACTCGAAACTTGACGATTCTTTTTACCAAACCCAGCGGCAGGGGCTTATCAATGGGAAATTGCACCGAACCTTTTGCCCCTTTGTAAATGGCAAGTTCCTTTTTGAATTTCTCCATCCCTGACGGCGTGGGATAAAACCCGATGTGCTGTTTGAACCCTGCAAAGTGCACCAAATTGCCGTTTAAGGTAAAGGTCGGGATTTGATAATTGATTGTCTCCTCCGCTTCTGGCGCAGCCTCGCGGATCGCTGCGCGAAGTTTATTCAGAATCTCTTGAACCTCTTTTGGAAATGCTGCGATGTATTTGTCAATTTCACTGGGTGTCGTCTTTGCCATGACATCATCCTTTCGCAAAAGGTGTCGTGCCTTGCTCAGCGGCCATTCTTTTGCCATTTCGTGATCAACATTTTTACCCGCACGCGCACGCGCGCATCTGCATTGGCAGAGGCCCACAGCGAATTGGTCCTTCGGAAAACATCTTCGTCGAGTTTTTCAAAGTCCTCCCACTCCTCTTCCATGAATTCCTTCATCTCGGAGGGCGTGTCCCAATAATAGAAGAAGGCAAACTCCTCTTCTTTTTCTCTGATGAACCACCCGTTGGATTCAACCTCCCGCATGGCTTTGAACGCGGCTTCATCATCCGCCACGCCAATCGGTTGATCGATCAACCTGCCCGATACCTGCCAGCCCGCCGATGAAACCCGCTGGGTTGAGCTTGTCGAAACCACTTCCACCGACCAATTTTCCTCAACGGGACGCAAGTCGATGAGAATTCCATTCGGCTTGAGTGTTCTGTGAATTTCATTCAGAGCATGGACCATGCTCTCGTGTTCCATTCATCAGAGCGACCACGCCAGGATGGCGATATCGAAGGTCTCTTTGGAGAAGGGGATGTGGTTCGCGCTTGCGTCTGCAAAATGGACATGCTTTTGCAGGTCATGAGGCATATCCGCCCGGGCGATGCGCATTGCTGAATGGTCAGGGTCAAACCCAACGGTTAAGGAAGAGGCGGCGGCGTATTTCCAAGTCAGACGGCCTTCGCCGCATCCGATTTCCAGAACACGCGCGTTCGTAAAATCCACAAATTTGTGGAGTGTCTTTTTCTCGAATCCTTCAGGGTCTTTTTGCAGGGTGGTCATCACCAGATTCCGGGGAAGAGACGGTAGCGAGTTTTTTGCATGTATACACGGTAGCCTGTCAGTTCGTCCACGAGGAGTTCCTCTTCGTTTTTGGCGCGGGCCGCGAGCAGGAAGATGAAGGGAATGTTGGGAAGTACACCCCAGGTTGACCCAAGCGCAATGGGCGTGGCCAGCATGATGAGGATGATGGATGTATACATGGGGTGACGGACAAGCGCGTATGGCCCCGTAGTGATGACTTTCTGGCCTTCCTGAATCTCAACGACGCGCGAGGCGTAACTGTTGACGCGGATGACGAGGAAGTTGAGTAGGAAGGCGACCAGCACGAACACGTCCGCAAGGAGGATGAGCCAGACTGGAACGCTCGACCAGCCGAAGCGTTTATCGAAGCCTGGGACGAGGAAGATGAAGATCAGGTAGAGACTGGAGAGGGCAATGATCCGTCGTTGCTCGGGGCGGGTTTCGCCTGTGCGGACGCGGCGTTCGAGCAGGGCTGGATCGCGCTTGATAAGGTAAAGGAACATGCCCATCAGCGGGAGAAATAGGATCGCCAGCCAAAGCCAGGCTTGCCAGTAATTGAACGTGCCGGCCGGCCAGAAGAAAAGCAAACCGATGACGGGCATTCCGATCACGAGGCGCAGGGTGGCGGTGAGGATCGGCTTGAGTGAAGATTC
>JAUQWL010000075.1 GCA_030835185.1 Solirubrobacterales bacterium | reverse complement strand
CGGACGGCTGGACATGACCACCACGGAGTCAGCCAGGTAAAGCGCTTCCTCGACATCGTGGGTGACCAGTACCACGGTGCGGTTGCGCTCGGCGAGAGCCGGCATGAGCCACTGCTGGAGTTCAGCCCGGGTGATTGCGTCGAGGGCGGCGAAAGGTTCATCGAGAAGCATCACTTCTTTTCCGGAGAGGAAGGTCCTTAGGAATGCGACCCGTTGTCTCATGCCACCGGAGAGCTCCTGCGGACGGCTCTGCTCGAAGCCTTCGAGCCCGAAACGGGGGAAGAGGCCGGTAGCCAGCCGTCGGGCTTCAGACCTCGAAGACCCTCTGTTCCTGGGTGCGAGCGAGGCGTTGTCGATCGCACTGAGCCACGGCAGCAGGCAGTCCTGCTGGGGCATGTAGGCGCAGTGGGCGAGCCTCGCTTCGGCCGAGGTCTCACCGTCGACTTCGATCGAACCGCGGTCCGGTTCCCGCAGCCCGCAGATCAGCTCCAGCAGTGTGGACTTGCCGCAGCCGGAAGGACCGAGTACCGCCACCGTCTGTCCGCCCTCGACCTGGATGTCGAAGCCGTCGAGTGCGGTCACGTCCGCGAATGAGTGACCGAGGCCGCGGCCCGACAAAGTTGCTGTCATCCGGATCGATTCTAAGTGCTTGCACCGTCAGCGGCTAGGATGCGCGGGTTGCCGTATTCCTGACTTTGTGAGTCAGGAGAGTCGGGCAAGGCTGATTCCATGGAATTCTCGATCGCAATCGTCCTCTTCGGCTTCGGCATCGGCATCCTCGTCGGCATGACGGGGATGGGTGGTGGCGCCCTGATGACCCCACTCCTGATCCTGATTTTCGGGGTGTCGCCGACCACTGCGATCGGTACCGACATCCTCTACGCGGCGGTCACCAAGACGGTCGGTGGCTGGCGGCACCTGAAGATGAAGACGGTCAACCTCGGGCTGGTCTTCTGGCTGGCGGCCGGAAGCGTGCCGGCTGCGGTCTTCGGGGTGCAGCTGGTCGCATTGCTGCAGAAAAGGCTGGGCGAGGACACGCTCGACTCGCTGGTCTACGCCGTCCTCGGCGGCACCCTGCTGATGGTCGGAGTCATCACCCTCGCCCGGGCCCTGATCCTCGCCCGTACGATTCAGGAACGGGAAGAGTTCAAGCTCGAGCTCCGCCACAAGGTGGCCGCGGTGATCATCGGAGCGACCACCGGTTTCGTGATCGGGGTGACGTCTGCCGGCTCGGGTACCGTCGTGGCCGTTCTGCTGATCGCGGTCTATCGCCTGACCCCCAAGCGCGTAGTCGGAACCGACGTGGTACACGCCGCGATCGTGCTCTGGGCGGCGGGCATCGCCCACTTCGGACACGGCAACGTCGACCTCGGACTGGTCGCCAACATCCTGCTCGGTTCGGTCCCGGGCGTGGTGATCGGTGCCGCTCTGATGAACCGGGTCAACCAGGATCACATCCGGATCGCGTTGGGCCTCGTGCTCATACTCTCCGGGATCCTCACCGTGCAGAAGGGCGACCCCGTCGTGTGGCCCATCGCTGCCGCAGTTGCCGGTCTCGGTTTCGCGTTGATCCTGTTGGCTCCGCACTGGTACAACCGCTATCGCCCCGCCCGGGGGCCGACCGGGAGCGACCGGGAGGCTTCCGCGTGAGTTGCGAAGCCAAGCTGCCGGATTCGTCATCCCCCGAACCCGCACTGCTGATTTACTAGGCCGGTGCGCGTTTCAGCCAAGACAGACTACGCAGTGAGGGCTTCAGTGGAGCTGGCCGCGTCGCCCGACGGCCCGGTCAAAGGCGAATTCATTGCCGAGGCCCAGGACATCCCGCTGCAGTTCCTCGAGCACATCCTCCTCGATCTCAAACATGCGGGGATCGTGCGCGCCCGGCGTGGAGCGAAGGGTGGCTACTGGCTGGCCAAACCGGCCGGCGAAGTGAACCTGGCCGAGGTGATCCGGGCGGTCGAAGGCCCGATCGCCCACGTTCAGTCGGCTCCGCCCGAATCCATCTCCTACCGGGGCAGTGCCAGAGGCCTCCAGGACGTATGGATCGCGGTGCGGGCGAGCCTGCGGGAGGTGCTCGAGAACGTGACCCTGGCCGACCTCGCCTCCGGCGACCTGCCCGAGGAAGTGACCAAGCTGGCCGGCTCCAGCGACGCCTGGCAACAGCGCTGAAGGCGCTGCGCGGGGTGCGGTAGCCTGAGCGCGAGGACTCGCGCCGGACGCCGGCGCTCCAGCGAGGGAGATCGAGAGGATTCAGGTATGGGCGACGAAGCGACGAACTGGCAGGGACTGACCCGGCGCGACGCCCTGAAGATCGGTACCGCGGCCGTGGGCGGCATCGCCCTGGCGGGCGGCCTGCTCGGTGGCGCCCTCGACGCGATGGCCGCGCCCGCTCTCCCGGGAGCCGGACCGTACGGCCCGCTGGGGCCGCCCGACGCCAACGGCGTGCGGATGCCGGCCGGATTCACCTCGCGCGTGGTCGCCCGGACTGGCGAGAGGATCGGTCGCAGCGGCTATGAGTTCCATGGGCTGCCCGACGGCATGGGTACCTTCCTGGCGAAGGACGGCGGTTTCATCCTCGTCTCCAACAGCGAGCTCCCCAATGTGCCGGGTCAATGGGAGATCGGCGCCGGAGCGATTCGCTTCGACCGGGACTTCCGGGTCATCGACGCATATCCGATCCTCAAGAACACGAGCATCAACTGCGCCGGGGGAGTTACTCCGTGGGGCACCTGGCTCTCCTGCGAGGAGACCAGCATGGGCCAGGTCTTCGAGTGCGATCCGTGGGGCAGGAACCCGAGCAGCGCGCGACCGGCGATGGGCCAATTCAAGCACGAGGCGGCCGTGATCGATCCGATCGGCAGACACGCATTTCTCACCGAAGATCTGGGCACGGGCTGTTTCTACCGCTTCCGGCCCGATCGATATCCAGACCTGTCCAGCGGCTTGCTCGACGTGGCGATCGTCGATGACAACGGCACGGTCACCTGGGTCGAGCTTCCCGATCCCGAATTCACCGGCGCGATCCCGACCCGTGAGCAGATCCCCGGGGCGACGGTCTTCAAGCGGGGTGAGGGTGCCTGGTACGACGATGGCATCGTCTATTTCGCGACCACCCAGGACGAACGCGTTTACGCCTACCACTGCGCATCCGAGGAGATCGAAGTGCTTTACGACGGCAAGGCCCTGGGCGATGCATCTCCACTCCACAACACCGACAACGTCACCGTCTCTCCGCTTTCGGGGGACCTCTACGTTTGCGAGGACGGCGACGACCTCCAGGTCTGTCTGATCTCGACCGGGGCAGGCGGGGCAGCCGAGGTGGCCCCTTTCCTCCAGTTCCCGGGCGAAGCCCACCGGAACTCGGAGCTGACGGGTCCGGTGTTCGACCCCGGCGGCAGCCGTTTCTACGTAGCTTCCCAGCGTGCTCTGCCGGCCGGGGCGATCTTCGAGATATGCGGACCGTTCCGGCGTACGCGACCTGAGCCCTTCTCCGACAAGACAGGACCGGAGGTCACGATCAGAGTGCTCGGCAGCCCGAACCTGCGCGGCCTGGTCAGGTCCGGCCAGGTCTTCAAGCTATCCGTTTCAGATGACAGCCCTCCGGTGGAACTCGACATCAGGCTGGTCACGAAGCTGAGGCGGGCTGCCGGCAAGGGCTCGCGCCAGGTGACGATCGCCCGCAGAAAAATCGGTACGGACGGCTCGGCTACGCGCCGGGTCAGGATCCGGCCCGCAAGGAATTTCCGCCAGCGGCTGCGCAAGCGGGACGTCGCCCAGGCCAGGCTGGTCGTCATCGCCACCGACAGGGAAGGCAACCGCAGGAAGAGCGTCAAGCCGGTCCGCTTCAGCTGAGCCCGCCCATCAACATCCACGCCGGCCTTCATGAGAGCCGGGCGGCCGGGACTCAGTCCGGCCGGAGCAGCTTCGCCCGGACTTCGGATTCCGTGAGGCCTTCGATTTCGAGCAGCTTGTCCCGTCCGGTTTCGCCCCGCGTGATCGCGATGCGCGACTTTGCGACCTTGAGGCGTTTCGCGACAAACCCGATCAGCGCGGTGTTCGCCTTGCCGTCCACCGGCGGCGCCGTGACGCGGATTGCGATCACACCGTCGCGTTCCCCCGTTACCTCGTTCGACGAGGCCCGCGGCTGGAGGCGGACGGCGATCCGGGCCACTTCAGAAGCGATGCCTGGTGGCGGGTTTGCGGGGGCGTTCAAGCGAGGGGCGGCCGGCTGCGACGATGTCGACGAAGCGCACCAGGTGTTCCGTCTTCCAGCACTCGAAGACACCGTCGCAGAAAGGGACGTAGGCGTCCATGACCGAGTCGCCGTAGTTCCAGTACAGCTCCGGTTCCGGATTCAGCCAGAACGTACGGTTGGCGCGCTCGGTCACCTGGGCGAAAGCCTCGGCAGCGGGCGGCCGGCCGTTGGTGCGGGCGTCTCCGAGCACGATCACGGTTGAGCGCGGTCCGAGATCGCTGGAGACGTCCTCGAGGAACTCGCGCCAGACGCGACCGTAGTCGGTGTAGCCGGAGATGTCGGCGACGCCGCCCTCGGAAGTGATGCGCTCGGAGATCGCCGAGAAGTCACGCTCGTCCTCGAAGACACCGGTGACTTCGGAGATGCGCTCGATGAAGACGAAGCTGCGCAGCTTGCGGAAGGAGTCGTGCAGGGCGTGCAGCACCGAGAGGAAGAAGGTCGAGGCTGAACTGACCGAAGTCGAGACGTCGCAGAGGACGTAGATCTCCGGCTTTCGCGGCCGTCGCGGTTTGTAGCTCAGGTTGAGCGGAACGCCGCCGGTTTCCAGCGACGCGCGCATCGTCTTCCTCACATCAACCTGGCGGGCCCGCTTTGCCCCACGCGGGTCGTGGCCGAGAGTGGCCAGGCGGCGCTTCATCTGGGCGACGGCCTTGTGGACTTCGGCGAGGTCCTGGGCACCGCGCATCGGCAGGGCACGGTTCAGCTCGGAAAGCGGTCGCGCCGGCGGCAGGTTTCCCTGGCGGGCAATCTGCCGGCGCTGGAGTTCGCGACGCAGCTGCCGCTCGAAGCGGCCGAGACCTTCCCGGTCGATCGGTTCGGAGTTCGCGCCGTCGCCGCTGCCGTCGGGACGGAGGCCGAGCCCGCGACGGATCCTCTGCAGGTCGACCCCGACCACTCCGGAGTTGTCCCCCTGGCGGCCGAAAGCCTCGATCGCCAGGCGCGCCAGCTCGTTCATCGCCGATTCGTCGTCCGCCTCGATCGCCTCCCGGACCGCCTGGGCCAGCTGTTCGAAGTCGAGTGCGTCGAGAGCCTCCCGGGAGATCTGCGAACCGCCGACCGGATCGACTTCGACGTCGCCCTCTTGCGAGAACCGGAGCGCTGCCTGTTCGGTCGCCCGGAAGAAGAAGCGGTCGAAAACCAGGTCGAAGATCTCGCGGTCGCGGGGCGACTTCGCGACGGTGGTCGCCAGTGCCTCCTTGAAGTCGATCGGACTGGTCCACGGCACGATCTCCAGAGCGTGAAAGGCATCCTGGATCTCCGAAGTCCCGACCGCGGACCCTTCGCGGCGAAGCTGCTCGCAGAAGGCGAGTATCTGCTCGCCCATGCCGGAGGGCGCAGCCATTTCAG
>JAUQWL010000074.1 GCA_030835185.1 Solirubrobacterales bacterium | reverse complement strand
CCGAAGCCGGCGTGGATGTGGTCGGTGTGATCGGCCATCGCGAAGGCGGGGCCGGACCCGTCGAGGTCGTATCCGTAGATCAGTTCGGTCGGTTTCGCACCTTCCGGAAGGCTGGCCAGGATCCGGCCGACCTCGGAGCAGGGACTGGTTGCCGACATGTCGGTGCAGGGCACGCCGTTGACCGCGGCGATGTCAACCGCCCGGCCGTAGAAGTGGTTGGAGACGTTGCCGCTGGAAGTCATCATGCCGTGGTCGGAGCGCAGTGAGGAGACCAGCAGGCTGTAACGCTGGGTCAGCAGTGCGAGCAGGTTGATCACCCGGCGGTCGATCATTCCCGACTGGATGTCGTTGGCCGCAGTGGGGTTCAGCACCTGGAGGTTGTCCCAGTTGATGTCGGTCGCGTTGGTGGTCGGTTGTGGGTAGGCGATGTTCCAAGAGGTCGTGACGGTGTCGCAGCTTCCGGCGATCAGGTCCGCTTCGCGCTTGGTCGCCTCGACGTACCAGTCGGCGTGGCTGTGGTCGAACAGTCCCGCCTCGAGATCCTCGCCGGCCCAGAGCATTCGCGCGAAGGTGGCGATGCCGTCCCAGGGCCCGTTCCTCAGCACGTAGCCGTCACCGTTTCCGTCGACGCCGTAGCGTTTCCACTCGTCGGCCGAGAGGCCCATCGGACCCGTCTTCCGCATCTGACTCCGGTTCATGCCGCGCCCGTAGTCGGATTCGATCCGGGCCACGGCGGCGAGGGTCCAGATTCCCTTCTGTCCGAGCTCGAACCGGGAGGCGGCGCTCTCGAAGGCACTGAGGTAGTACTCCGGGATCTCGAGGATGCGGCGCTTGCCGGGTTTGCAGACGAAGGTCTTGAGATCGTCGTCAACCACGGACGTATCTCCGAGGGCGCCGTAACAGGTGGCCCTCTCGATTACGTCCTGCACATACCAGTCGGCGTGGTTGTAGGACCAGATCGCGTCGTACCACTCTTGCGGGGCACCGGAGGCACTGAGGTAGTTGGCGGCCGAGTGGATCGCGTCGCGGGCGTTGTACGGGTCGGCCTTGCCGTCACCGTCACCGTCGACCCCGTAGCTGTCCCAGGTGGCCGGCATGAACTGCATCCATCCGATCGCGCCGGCCGAGGAAGTGACTTCGTTCAGGCGGCCGAAGTCGGTCTCGATCCGGTTGATCGCGGCGAGAATCTGCGGACCGCGCTCACCGAGGTTGTACCTGCGGGCGGCCTCGATGTAGATCGGGATCAGGTTGCGCGGCGGACCGGTACTGCCGTCGCAGGCAGGGGCCGGGGTCGAGCTGCCGAAAAGGCCGAGGTTCGGGTCGACAGTGACGCTGAGCGGGGGACCGTCCGGGATGACCTCACGGGCACTCTCTGGGTTGCGTGACGGAGAGGATGGTCTCTTGTCCTTCTTCGGCTGCACCTTGTCGGCATCCGGTTTCTGGTCCTTGGCCGGTGTCGTCCCGCCGGTCCCACCGGTGTCGCCGCCGGAGTCCTTGGAAGGATCGGCCGGCTTGGGTGAAGCGGGAGTGGAGGGGGTCGGAGCGACCGGCCGGGCCCCGCCGCTGCCCGGCAAGGGTGCGGTGGCGGGCGGCGCGTCGGTGGCGGGAGCAGCGCCCTGTGCCTGCGCGGCGTGGCCGGTGGCGAGCATGGCACCGACCGAGATCGTGGCGAGAGCTGTCCTGAACCGGCCCATGTTCAGCCCTTGACCTCACTGACGAGCCAGCGCTTGCCGTCGATACGGGTCAGCTCCAGCCTCAACTCGCTGGTCGCTCCCGAGCGCATCAGCGAAACGCTGGCCTCCATCCGCCGTCCCTTCTTCTTCCCGGCGACGACGTTGAGGACGGAGGCCTTCGGGACCTGGCCGTTGGACGGAAGCCGCGGCGGCCTGGCGGTCAACTCTCCAGCCAGCCTGGCGGTCGAGGTCTTGCGGAGCTTGCCGGCGGACTTCTTCTCGCCCACTTCATAGCCGACGAAGGTCTCGGCGAAGCGGTGCGCCACCTTCAGCGGTGGGGAGTCGGGCGGTTTCGAGGGCCGGACGACCGTCTTCGGAAGCTTCTGCGAGTCGTCCTTGCCTGATGAACCGCCCTTGGCGTCACCACCCGATCCGGCGTTGGTGTCGGTCCCGGCCGATGCGTTGAAGTCGGGGACCACACCCTGGAGGGAGCCATCATCCTTGCTGCCCGAGTTCGAAGGGGCCTTGGCCGTCGGGGGCGGAGCGACCGGAGCGACCGGGGCGACCGGGGCGACCACAGTGTCGCTGCCGAGCGGTGCTTCGGCAACCACGGGAGCGGGGTCCGGCTGCCTGGCCTCGTTGTAGAAGTAGACCGCGGTCGCGACCGCGCCCGCGGTGAGGCAGACCATCACGGTCGCACCGATGTAGGCAAGGGGGCTGCGGTAGCGCATGGCTCC
>JAUQWL010000073.1 GCA_030835185.1 Solirubrobacterales bacterium | reverse complement strand
CACCTGGCCGTCCTGGTGGAGTGCGGCTTGATCATCCGCAGGGACAGCCCAAACGGCAAGCGCTACGCCCGGAAAGGGCAGGGGGGCGAGATCGAGCAAGCCTACGGCTTCGACATCTCGCCGATCGTGGCGCGCGCGGCGGAGTTCAAGGAGCTGGCAGAAGTCGTCCGAGCCGAGAAGAAGGCCTACCGGGTCGTTAAGGAACGGCTAACCATATGCCGCCGCGACATCGTCAAGATGATAGATGCCGGCATTGAGGAAGGCGTTCCGGCAAATTGGGGCAGGGTCCAGCAAACCTACCAAGCCATCGTCGGCAAGATTCCCCGTACAGCGCCCCGCCAGATCCTCGAAGCCATCGCGGCCGAGCTTGAGGACCTCTGGGCTGAGGTGCGTGAGGCATTGGAATCATTCGTAAAAACAAAGAATATGAGCGCCAATGAGTCTCATATCGAGCGCCACATACAGAATTCAAAACCAGACTCTAAATCTGAATCTGAAAGTGGCTTAGGAAATAAGGATGAAGCGAGCGGCAGCGCAGCGGAAACCGACAACGTGCGGAGCCTGCCGAGGCGCGAGCTGCCGTTGGGAATCGTGCTGGATGCCTGCCCGAACATGCTCTGGTTGGTGAAGGGCGGCGGCGGAATCCGCAACTGGCGTGAATTTCTGGGGGCCGCCGAGGTTGCCCGGCCGACCATGGGCATCAGCCCGAGCGCCTGGGAGGAAGCGCGAACGGCGTTGGGTGAGCAGCAGGCAGCGATCACCATTGCCGCGATCTACCAGCGGCAGGACCAGATCAATAGCGCCGGCGGCTATTTGCGCAGCCTGACCGATCGGGCCAAGGTCGGTAAGTTCTCGGTCTGGCCGATGATCATGGCCTTGCTGCGGGCAAAGCTTGAGGCGTCGAAAGCCGCCGGAAACGGTGCTGAAGCCGCTGCCGTCGATCTGGAAACGGCGGGGAAGGTCGTTCGCACCGAATCGCGACTGGAAATTAGCGATGCATTGCGCCGCAGCCTCGACAAGCCGGGGCGCGGATCGTGATGAGCCGAGCGGGTTTGATCGGCACCACTGCCCTGGATAGTGGTGCCGATCTTGTTGGGAAGAGCGCCATATGCGAGGATCGAGGACATGAAAAACGAACACGACCTGGAACCGACGCCGGATGAAACCGCCGGGATGGTGTGGTGGAACTCACTTTCCGAGGCCGATCGAGCGGATTGGCTGGCGCGGGCCGGCAGCGCTGTTCCGGCCGATGCCTGGGCGGCGTACAAGCGGAGCGGTGATGTCGATCGTCAGCCGCGGATCGTTAACTGAGGCCTGTCCAGCGGTGGGGATGACGCGGTGGAGAACCGGTCACGGTGCGAGCGGTTCCCGGGCGAGACCAAGCCGGCGGGCCCGATCGAGCAGGTTCTTGACCGATGAGGCCGACCATTTTGCGCTCCCTCGTGGGGTTCGCTCATGTAGGCGCTCGAGCTGGCCAGCGATGTCGCGTAGCGATAGGTCTGGGTTAGATTGTGAAATCCCTGTCACGAGGATCATCAGCCGATCTTCGGGAAGCTGGGGAGACGCCCGCGTTAGCAATGCGGAATCAGCTAGGCGTTCGGCAACGAGCCATTTCACTGCCCGTCGCAGGCGTTCGGGCGTCCAACTTGCGCCTTTCTGGTTCAACACGCGCACCACATCGTCCCAGGGATGGTCCGGCCTCATTCGTCGCACCGTAGGCAACCAGTCGTTCATGGAAGCCTGGATGCGGGCGCCATATGAGGCTCGCCGCGCCGCGGCGGTCTTCGCCAGGGCAGCAGGACGCCGCTCCCGCATCCCCGGATTGCCGGGCAGCCTCCCCTTCTTCCGGGCGGCCGCAATCCCGGCTTTGGTTCGCTCCGAGATCAGCGCACGTTCCAGCTGTGCGACGGCGCCGAGGACTTGCAGGGAGAACATGCCCTGCGGCGTTGAGGTGTCGATCGGATCTCGGAGAGATCGGAAATGCGCGCCTTTTTCGCTCAGCTCCTCGATGACATCGAGCAGATGGCTCACCGAGCGCGCCAGGCGGTCCAGCCGAACCACAACCAGCACGTCGCCAGCGCTGATCTCGCTCATCAGCCGCGACAGGGCAGGGCGAGCCCGTGAAGCGCCGGATCCATGCTCCTGGACGATGACGTCGCAGCCCGCCGCGCGCAACTCGATCTCCTGCGCGTCCGTCGCCTGTTCGTCCGTCGACACGCGCGCGTAGCCAATTTGCCGGCCCTGCGGTCGAGCGGAGCGTCGATCTTGGGCGCTACGAGCCATTTGCTGCGTCTCTCAGCACGAAGAAGGAGTGATTGTACAAACACGGAAGTTATCAGCAAACGATCGTTTGTAAACGTCTCTTGTGTCCTGGTTCCGATCTCCGGAACCAGTGAAAGCACGAGAAAGCGGGCATTCTCGTCGATCCCAGGCTCGATCGGCGCCCGCCCGTTCAATCCCGAAGGCCTGTCACACACATATAGTACGCGCGCGGAAATGTCCGTCTCTATGACGG
>JAUQWL010000072.1 GCA_030835185.1 Solirubrobacterales bacterium | reverse complement strand
GACCCCCGAACCCGTGAAGGTCGCCTGGGCGCACAATCAGGCCGAGGCGGAGATGATCGAAGGCATGCTCAACGCCGAAGGCATCCCATGCATGATCCAGCGGCAGCGCGGTTTCGACGTTCCCGACTTCCTCGCGGCGGGCCCGAGGAACGTCCTGGTCCCGGCCGCAGCCGAGGAAAAAGCCCGCGGGATCCTCGCGGACGTCCGGTCAGACGATGCCGATCCGGGCGAAGGGAGCCGCCCCGACGAAGCCGGCGACGACGATCCGCGCCTTGACGCACCGGATTTCTCCGGCTGACCCAGCCCCGGGCCTCGCGATTGCCGGTTCGGCGAGCTTCCTGCTCAACGTGGGATTCACCGCGAATCCTGAACCGCCCGCCCGGACCGCCCTCGACGGTCTGGAGTCCGAGAGTTCACTGCTGGTCCTCTTTTCACACAAGACATGCGTTTGCTGCTATGGTTCGTCAGATGCATGTGAGGCGACCGGGAGTAGAACAACCCCGAGGGGTGACGGTTACCGGCCTGTTTGCGTTTCTCGGCGCGGTCACGCTTCTTATCGCAACCGCCTTCGCAGCCCCGGCCTCGGCTTCGTCGCTCACGGATACGACGTATGCCGACTTCTCGGCGGGCACAACCGGTGCGGGAACTTACGTGGCGGAGAGCTCTGACGGTGAAGTGACCCTGGCGCCGACGGCAGGGTCGGAATTCCCCGGATCGGCGCTGCCTTCCGGCTGGTTCAAGACGCCTTGGGCTGTCGGCGGCGATGCCACGGTTTCGGGCGGCCAGCTGACGGTTGACGGTGCCCGCACAGGCACCAGCGCCACATACGGACCGGGACACAACCTCGAATTCAGGGCAACATTCTCTTCGACCGCGGCGTCCTCACACATAGGCTTCGGCACCGATTACAACGCTCCGCCCTGGGCGATGTTCAGCGTCAAGGGTGATGGCCAGCTCCACGCCCGCACGGACAACGGCAGCGCCGGCGGCGCGATTGAGACCCCCCTCGGCACCGGCTACTTCGGCTCCTCGCACGTCTTCCGGATCGAGTGGACGACAGCGGGTGTCGACTACTACGTCGATGGTTCCCTGGTTGCCAGCCACGGCATCAGCATCGGTGCCACGCCGCTGCGAGTGCTGGCCAGCGACTTCAGCGTCGGTGGCGGCAGCCTGCTGATCGACTGGGTGCGCATGACCCCCTACACGAGTCCGGGCACCTTCACCTCGCGGATCCTCGACGCCGGGGGGCCCGTCGCGTGGGGCTCGCTGAACTGGACCGCGGATCAGCCCGCCGGCACCTCGGTCGCGCTCAGCGTCCGCACCGGCAACACCCCGATCCCCGACGGGACCTGGAGCGCCTTCAGTCCGATTGCTTCCCCCGGCAACGACGTGCCGGGCTTCTCCCGCTACGCCCAGTACAGCGCCGTGCTGACATCCGCCGATCCCGGCACCACGCCCACCCTCAAAGATGTGACGATTGCCTTCGACCCGCCGAACTACGGGAACTTCATCAAAGCCGACCACCCGCTCGCCTACTACCGCCTCGACGAACCGGTCGGCTCCTCGCAGATGATCGACCGCTCCGGCAACGGACACCACGGCACCTACCAGAACGAAATCGCGCTGGGCCGCGACGGTGCCACGGCCTGCGAACGGCGCCCGCATCCGCCGAGGGCCTGCGAACTCGCCAACCCGCCCGAGAACAAGGCCGGGTACTTCCCGGCCCGCGACGGTCACGGCTACGTCAACGGGATCACCGCCCCGACGACCGCCTCCACCATGGAGGCCTGGGTCAAGCCCGCCGACGGTAACGACATGATGGTGATGAGCCACGGCGGCGGAGGCCAGCTCTTCATCAAGGACGGCAAGCTCGCCTTCCGCCAGGTCCAGGACACGATCCCCTCAAACGGCGTCGTCGAGCCCGGCAAGTGGAGCCACGTCGCTGCCACCTGGGACGGCAGCAACACCCGCCTCTACGTCAACGGCACGCAGGTCGCCCACTCGGGCACGGCCAACAAGCCGCCCTCGGGCACCTCGACCTTCTTTGTCGGTTACGGCGAGATGGCACCGTGGTTCCACGGTGATCTCGACGAGGTCGCCTACTACGCCAAGGCGCTCCCCGCCGACGCCTTCGGCGACCGATACAAGATGGCCACCGTCAAGGACAACCCCTCGGCAGCGCGGGGCAACACACCGCTCAACACCGAAGGCCCGTCCACCGACCCCGTCGCGCCCAAGAACGGCGGCCTCTACGCGCCGGGCAAGGTTCCCGCGGCGGACTTCAGCTGCTCGGACCCCGATGACCTTCCCGGCGACCCCGACGTGGCGAGCTGCACCGCGAAGGTCGACGGCACCACCCCGATCGCCAACGGTGACCCGCTGCCCGGAGCGACTGGCACACACAGCTTCGTCGTGACCGCTGTCGACACGGCCAACAACACCTACGTCCACACCCACACCTACACGGTCAAGCCTTTCAGCTGGATCTACGGCCACGACAACCCGATCGCCTACTATCGGCTCGGCGACGGCTCCAATCAGCCGATGCTCGACGCCTCCGGCAATAACCACCACGGCCAGTACAAAAACGACCAGGATTCCGGCCCGGCCGGGATCTCCGGCGACGGCAACAAAGCCCGCGACTTCTTCGGTGCCGGCGGTTACGGCTACGTCAACGGGATCAGCGCGCCCCGCTACCAGGCGACGCTCGAGGCGTGGGTGAAGCCACTCGGCAACCTCGACCCCTCGAGCTCGGAGTTCGACGGCTCCTCGCTGCCCGCCGGCTGGTCGGTGCGGGACACCTGGACTCCCGGCGGCAGCGTCGACGTCTCCGCCGGCCAGCTCGTGGTCGACGGCGCCAGCGCCGGCACGAACGCCACCTATGGCTCCGGCCGCACGCTCGACTTCAAGGCGACCTTCGCGCCCGGCACCCCCTTCGCCCACGCCGGTTTCGGCGTCGACTACAACAATCCGCCCTGGGCGATATTCAGCGTCAAGGGCGACGGCCAGCTCTACGCCCGCACCGACAACAACGGCGGCGCGCTCGAGACCGCCCTCGGCACCGGCTACCTCGGCTCCGCACACCGCTACCGGATCGAGTGGACCGCCACCGAGGTCGTCTACTACGTCGATGGCAACGTCGTCGCCTCCCACAACGTCAGCTTCGGCGCAACCCAGATGCGGCCGCTGGTCAGCGAATACAACGCCGGTGTTGGCGATCTGCGTGTCGACTGGCTGCGGATGAGCCCGCACGCCCTCGGCGACGCCTCGATCGTCGGCCACGGCGACGCCGGCGAGATCTACATCAAGGGTGGCTATTTCCACTTCCGACACATGGACAAGACAGTGACCTCCTCGGTTCCGGTCGAGCCCGGTCAGTGGCAACAGGTCGTCGGCACCTGGGACGGCGTCGACATCCGCATCTACGTCGACGGCGTCGAGACCGGCAAGACAGAGGCGACCAGGCGGCCGAGCTCGGCCTCGACCTTCTACGTCGGCTACGGCGAGCTCGCCCCCTGGTTCCGGGGCGCGATCGATGAAGTCGCCTACTACGGCACGGCGCTGCCTCCGGCCCGCGTCTACCAGCACTTCCTCGCCGACCCGCCGCCGAGCGATCAGGGCGATCCGGGCAGGTCAGGCGACTCGATCATGGGTGGTGGCACCGGTGGCGGCTCCGGCTCGACCGGCGACGGCCCCGGCGCGACCGGGGAGAAACCGCCGACAAGTGAAGACTCCGAGCCCGGTCCCGAAACCGCCTCGAGGCCCGCGAGCGCCCAGTGCGTGCAGGCCACGGTCGGGCTGAAGAAGGCCAGGAAGGCACACAGGCGGGCGAACAGGAAGCTCGCCAAGGCGCGCCGCAACGAAAAGAAGGGCCTCCGCAAGAAGGCCAAGCTCACGGGCAGGAAGGTCGCCCGGCAGCGCAACCTGGTCCGCTCGAGCTGCTGAACGGGCCTGAGGGTCCAGCCTACGAGTTGGTCGCTCCTCTGTCGCGATCGCACGGGCCGGGGCTGGACGGTGGCCCGGACCCCGGACCTCGCGATTGCCGGTTTGGCGAGCTACC
>JAUQWL010000071.1 GCA_030835185.1 Solirubrobacterales bacterium | reverse complement strand
CTTTCGAAGGCGGCGAGATCGTGATCACCGCGAGCGTCGGTGCGACGCTCTTCGAACCGGAAAGAGAACCGGACAAAGAGGCCGGCTCTTTGCTCCGTGAGGCCGACGCGGCAATGCACATGGCGAAGGACCTCGGCAGAGCCCAGTCCCGGATGTTCGACGAACCACTCAGAAGCAGCGCCCAGAACCGTCTCAGGACCGAGAGTGGACTCCGTTCCGCTATCGAGCACGGGGACCTGGTTCTCCACTACCAGCCGGTGGTCTCGATCCAGGACCATCGCATCGTCGGCTTCGAAGCTCTGGTCCGGTGGAAGCATCCGGAACGAGGGCTGATCCCCGCGGCAGACTTCGTGCCGGTCGCTGAAGAAAGCGGGCTTATCAGCCAGATCGACGGCTGGGCCCTCGAAGAAGTGGCTCGACAGGTCGCCGAGTGGCAGCCGTTCATGCCGGAGGGCCGCATTTTCGCGGTGTCGGTGAACGCATCGGCGAGGCAGCTCAACCGGACCGCCCTTCCGAAAGAGGTGGCGAAGCTGATCGACAGGTATCCGGCATGCCTCGGCAGACTGGCGCTCGAGATCACCGAAAGCACCCTTATCGCCGGACAGAGTTCGGTCGCCGGCGTACTCGACGATCTTCACGAGATGGGCGTCAGACTGGCCCTGGACGATTTTGGTACGGGCTTTTCTTCGCTCAGCTACCTGAGCCGGTTCCCGCTGGACGTAATCAAGATCGACCGTTCGTTCGTTGTACAGCTGGGCAACGGCGATTCGGCCGGCAGGGCGGTAACCGACGCGATCCTGCGGATCGGAGACGCGCTTTCAATGATGGTGATCGCGGAAGGAGTGAGTACCGCGACCGAGCTCGCGGAGATCCGCCGGCTCGGTTGCCGGCTGGCTCAGGGCTTCCTGATGTCACCCCCGGTACCCGCCGGACGTGCCACCCAACTGCTGCGGGCGGCCGTCATCCCGCTCGAAGAAGGCTGAATCGGGAGGTCCTCCGGACGACGGGCGATTCGCTTGCCCGTAGCGCAGCTCAGTCCGCGGCCGGTGCCTGTATCTCTTCGCGTACGAAAGCCGGTCTGGCGAGCTCCAGCGGGTGATCTTCACCCGGGAGCGCGACCAGCAGCTGGTGGATCGACACATCGCCGCGCTCGAAGGCCAGGGCGCTGGCGGTCATGTAGAGGCGCCAGACCCGCTCCCTCTCGGGCCCGACTTCAGCTATCGCGGCCTCGCGCGTGTCCTCGAGGTTGGCCACCCAGCGGCGAAGAGTCAGCGCATAATGCTCGCGCATCGATTCGAGGTCGCGGATCTCCTGCCCCGCTTTCTCGGCCGCCGCAACCACTTTCGCAACCCTGTGGAGCTCGCCGTCGGGGAAGACGTAGCGTTCGATGAAGGTGTTGGGCGAGTCGTCTTTTTCGTGCTGGCGGCAGATTCCGTGGTGAAGCGCAAGACCGCCCGGCAAGCCGAGATCGGTCACCGTCTGCATGTAGCGGTCGAGCTGGCTGGAACCGACGTGCTCGAACATCCCGACCGAGCAGATCTTGTCGTAGGGGCCGTCGGAAACCTCGCGGTAGTCCTGAATCCTGACCTCACACTGATCGGCCAGACCGGCCTCGACTATCCGCTTGCGCGCGTAGGCCGCCTGCTCCCGGGAAAGGGTCACGCCGACCACGCGGACTCCGTAGTTTGCGGCGGCGTGGATCATCAGCGAACCCCAGCCGCAGCCGATGTCGAGCATCCTCTCGCCTTCTTTCAACCGGAGCTTCTGACAGATCACGTCGAGCTTGCGCGTCTGAGCCTCTTCGAGCGAATCGTCCGGGCCGGCGAAGTACGCGCACGAATAGACCATCGTCGGGCCGAGGAACATCCGGTAGAACTCGTTCGAGACGTCGTAGTGGTGAGAGATAGCCTCGCGGTCACGGCGCAGCGAGTGCAGGCGTCCGCCGACCTTCGCCTCGACCGAAGGGGGCTTCGGTGGAGGTATGCGGATCGCACCGATCCGGGCCGCCGTTCGCAAGGCGTCGAGCTTCTCGAGGTTGGTGAAGTCGAAACCGTAGAGCCTGGAGCCGGCGGCCATCACCCGGTAGAGGTCGCCCTCGAGGTCGACGTCGCCGGCAACCCAGGCCCGGCCGATTCCGAGCTGATCGGGCCGCATCACGGCGTAGGTCAGCGCCCGGCGGTTCTTCAGGACGATCGTGTCCGTCGCCGATCCCCGCTCCCCCGGGCCGAGTTCGCTGCCGTCCCAGAAACGGACTGCCGCCGGCAGAGGCCCGCTCAGGCGCTGCTCGAGCGCAGCGACGAGGTGTGCAAAACGGTCTGCGATACCTCCAGTGCTGTACATGGGTCCAGACTAGAACGGATCCCGGCACTCTTCAAGTGATCCGATTCGAATCAGTCCGGTAGACCTGCTTCGAATCAGCCGGGATCGCCCGGGGACCGGCGGGGCCGGGCGGGTGCGATCAGTGAAGGGCCACCGTCAGTCGCCGTAGACTTCGCGCCTGATCAGCGAAACCGATTCGATCACGGAATCCAGAAATGGTCTGATTTCTTCCAGCACCCGCCGATACTCCTCTTCTCCGACCGGAGTGATCGAGTAGAAGCGGCGGGTGCGTTTGTCCGGGTGCTCCCAGTCGCCTTCGATCATTCCCCGGCTTTCCAGATCCCGGAGCAGCGGGTACATCGTATTCGGGTTGACGGAGACGACGCCCTTGGTCATCGTCTCGATCGCATCGATCAGGTAGTTGCCGTAGCACGGCTTCTCGCGTATCAGGTGGAGGACCAGCAGCGGGAACAGATCGCGTCGCCGCATCTCTCCGCCGAAAAGGTCGGAGGCACGACCACCGCCACGTTTTTTCCCGGGACCCGTCGCCTTCGACTGCTCGGCCGCCTCGGCCGCCTCGGCAACGGCCGCCTGAAGCGGCTTTGAACCCTTATCCGACATCAATGCGAGTTTACGGATACAGCCATTCGGCAGACTCCGGCTCCGGCCCGGTCACTACCCTCCATCCATGCCGCTGACCCCGGAACCACTGTTCACCAACGAAGGCCGGTTCGACGGTGCGGTGGACGTGGTTCGGGAGGTATTCAGGGCCGAAGACGACGGCTATGCGGTACTTGAGGTGCGGGACGACAGTGGCGACGAATTCATCGTCACCGGTACCGTCGCCCACCTGAGTCCGGGTGAGCGGGCCCGCCTGACCGGAGAGTGGCAGCAGCACGAACGCTTCGGTCCTCAACTGAGAGCGGACACCGCCTTGCCGCTCGACCCTGAAGACCGGGCCGGACAGGTCGCCTACCTGGGTACGCTGCGACACATCGGACCGGTCCGGGCCGAGGCGCTCTGCAACATGTACGGGGCAGAGGTTCTGGAGAAGATCGCCAAGGATCCCCCCGGGATCTACGCTTCGCTTCCGAAACTGGGGCGCAGACAGGCCGAGGCCGCCACCGAGAGCTGGTACGCCACCCGCGCCGTGCGTGACCTCCACGTGGAACTCGCTCCCCACGGGCTCGCCCACCTTGCGGCAAAGATCCACCGGCGCTTCGGCGACCGGGCGATGAGGACGATCCGCGAGGACCCGTACAGCCTGATCGAGATCGAAGGGGTCGGATTCCTGCGTGCGGATACGATCGCCCTGGCCTCCGACGTACCGCCGGAGTCCGACCGCCGCGCCCAGGCGGCGGCCTACTACCTGCTCGGAGAAGCCGAACGCCGGGGCCACACCCACCTGGCCGGCGATGCGCTGCTGACCGAAGTCGCCAGGCTGGTCGGCCACCGTCCGGAGGCCTCGGTGATCACCGGTGCCCCGGGGCTGATCGAAGACGGCGGACGGGTCTACCGGCAGAGCACGCTCGACCGCGAGGTCCGTTGCGCAGGCGATCTCGCCGGGAGGGCCACGGCCGAATCCGAGTTGAGCCACGAACCCGGCCGGCCCGACGACGCAAGCCTCACCGGAGAGCAGTGGCAGGCAGTGGCCCGGGCATTTTCCAACCGGGTTTCGATAGTGACCGGTGGCCCCGGAGTCGGCAAGACGGTCTGCACCAGTGCGATCGTGACCGAAGCCAGGAAAGCCAGGCTGAGGATCGCCCTCTGCGCCCCGACCGGCCGTGCCGCCCGTCGACTTGCCGAAGCGACCGGTCACGGGGCAACGACGATCCACCGGCTGCTGGAGTGGCGACCCGGTTCGGAACCGACCTTCAAGCCGGGCCATCCGCTGGCGGTCGACCTGATCGTGGTCGACGAAGCATCGATGATCAACCTGCATATGGCCGACGTCCTGCTCGGTGGCATCGGGCTCGAGACCCACATCGTCTTCGTCGGCGACGCCGACCAGCTTCCGCCGATCGGTGCCGGCAAGCCGTTCTCGGATCTGATCGACGCCGGGATCGTTCCGGTCACCCGCCTGACCCACATCTTCCGCCAGGCGGCGAAATCCATGATCACGACGGCAGCTCACGAGATCAACCAGGGGAAGTCGCCCCACCTCGAACCCGCCCCGGAGCAGCAACGCGATTTTTTCTTTGTCGAACGCCATACGCCCGCCCGCTGCCGTGACGCAGTTGTCGAGATGGTCGGCGAGAGGGTCTCGGCCGGACTCGGGCTGGACCCGATCCGGGAGGCGCAGGTGCTGGCCCCGGTCTACCGCGGCGAGGCCGGCATCAATGAGTTGAACAACCGGCTCCAGGAACGGCTCAACCCCGATGGAAAGCCCGCGGTCTCAGAGCGTTTCCGAATCGGCGACCGCCTGATCCAAACCCGCAATTCACACGAGCTGGGCCTCATGAACGGCACGATCTGCTTCCTGGTCGAAGACGATCCAGACGACGAAACGGCGGTGCTCGAGACCGACGACGGGGAGACCGTAATCATCCCGTACGACGAAGCGGGCGACCTCAAACTGGCCTACGCGATCTCCGTACACAAGTCACAGGGTTGCGAGATCCCGGTGGTCGTCTTCGTCTGCAGCCGCTCGAGTTCGGGAATGCTGACCCGGCCGCTGATCTACACGGCGATCACCCGGGCACGGGAGATGTGCGTCGTGGTCGGCGACCGCCCGGCACTCGAGAACGGAGTAAGAAGGGACGAAAGCGGCCGCCGCAACTCGTCACTGGCGGAGCGCCTGAGAGAAGCCGCCGGCGCCTGACGGGTCGGGGGTTCAGCGGATCGCGTGGAGGCGGTGTTTCATCGCCTTGTGCGAACAGTTGAAGCGCCGTTCCATCTCTTTGAGGTCGCGGCCGCAGTCGACCGAATGCTCGCGGATCAGGTGCTCCGGCATCAGCAGGGCCGCGGCGAAGGCGTCGGCCTCGAGCTCGGGCACCGGCTTCGGGGCGGGTCCGGTTCGCTCCGGCTCTTCGTCTTCGGTTATGTCCGCCTTGCGGCAGAAGATCTGTGACCGCCCGTCCCGGTGGATCAGGTAGTGGCCGACTTCGTGCCCGACCGTGAAGCGCCGACGGGTATCCCACTTGCCCGCTTCGACGGCGTCGACCCAGATCTCCCCCAGATGGGCCAGCAGGAGACCCGACACCTCGCCGGGCTTGAGATCCTCGCAACCCGGCGCCCGTGACATGTCCTCGGCCAGCCTCACCTTGAGCCCGAGTACGTTGTCGACTATGTCGTCGACCGGGACGGGAAGCGATTCGCCGTTCCAGATGAATTCCGGCACGCCTTCCAACAGGTCGTAAGCCTGACGTTCAACCCAATCGGTATCGATCGTGCCGTCCTCCATGGAGCGGGACTCTAGCGATCGGGATCGTCGTAATCGGGATCGGTGAACAGCAGGTCGATCCGATCCGGTTCGCCCTTGATCCGCGTGAAGCCCGAGCGGTCCTCCGAAGACAGGACGAAGTCTTCGTCGGTGTCGCCGACGACCCTGGCAAAAACGACGTCGCCGGCGCCACCGGGCGGCCCGGTGGCGGCGCCGGCCCGCCGAAGTTCCTCGACGGTCGTTCCGTAGATGCCCGACAGTGCCGCGAGGACGATCTCGGAGACGCCCCTCGGATCGAGGTTCCCCTGCTCCATGTCGTGGTAGTAGGTGGCCACCTTTTCGGCCTCCTGCGGGCTGTCGGCATCGAGGGCACTGGCCAGCTCGGCATCCACTTTTTCGCGCTTGATCTGTTTCCCGATCCGCAGTGACGGCAGCAACGCGCGCCAGCCTCCTTGCGGGACCAGTAGTGACGGCATGATCTGGTCCACGATCCTTGCTGCAGGTGAGCCGGCGTACGCCTCCGGGTCCCAGGCAACCGGCTCGACCTTGCTCAGAAACTCATCCATCCTCCGATCGAGTTCCTCCCGCTCGTCACCGTCCACCTGGTCCAGATATGGCCAAGGGTCGGTATCGCCCGCCCTGAAGGCGGCGGCGTATTCGTTCAGAAGCCGGTCGACCAGGCTCATCAGCCGGCCCCTTCGTCGGGAAAAAGCCCGGGGCGGAGCCGGCGCTTGAAGCGGGCGAATATCTGATCGACGTTGGCCGGGGTCATCTCGGTCTGGCCGGCGATGCCGAGCCGGTTGACCTTGGCGGCGACCTCCTTCGAAGGAAAGCCGTCGATTCGCATCCTGATCAGCGTCGCGTCACGCTCGGGGTATTCCGCGAGGCACTCTTCGATCAGCATCCGGACTTCCGATTCGGCGGTGAACTCCTCCGAGCCGAGCAGCTCCTCGATCAGGTCGGGACCGTCGGAATGCGAGGTCTCAAACTCGGGATCCCTGTCAGCCCGCTTGTAGTAGTCGGCGATGCGGCGATCCCGGATCACGTAGAAGAACGAGAAGAACTCGCCTGCGAAGGTTCCTCTGAAGGCGGCCTTCAACATGTCGAGAATGGTTTCTCCGAGCAGGTCCTCAGCATCTTCTGCGCTCCTGACCTTCTTACGGATCGAGGCGAGGAGCTGAGGGTAGCGGCGAAAAACCAGGATCGACGTCGCGGTCCGGAGTTCATGGTCGTAACCGCCATCGCGGGCCTCGACACTGTACGCGACGAGAAGATCGTCGGATAGCGGTTCGAGTTGTCTTTCATCTTTCGGCCTGAAACTCAAGCGTTCCCCAGACATGTCCCGGTTCAGGGGGTCTATCTGACACCTCCCCGTTACCACTCCGACCAAGATACAGCGGCAGTCGGCTAAAGTCGTCGGATCGCCCCGAGAGCAGAAAAGCGGCATGTCTGGCCGGACACCCCGCCAACCGACGCCGACCGGGCCTCTTATGCCGACGCGGAGCCCGGGCCGTTCTGGCTGGACCGTGAACGGCCGGTGCCCCACGAGCCGCTCGAAGGCAGGGTCAAGGCCGACCTTGTCGTGGTCGGCGGCGGCTTGACCGGCCTCTGGGCCGCGGTGCGCGCCAAGCAGGAGCAGCCCGACCGGGCGGTCACCCTGATCGACCGCGAAACGCTGGCAATCGGCGCCAGCGGCCGCAACGGCGGCTTCATGTCGTCCTCCCTGGTCCACGGCCTCGGCAACGGGCTTTCCCGTTTCCCCGATGAGATGCCCGAACTGGAGCGCCTCGGCTTCGAAAACCTGGAAGCGATCGGCGAAACGATCGAGAGCTTCGGGATCGAATGCGACCTCGAGAAACCCGGCGTGATCGAGACTGCGATGACCCCCGAGCAGTACGAGGAGCTTACGGAGCTGCTCCCGGACCTTGAGCGCTTCGGCCACGAGGTCGTACTGCTCGACCGGGAGGCGATGAGGGCCGAAGTCGACTCCCCGCTTCTCATCGGCGGTCTCTGGCAGAAGAGCGGCGAATGGGCCGTGGACCCGGTGAAACTCTGCGACGGCCTGGCGCGGGTCGCCTCGGAGCTCGGAGTCGTGATCTTCGAGAACACCGAGATGACCGGCCTGAAGGAGACCGCGAGCGGCATCGACGTGGTGACCGGAGCCGGCTCGATCAGCTCGCAGAAGGTGCTGCTGGCGACCGCGGCCTTCAAGAGCCCGGTTCGTGCCGTCAGCTCCAGGGTGATCCCGGTTTTCGACTACGTTCTGGTCACCGAGCCGCTCGACGAAGCTCAGAAGGCCTCGGTCGGCTGGCACAACCGTCAGGGGCTCTCCGACTCCGCCAACCGATTCCACTACTACCGCCAGACCGTGGACGGCCGGATCCTGTGGGGCGGATACGACGCAATCTACAATTACGGTGGCAGGGTCGAAGACCGCTACTACCAGCGGGATGAGAGCTTCGCCGGCCTCGCCCAGCGCTTCCACGCCGCCTTCCCCCAGCTCGAGGGGATCCGCTTCAGCCACCGATGGGGTGGCGCGATCGACACCTGCTCGCGCTTCTTCGCCTTCTACGGGCTCGCCCACGGCGGCAAGGTCTCGTATGCGGTCGGCCACACCGGACTGGGAGTCGGTGCCAGCCGGTTCGCCGCCGGCGTGGGGCTCGAACTGCTCGAGGGACGCAAGAGCGACATCACCGCGCTCCAGTACGTGCGTGAGCGTCCGATTCCGTTTCCGCCCGAACCAATGCGCTGGGCGACCATCCAGTTCACCCGCAACCGGATCGCCGCGGCCGACCTCAACGGCGGCCGCGAGGGAATCTGGCTGCGAACCCTGAGCCGCCTCGGCCTCGGCTTCGACAGCTGACGAATCAAGTCGGTTTCGATCGGGGTTATGCGCTTCCCCAGCCGGGTAAGTGGCGCGGATCGGCACGCCGGTAGCGTGCCGATCCGCGCCACTACTCGTAGGAGACTGCTTCGAGTACGTCGAGCTTGCTGGCCTTGCGGGCCGGGTAGATCGCGGCCAGCACGCCGGCGAAGGCGGTGAGCAGGACGATCAGGGCGAGGACCGGGATCGGATAGCTGAGCGCAAAACCTTCGCCTTCCAGGGGGATGCCGATCAGGAAAGCGAAGATCACGCCGAGAATCAGGCCTGCGATCGCGCCGAGTACCGCGGTGATCACCGCTTCGTAGCGGATCATGCGCCGCACCTGACGGCGGGACATACCTACCGCCCGGAGCATCCCGAGTTCGCGGGTGCGCTCGTAGATCGAGAGGATCAGGGTGACCACGATGCCGACCAGCGAAACGACCACCGCCAGAGCCAGCAGGACGTAGATCATCGCCAGCAGGGTGTTGACCTGCTGTTGCTGGTTGTCCTTCAGTTCCTGCTGGTTGAGCACATCCACCGTCGGGAAAGGTTTCTCGAAGGCATCCTCGATCCGCTTCTGGACGACGTCGACGTCCTGATCGGGAGCAGTCCTGACCAGTGCGAAGAAGTCGACGTCGACTTCGAAGTCCTTCTCCATCTCGTCCTGCGCGACAACGATGTCGCCGAGCAGCTCGAGGTTGCCGGAAGCGAGGATGCCGGTGACTGTCAGCCCGACGGTCTTGCCGGTCTTGGACAGAACCTCGATCGAATCCCCGACCGAGAGGTCCGCCGAGTCGGCCAGGCCCTCGGAAACCACGGCGCGCCGGCCGCCCAGGTCGGCCAGGTCTTCGGAGGAGCCTTCCTTCCAGTCGAGTTCGATCACTTGATTGATGCTGTCCGGCTGGACCGATGAAAGCGAACGTCCGCCGGAACCGGTCACCTTGACGTTGCTGAACCGGATTCCAGAGGCGCCCTCAACCCCCTGGGTCCTGGACGCGAGCTCAACGGATTCCGGCGGGATCGGGTTGAAGCCGCCGGGTCCCTGAAGGATGATCTGACCCTTGAGGTTGGAGTCGATCACGTTGGTGACGGAGCTGCTCAACCCCGAAGCGAAGATCGTGACGAAGGCGACCAGGGCCAGGCCGATCATCAGGGCGGCCGAGGTGACCGCGGTCCTCGAGGGGTTGCGCTGGGAGTTCTCGCGAGCCAGGCGCCCGGTGAGACCGCCCACCCGCTGCAGCGGAGCGCCGATCGCGGAAGCCATCGGCCGGACCAGCTGAGGGCTGAAGATCGAGATCGCGACCACGACGGCGATCGCACCGAGGCCTATCCTGAGCGCACCGGTTCCGCCGTCGGTGCCGGCCACGAGAACCGAAACGATCAGCCCGAGGCCGAATACGGCCAGCAGCGCGGCGATCAGGCCGCGCAACCAGACACGGTTCTTCTTCGCCGCGACGAGGCTCTCCGAAAGTGCGGCGATCGGAGGCACGCGGGTGGCGCGCAAAGCGGGAAGCAGGGAGGCAACCAGCGTCACACCGATGCCTATGCCGAGCGAGACGATGATCGTACGAGGGGCGACCACGAGCGACTTGCTCGGCAACTCGGCACCGACAGCCTTGAGCAGGGCACTCAGTCCTTCAGCCAGGGCGAAGCCGACCATGATGCCGACGACGGCAGCAAAGGCACCTATCAGGAAGCCCTCGACCAGCACAGTGCGCAGGATCTGGGAACGGCCGGCCCCGAGGGTCCTCAACATGCCGAACTCGCGGGTGCGCTGGGCGACAGTAATCGAGAAGACGTTGAAGATCACGAAGGAGCCGACAAAGAGCGAGATAGCCGCGAAGGCCAGCAGGGCGATCGAGAGGAAGCTGAGGCTGTCCTTGATCTCGCTGGCCTGCCGATCGGCATTCTCTTCTCCGGTCTCGACCCGGAGGTCGTCCGGCACGACCTCGGCGATCCGGTCGCGGAGCTGCTCGGGACTGACGCCCTCGTCGGCAGCAACCGTTATCTGGTCGAACTCGCCCTGTTCGCCGGTCAGTTGCTGCGCCACGGGAAGGATCACCTGAGCGATCGAAGTCCCACCGAACGAGGCGCCTCCCAGTCTGGTCAGTCCGACCAGGGTGAACGGTCTGGCCTTGCCGGTGCCGACCAGCAGGATGCGGTCGCCGACCGTGAGATCCGACCGGTCGGCAGCGGCTTCGTCGAGCGCCGCTTCGGTCGGTTCTTCGGGTTTGCGCCCCTCGGAATACTCGGAGGTCTCCAGGCTGTCCGGTGAGGTTGAGGCGATGAACTGGGGTGAAAAACCGCTGCCGGTCGAATCCCCGTCCTGATCGAGGATCGCGCCCTGCGAGAAGACGTCGCCGGAGGCGATGCGTACCCCGTCGACGTTCTCGACCGTACCGAGGATGGAAGCGTCAAAAGCCGGATTGCTGCCGTCCTCCTGCGCCACCTCCTGCTTCGCGGTGATCGCGACGTCGGTGTTCTCGTTGGCGACGACGAAGATGTCGTTGAAGGCTTCGTTCGTGGTATCGGTCAGCACATAGGTGCCGGCGACCAGGGCGATGCCGAAGATGACCGCGATCGCGGTCATGAACGAGCGCCATTTGCGCGCCCAGAGGTTCTTGAAGGTCAGGCTGAGCAAGATTGCTGCTCAGGCCAGCTGTTTGAGGAGCTCGATCACGTTGTCAGCCGAAACCGGCGGGGCGTCGTGAACCAGCTTGCCGTCGCGAAGGGCGATCAGGCGATCCCCGTGGGCAGCCGCGTCGGGTTCGTGGGTGACCATGATCACCGTCTGGCCGTAATCGTCGACCGAGCCGCGCAGCAGATCGAGCACGTCCTGTGAAGACCTGGAGTCCAGGTTGCCGGTCGGCTCGTCAGCGAAGAGTACCGAGGGCTTGGTGACCAGGGCCCGGGCCACGGCGACCCGCTGCTGCTGGCCACCGGAAAGCTCGGACGGACGGTGATCCCGGCGGTCGCCGAGACCGACCCTGCCGATCAGCTCTTCGACCCAGTCCAGATCCGGCTTGCGACCGGCGATCGACAGCGGCAGCACGATGTTCTCTTCGGCGCTCAGCACCGGCAGGAGGTTGAAGAACTGGAAGACGAATCCGAGCTTGTCCCGCCGCAGCTGGGTCAGATCAGTGTCGTCGAGTCCGGTGATCTCGGTGCCTTCGATCTCGACCGAACCGGTTGTCGGGGTGTCGAGTCCGGCCAGGACGTGCATCAGGGTCGACTTGCCCGAACCCGAGGGACCCATGATCGAGGTGTAGACGCCTTTGTCGAAAGTGACGTCAACGCCGTCGAGGGCACGGACCTCGGCTTCGCCTTCGCCGTAGACCTTGGTGAGTCCGGACGCGGTTACAACCGCCGCTCCGGATGCTCCGGGCTGGGGGGTTTCCTGAAGGGTGGATTCCATGTCCGCGAAGACGCTAGCAGGCAATCGGC
>JAUQWL010000070.1 GCA_030835185.1 Solirubrobacterales bacterium | reverse complement strand
GTCACCTCGAGCTCGGTCAGCTCGGCCCGGTGTCCGGCCCTGCGGCTGTAGCCCTTCTTGGCCTTGTACTTGAAGACCTTGATCTTGTCGCCACGCCTGTGGCCGTTGACCTTGGCCTCGATCTTGATCTTGTCGAGTTCGTCCCGCTTGACGACGAAGCTGTCACCGCTGACCAGCACCGGCCTCAGCGCGATCCTGTCGCCCTGCTCCGCTTCCAGGCGGTCGACGACGAGCACCGTGCCTTCTTCGACCCGGTACTGCTTGCCACCACTTTCAACAACCGCGTACATAATCGAACTCACAAATCCTTGTCTGGGTAAGGTCAGCTTCCGGCGTTACTGTCGGGACCACGCCCACGCCTGCGTCGTCCGCGCCTGAGGCCGAACCGCCGGGAGTTTACCGACTTCCCGGGTTCGGGCTGTTCAGGCCCTCCGGAGCCGCCCGCCTGCCCCCCGGACGGCGCCGCAGGGGCGCCCGCGGCCGGCTCACCGCCTGGATCTGCCGGCCGGTCGCGACTGCCGGCCGGTGTACTGCCGGAACGGTCATCCGGTTTGACCCCGGAGTCCCGGCCCGGGTCCCCGGAAAGCTCGTCCCGTCCGTTCGGTGGTTTCTCTCCGGCCGGGGCTCCGGCAGGCTCCTCACTGTCGCCGGAATCGTCAGCACCGGCGGACTTGCTGCCCGTGCCGCCGGCACGGCTGCGGCTGCGACCGCCACGCCCACCCCGACTCCGGCGGCTCGAACCGCCTCCTGAACCGTTTCCGCTGTTTCCCGAAGCCTCTCCGGATCCGTTCTTCTTCGGCTGGCTGCGCTCGGGCTGTTCGGCGTCCGGGAGCAGCGAGGCGATCGCCGAAGCGCGTTCGACCGATTCGATCCGGACCATGCGGCGTTCGCCGACCCAGTCGGCGGCACCGGTGACGCTGATGATGTAGGAATCGATCCGGGCGATCGCGTCGTCCGCGTTGTACATGTGAGGCTCTTCGATCGTGACCAGGACCTCTTCCTCCGGGCGGAACGGCAGAGCACGCTCCTCGATCGATTTGCGGTCTCCCGACTCGATCAGCTCGAACTTGCTGATCGGCAGAGCCTCTCCGCCTTCGAAGTGGAACTGCTTGCCCGTCTCTTCCTCGAGTTCGAGCAGGCCGCTGTCGCTGTGGTTGAGCAGTGCGGCCACCTTCGGGTTGACCCGGATCAGGAAGGCTTCGTTATCGCCGTCGTCGGCGGCGATCTCGCGCATTTTGCGCAAGCCCTCAAGGGCGACCGTCTCAGCCGAGAGCACCACTCCTTCGCCGTCGCAGGTCGGGCACTTCACGGTGAGGATTTCGCGCACGCCGTCAGTGATGTTCTGGCGGGTCATCTCGACCAGGCCGAGCGGGGAGATCTCGACCAGGTAGCTCTTCGACTTGTCGGCGTCCAGAGCGGAGCGCAGAGTGCCGAGCACCTTGTCCCGGTTCTTGCCGCGCGCCATGTCGATGAAATCGATCACGATGATGCCGCCGATGTCGCGCAGGCGGAGCTGGCGCACGACCTCGATAGCGGCCTCTGTGTTCACCCGGGTGATCGTCTCCTCCAGGCCGCCTTTGCCGCGACCCGTGAAGGAGCCGGAGTTGACGTCGATCACGGTCAGTGCCTCGGTGTAGTCGATGATCAGGTAGCCACCGGATGGCAGGTCGATCCGGGCACCCAGCGTTGACTGGATCGCCCTCTCGATGTCCCATTTCTCGAACAGCGGCTTGTTGCCTTTGTAGAGCTCCACTCCGTCGACCAGTTCCGGCGCGGTGCGCTGGAAGAAGCTGGTGACACGGTCGAACTGCTTCTCGTCGTCGATCACCGCCTTTTCGAACTCGTTGAGGAAGACGTCGCGAAGGACGCGGACGGGCAGGTCCTGCTCCTGGAAGACCAGCGAGGGGGCCTTGACGCCCTGCTTCCGCTTTTCGAGCACGTCACTGAGGCGGTGGAGGTAGGCGATCTCACGGACGAAATCGGTCTTCTTGGCACCGTGGGCGGCGGTACGGACGATCAGGCCGCCGGGGCCGTCGTAGGTACGACCGACCATGCGGCGAAGACGCTCGCGTTCCTTGTCGGCGAGGCGCCGGCTGACGCCGACCCCGCTGCCGTTCGGCGCGTAGACGAGGTAACGGCCGGCAATCGTCACGTTCATCGAGAGTCGAGCGCCCTTGCTCTTGATCGGATCCTTGATCACCTGGACCAGAATCTCCTGCTTGGGCTTGATCAGTTCATCGATCCGCCGACCCTGGCCACGACCGCGACGAGGGGCCTGCTGACCGTCGGGAAGGAGGATCTCGTCGACGTGGAGGAATCCGTTTCGTTCGAGACCGATGTCGACGAAGGCGGCTTCCATGCCGGGCAGTACGTTGTCGACCTTGCCCAGGTAGATGTTGCCGACGAGCGAGCGGCCGCCGCGGCGTTCGATGTAGACCTCGGCGACTTCCCGCTGCGACTTGACGGTCTTTGCTTCGAGTACCGCGACGCGCGTTTCACCGCGGTCGGCCGATACAACAATCGTTTTTTTCATTCGGGTGTTTTCCGTTCAGATTGATTGCCCGGGAACCATCACTGGATCCACGGACCTCTCTGACCGGCACGCGACTCGATGTGAATGCTCTGCAGGACCCCGATCATCATGAAGGTGGCGATAATCGCCGACCCTCCGTAGCTCATCAGCGGCAAGGGGATGCCGGTGATCGGCATGATGCCGAGGTTCATTCCCACATTGACGAAGACCTGGAACATGATGGCGCTGGCGATTCCCGCCGCGACCAGGGTTCCGTAGAAGTTCTTCGAGAGCGTCATCAGACGCAATGCCCGCCAGAAGAGCAGGGCAAAAAGGGATAAGACCAGTGCGGCTCCGACAAAGCCGTACCGCTCCGCGACCACGGCGAAAATGAAGTCCGTGTGACGCGCGGGTACGAAGCCGAGACGCGACTGTGTGGCCTGGTCTCCGCGGCCGGTGGTTCCACCGGATCCCGCGGCCACCTTGGCCTGGTTTTGCTGGTAACCCGCCCCTCCTACATCGGAGGTCGGGGAAATGAAGGATGTGAGGCGCTCCCGCTGATACTCCTTGAGCACCGGCGCTCCGGCCATCGGCATCAGGACCAGCACAATCCCGGCAAAGGCGACGAAAGTCATCCCGATCGCTGCCAGGTGGGACCAGCGCACACCGGCCGCGACCATGATCGCGATCGTGATGGCTCCGTAGACCAGGGACGTACCGAGGTCCTGAAGCAGCACCATGCCGGTCGGTGCCAGTCCGAGCGCCAGATACCGGAGAGTGCGCTGTGACTCCGAGCCCCGGCGCGCGCCGTCGATCACGAAGCCGGCCAGAGAGAGGATCAACAACAGCTTGCCCAGCTCGGCCGGTTGAAAGGTAAAGAACGGCAGCTCCAGAGACTGGGTCGACCCCCTCAGGGTGACGCCGAAAACGAAGATGGTCAGGATGGATGCGCATAGGAATGTGTAGATGCCGACCCGCAACTCGCGAAAGCGCGAATAGTCGATCCGGGCGATAGCAATCATCGCCACAATACCCACGAGACCGTACACGGCCTGGCGCTCGGGGAAGTTGCTGGGTGCATCGGCGACCACCTGGGCGCTGGTCTGATCGAGTGTGACGATCGAACAGATCAGCAGCCCCAGAGCGGAGAAGCTCAGCCAGCCGTCCATGTCTCGCAGGCCGGCCCGTTCGAGCAGCCCGACCCGGGGCAACCGGTGCCCGGAACCGCTCCGCGGGATCCTCGAGGACTCCATTACTCGAAGTTCCCGCTTCCGCCGGAGACCGGCTTCGCCTGCTTGTCGAAGTAGGCCGAGAGGATCTGGAGCGCGATCGGGGCAGCGGTGTCGGAGCCGAACCCGCCCTGTTCGACCGTCACCGCGGTGACGATCCTGGGGTCGGGATACGGCGCCAGGACGATGTACCAGGACTGGTCGCCGTTCGGCGGACGTTCAGCCGTTCCCGTCTTGCCGGCAACCGGCACCGGGAAGCCTCCGAAGACGCCGTAGGAAGTGCCATCGGGGGCCTGGGCGGCGTCGTGGAGCCCTTCGAGGATGGTCTGGCGCGCCCCCGGGTCGAGGTCGATCGTGCGGCTGACCTCCGGCTCGTACTCCTCGAGGATGCGGCCGGCCGAGTCTTCTGCCTGGAGCGCCATATGCGGCTTGACGATCATTCCGCCGTTGCCGAGCGCCGCGTAGGCCACCGCCATCTGGAGCGGGTCAGCCTGAAGGTCCCCCTGGCCGATCGCCAGCTGGACGTTGTCGCCGATCGCCCAGGGTCGGTCCGTCTCCCCCTCTGCGAACAGTTCGTTGCGCCAGTCGGGCGTCGGCAAGAGTCCGGACGCTTCGCCCGGCAGATCGATCCCGGTCGACTCGCCGATGCCGAACTCCCGCGACCAGTGCTGCAGTTTGTTGGTCCCGTTCATCTCGGCACCGAGGAGGTAGAAGTAGACGTCGGAGGAGACTTCGAGCGCGCGGCGAAGATCGACCGGTCCGTGCGCCTGACTTCCGGCATTGGTGAAGATCTGGTCGGAGATTTCGATCTTGCCGTTGTCCTGGATCATCGTCGACGGCGTGATCGCCCCGGCGTCGAGACCGGCTACGGCGGTGATCGGCTTGTAGACGGAGCCGACCGGATAGCCCCCGCCGATCGCCCGATTGAACATGGGTGCACCCTGATCCTCATCCCAGAGACGGTCCGCATCCGCCTGGCTGAGCGGACGGGTGAAGATCGAGGGATCGATCGTCGGGTTGGAGGCCAGGCCCAGGATTTCCCCGCTCTCGATGTCCATCGTGACGAAGGCACCCGGCAGGCCGAAGCTGGTCAGTGCGGCTTCTCCGGCCGACTGGACATCCGGGTCCAGGGTCAACTTGAGCGAATTCCCGGGCACCGGGTTCTTCGATTGCAGCTCGCCCTTGACCTGACCGAGCGAATCGACCTGAACCCTGGTCTGACCGCTCTCGCCGCGCAGCGTGTCGTCGTAGGTCTGCTCCACCCCGGCCTTGCCCAGGGTGTCGCCCGGTTCGAGGTCCTGATTTCTTTCGGCCTCGAGGTCCTCGGCGGTGACTTCGCCGACGCTTCCCAGCAGGTGGGCTGCCCGGATTCCCTGCGGGTAACGCCTCACAAAGACCCGGTTGATCTGGACTTCGGGGTATCGCGCCTGGTTTTCCTGCAGATAGAAGACGATGTCGTCGTCGACGTCCCGAATCAGGGTGATCGGGCTCCCCGGGGGGTTCGACTTCAACTCGTCACGGTAGCGGTTGCGAACCCAGCGGAGGTCGCGATCGAGCACCTTGCCTATCGCTGCGAAGCGCTTGCGCCGCTCGGCCGCATCCGACGGGATCTGAAGCGGATCGAGTTCGAGGGCCATGCTGGTGCGGTTGTCGACCAGCACGTTTCCTTCACGGTCGAGGATCCGCCCGCGTGGTGCCCTTACCGTTATCTCCCGGGTCCGGTTGTCGTTGGCCTCGGCCAGGTAACGGTCGGCGGTCACGACCTGCAGCGACCAGAGCCTGAAGAACAGGATGACGAAGAGGGCGAGTCCGAGACCCCCGATCACGGCCACGCGCAGGGCAGTCCCCTTGCGGTGTTTCGGCTTGGTGAATACGGGTTCGATTCTCATGGACTGCGAGTTCCTGACCGCTCAGGATCCGAAAGCGGTCGTTCTGCGGTGACGACCGGCCCGTTCGTCGACCAGGGCGGGTCTGAGGATCCTCCCTATGAGGATAAAGAGCGGGCCCGCCAGCGAGAAGGCGAAGAGCGTCTGTAGCAGCAGGTCGGGTAGCGCGGCCGCGCTGAGATAGGCGTCGAAGTCGAGCAGGGTGGTGAAAAGCCCGAGGGCCAGATTGGCAAAGAAGGTCGCGGCTCCGGCGATCAGGGCGGCGGCCAGCGCCGGAGGCTGACCTCCCCGCTCACGGTAGAGACCGGTCGCGTAGCCGATCCCCATGAAGACGAGGCACGCCGTACCGAGCGGTCCGTCGTTCAGGGCATCGGAGAAGAAGCCCACTGTGAAGCCGACGGTGGCGCCGACCATGCTGCCGCCGAGCATCCCGAATATGGCGGCAACGGCGGGCAGGATCCAGAAGGAGGCCCCGAAGAGCTCGACCAGCGAGAAGAAGGTGTCCTGAAGGAGGATCGCCGCGACGAGCACGAGGATGATCCGGACGGCGACCTTGGTGGTGACGATCATCCGCGTCTTCCTCCGGTGAGTACCTGGATCAGGTCGAGATTCCGCAGATCGGCGTACGGCGACACCTCGACCGTCTGGCTTGCCTCACGCTCATCGATCGGCGCACGCTTCACGTCGCCGATCGGCACATTCGGCGGAAAGAGCGAAGAAAGCTCACCGGTCCGCCATCCCGATGTGACAACGGCCTGGCCCTTGCCGACGTTCTTCGTCTGGTCGAGAAACTCGAGGACCAGCTCGCCGGGTGCGCCGACTTTCGCCACCACCACGCCCTGGGCGCCACTCGGCAGGACCTTCGCGGTGACTGCGCTGGAGCTGTCGGTGACCAGGGTCACGACCGAAGTGGACCGGCTGACCGAACTGACGCGGCCGACCAGCCCGTCACCGTTTATCACCGGGTCGTCCATCTTCACGCCGTTCGAACTCCCCTTGTCGATTCCGACGGTCGAGTACCAGAGCGTCGGCGAGCGCGAGATCACCGAACCGGTCACCGGCGTGTATGTGTTGGGGATGTTGCCGCGTTTCTGGAGCTTGAGCATCTTTCGCAGCTGTTCGTTCTCCTGGATCGAGACCTGCCCGGCCACCGCGAGCGAGCGGGCCTCCTCGAGTTCTGCGGCCAGGCGTTCGCGGTCGCCCCTCGCAGCCAGCGTCTCGTCGAACCAGTTGACCAGGTCCCTGGCCGGCTTCAGGGCACTGGCGGCGACCTTTTCGAACGGTCCGAATACGGAGCCGAGACCGCCTCCCACCGCGCCCGAACCACTCCCGAACGTGAAAGTGAGCAGCAGGAAGCCGAGCACGACCAGTCCGATCAGGACGGCGCGGCGACGGCGGACTTGCTTGCGATACATCGATTGAACCTGGGTTTCTGTTTTCTGTTGCTGGACCCGGGGCCGCTCTCGGTGAACCGGCCGGAACACGGCACGAATGGCCCGGATGCTGCTCGACGACTGACTTTCTCACTATCCGCCGGGAAGCGCCCGAAGACGGCGCCCCTGCTTCTGTAGTTGCACCGGGGCCGTCCCTTCCGGGCAGAAAACGAGCCGGCCGGAGACGGTCCTTGAGACGCGGGCATGGGAACCGGGATCGGACCGCCGGCGTACTCCGGACTGGACGTCCAGGTCGACCGATTCTACCGACTGTGCTCCACCGGCCTGAGCCGCCGAATGCCGCCGGACCCCGCTGCGGCAGAGCGTCGCGTCAGGCCGCTGGATCGAGTTCGGGTACGAGATCGAGCAGCAGTCCGACGGGAAGGCCGATCACGTTGGAGAGGTCACCCTCGATCGAAGCGATCAGCGACGAGCCGCGACCCTGTGCGGCGTATCCACCGGCCCGGCCCCGCCACTCCCCGCTCGCGAGATAGCGCTCGATGTCGGCGGTACCGAGTTCGCGAAAACGGACCCGGGACTCGACGATTCCGGTCCTCGCCTGATCGTCGGCCGGCCCGAGCACGGCAAGTCCGCTGAGCACGCGGTGAGTCCGTCCGGAAAGCTGGGCCAGGTACTCACGCGCCCGAATCTCGTCTTCCGGTTTACCGATCAGATGCTCCTCCAGGACGACGTCGGTGTCACAGCCGATCACGATCGAATCGACAGCCGGGACCGACCGCGCTTTGAGCAGCGCGTTCGCAAGCACGATCTCTGCCGGATCGCCGTGGACGATCTCCTCCGCTCCGGACACCCGCACCTCGAACTTGATCCCGAGCCGCTCCAGCATCTCCCGGCGCTGGGGGGAAGCCGAAGCGAGGATCACCGGAAACGGGACGGTCACAGCCACGCAAGATAGGTCAAGTCCGCCCCGTTCGGCCCCCCGCGGGGCTCGCGGCACTTCCTCCGACCGTTTGCCACCCGGCTGAGAGACGGCGGCTCAGATGCCCTCGGGAAACCAGATCGCGATTTCGCGCTCTGCCGATTCGTCGGAGTCGGAGCCGTGGACCATGTTGAAGGTGACCTCGAGGGCGAAGTCTCCGCGGATCGAGCCGGTTTCGGCCTCGACCGGGTTGGTGGCCCCGATCAACTGCCGGGCCGCTTTGACGGCCTCGGTCCCTTCGAGGACGGCGGCAACCAGCGGTCCGCCGGTTATGAACTCGACCAACTCGCCGAAGAAAGGTTTCTCGGTGTGCTCGGCGTAATGCTCGTGGGCGATCGCTTCGGAGGCGGTCAGCTTCTTGAGGGCGGCGATGCGCAGGCCCTTGCGCTCGAACCGGGCGAGTACCTCGCCGGTGAGGGCGCGTTCGAAGGCATCGGGTTTGACCAGGATGAGGGTTCGTGAGGTGGACATTCGGTACTCCGTTTCGGGTTTGTCGGGAATTGGGGGTAGCTGGATGCGGCGAGGCCGGCGATCAGCCGGCTTCGGGGGCTCGGCCGGACGAATCCGCGTCGCCACCGTTGATCGTCCTGGTCGGCAGCGGCTCGTCGTCGGCGTTCACGGTTCGGTGGCGCGAAGATCCGGCCTCGCCGCGAGCAGGCCGCTCGGGCGAATCGGGATCTCCAGGCGAATCGGGGCCTCCGGGTTCGGGAGGGGCCGCCCCGGAGCGGGTCGCCGTGTCCTGGCGCGATGCCCGCCTGCCGCTACGGCGTCCCGGTGTCGAAGGCGTCGGCTCGCCGCGATCCGGGCCGGACCCTGCGACCCCGTCACGAGTGGTTTCGTCCGCCGGGCCGGGAGCCTTGCGGTCGGATCGGCTCTTTCGTCCCGTGGCTTCGGTTTCGCCGGTCGCCGCCGGAGACGAAGGAGCGCGTTTGCCACGTGAAGACGCCTCGCGACCGTCCGCCGGCTTGGACGACGGGCGACGGCGAGCTTCAGGAGATCCTTTGGAGGCCCCCTTCGCGCCCGACCGCGATCGCTTCGAAGCGATCAGCGTGTGCTCGCAGTACGGGCAGACTTTCCAGTTGAGACCGACGGGCCGGCTGCATGACGGACAAGGGTCCTTGAGCCGGGACCGGCAGGCCGGGCAGCGGACGAAGTCCGCCTCGGTCGGAAAGCCGCACTTGTGACACGCGTGCGCATGCAGGTGGCGAATCCGGGTCTCGGCGGCCTTCATTTCGGTTTCGCGCTCGTTTACGTCATCGAGCAGTTCCGGCGGGCGGAGGATCGTGTACACGACTGTCCCCACGAACGGGAAAAACGAGGCCGCCGTGGCCGCTCCGACCAGGAAGGGATCGGAGATCCGGCGACGCGCGTCGGAGAAGGTGAAGACGATCAGTGCGACCCAGATCGCGACCAGCGCGAGGATCGTCAAGGTGATCCCGAGACTGATTCCTGTGTTGTCGATTCCGAAAATGGCGAGAGGCATGAGCTGCTAGAGGAACACCCTTCCGAATAGGTAGCCGATACCGAAAAATACGAGGATCACGATCGCCACCACCGCGGCGACCAGAGCCATCATCGACAGCAGTTGAGAGCCGGACTGGCGATTCACCCGCCAATGGTCGCATAACCCCGCCTGTCCCGACCTCCACGGTGAAAGATGGGACCGCTATTGCCGCCGGCCGCCGGCTCAGATGCCGCCCGTGGCACCGCCCTCGGACCCCGGAGCCAGCAGGTAGTGGGAACCGGCGACGAGCACCACGCCGTGGCGTTCGGTGGCGAGCTGCCGGGCACGACCAAGCGCATCGACCGGTTTCGCCCGGGCCTCGGCGTCGAGTCCGGCCTCGGCGGCGAACCGCATCAGATCCGCAAGGGGCCAGCCCCGCGCCCCCGGCCGGGCCGACCTGAGCAGAACCCCTTGCGGGAGTTGTGAGAAGACCACGCGGTCGAGAACGGGTGCCAGCTCGGCGATGATGCCGCATGCGTCCTTGTCGTCGAGAATGCCGATCAGCCCGATCACCGGTCTGCCACGGGCGATTCCCGGAACCGAAGCGGCCAGCGCGGCGGCGCCGGGACGGTTGTGGGCGACATCGATAAACACCGGGGGTTGCGAGGAAACGCGCTCCAGCCTTCCGGGGACGGCCGCCGAAGCCGAGGCTTCGAGGATCGCCTTCCTCGGGATCGGATTCGCGACGACCGGCGACTTTCCCGAGCGAGAAGCCTTGCGCCGGGAGGATTCGGCCTCCAGGTACCACTCGGAAGCGGCGATCGCAAGGGCGAAATTCGCCCGTTGGTAGAGCGCCGGCGATGCGGGCTCCACGCCGGCGGGCAGATCGTCGCCGGGTTCTACCACCCGGCAGTCCCGCGCCAGGGCAGTCTCGATCGCGAGGGTACGGACCTCATCGGCGACCCGGCCGAGGACGAGGACCGTCCCGGGTCGAAGCACATCTACCTTCTCTGCGGCGATCCCGACTTCGGTCTCGCCGAGCCATTCCGTGTGGTCGAGCCCGATCGAGGTCAGGACCGTCACGCTCGAATCGATCGAGTTGGTGGCATCGAGGCGACCTCCGAGCCCGGCTTCGACCGCTGCGACCTCGACTCCGGCCTCGGCCAGAGCGAGAAACCCGGCCGCCGACGCGATCTCGAACTGGGTCACCGAATCCTCAGGGTCGAGCCTGGAGTTGACCACGGCGGCGGCCGTCGCGGTCCGCCGCACGGCCTCGCCGAAGGTATGCGGATCGAGCTCCCGGCCCGAGACGATGACCCGTTCGGACCAGCTCGAAAGGTGCGGCGAGATCATGCAGCCGGCCCTGATGCCGTCGGCCTCGAGAACCGCGGCCGTCATACGGGCAACCGACGACTTGCCGTTCGTACCGACCACATGAATCGTCCCGAAACGATCCTGCGGCCGGGCGAGCTCTTCGCAGAGGGCCGTCATCCGGTCGAGGCCGAGTCGCCAGCCGATCGGCTCCAGCGAGTCGAGGTAGGCATCGGGGTCGAAACTGCCCGAAGGCGGGGCTCCCGCCACGGCATCGGGTAGCGCGAGTGCCCCTCTGTCTCCCGAGTCGCGACCGGGAGGGTTTTCAGCTTCGGGACACATGGGGCTCTCGACAGCCCCGGGGCTCAGCCGAGCCCGGCGAGTTCAGCCCGGACCTGCTCGAGCTTTTCCCGCTCTTCCGCGACGACCTCGGGCGGCGCCCGGTCGACGAATTTCTGGTTACCCAGCTTGCCTTCGATCTTCTGCAGCTCATCCTCGAGCTTGCCGCGACGGGCCGAGAGCCGGGCCGTGAGGGCGTCGGTGTCGAGTCCCTCGGAAGGCAGGATGCCGAAGCCGGCGACGGTCGCCACCGGCCGGATCCCGGCCGGTGCGTCGCCACGCAGGGTGACTCTGCCGAGCCGGAAGACGAACTCCGGCACCCCGTCAGCCACCCCGGTCGCTTCAAGCACGATCTTCGGTGGCACCCCGGCCATGTCGCGCCAGCCGCGAAGCTGTCTGGTCAGTCCGATCGCGCCGGCGAATTCGGCTTCTAGCTGCTCGTCGAGTCGCGTCGGATCAGCGATCGGAAAGCTGTGAGCCACGAGGTGTCCCTGTCGATAGGGGTGGTAGCCCCAGAGCTCTTCGGTGACGAACGGCATCACCGGGTGGACCAGGGCGAGCGTACGTTCGAGAGCATGGAGAAGAACCCTGGCGAGCTCCCCGTCGCCTTCGTAGATGCGCGGCTTCACGATCTCCAGGTACCAGTCGCACAGTTCCGAAAAGACGAAAGAGTAGATCTCCTGGGCGGCATGGGCGAAGTCGTAGACTTCGAGCAGCGAAGTGACGGACCCGACCGTGCTCTCGAGCCGCGAAAGGATCCAGCGATCCTCGAGCGCAGCGGGCTCGGCAGGAACCGAGCGCTCGGCCGGCTCCGCGGTGTTCAGCAGGATCAGGCGGGAAGCATTCCAGAGCTTGTTCGAGAGATCCCGGCCCTGCTGGACCTTCGCGTCCGAGTAGCGCACGTCCTGGGTCGAGGACATCGCCAGCAGGCCGAAGCGCAGGGCGTCGGCGCCATGCTCGTCGATCTCGCCCAGCGGGTCGATTCCCGTGCCCAGGCTCTTCGACATCCGGCGACCGTCGCGAGCCTGGATCACCGAGTGCACGTAGACGTTGTCGAAAGGAATGTCACCGGCGAACTCGATGCCGGTCATCACCATTCGGGCCACCCAGAGGAAGAGGATTTCCCGGGCCGTGGTCAGGAAGTCGGTCGGGTAGAAGGCCTTCAGCTCGGGAGTCTCTTCCGGCCAGCCGAGCGTGGCAAAGGGCCAGATCGCGGAAGAGAACCAGGTGTCGAGTACGTCCTCTTCCTGAACCCAGCCGTCGCCGTCGGGCTCGTGCTCACCCACGTGGATCTCCTCGCCGCGGTACCAGACCGGGATCCGGTGCCCCCACCAGAGTTGGCGGGAGATGCACCAGGGACGGATCTCGCGCATCCAGTCGAGGTAGACGCGCTTCCACTGTGGCGGCGTGATGCTGACCACGTCGTTCTCGACCGCCTCGATCGCCGGGGCCGCCAGCTCGTCCATTCGACAGAACCACTGCAGCGAAATCAGAGGCTCGATGCGTTCACCGGAGCGGTGCGAAAAGGGCACCGAGTGCTCGTACGGCTCCTGGCCGCTGAGCGCGCCCTCCTCCCGCAGCGCCTCGGCCACAGCGACCTGCGCGTCGGCGACCGTCATCCCGGCGAAGCGCTCACCGGCCGCCTCGGTCATCAGGCCGTCCTCACCGATCACGCTGATCTCTTCGAGACCGTGCCTGCGGCCGATCTCGAAGTCGTTTACGTCGTGGCCCGGGGTGATCTTCAGGGCGCCGGTGCCGAACGCGATATCGACGTGGTCGTCGGCGATGATCGGCAGTCGGCGGCCGACCAGCGGCAGGATGCAGTGGCTGCCGACCAGGTCGGCGTAGCGTTCGTCCTTCGGATTGACCGCGACCGCGGTGTCGGCCATCATCGTCTCCGGTCGGACGGTCGCCACCGTGAGCACGCGATCGCTGCCTTCGACCGGGTACCGGACCGAAAAGAGAGTGTCGGTCTCCTCGCGGTTTTCGACCTCGAGGTCGGAGATCGCCGATCGCGAGCCCGGATCCCAGTTGACCATGTAGTTGTCACGGTAGATGTAGCCCTTCTCGTAGAGCTCGGTGAAGACTTTGCGCACGGCCAGGGCGTAACCGTCGTCGAGGGTGAAGCGCTCGCGCTCATAGTCACAGGAAGCGCCGAGTCGCTGGTACTGCTCCTTGATCCGTGCCGCGTACTCCTCTTTCCACTCCCAGACCCGCTCGATGAAGGCCTCGCGGCCGATGTCGTGGCGATCGACGCTTTCCTCACGCAGGCGCTTCTCGACCACCGACTGGGTGGCGATACCGGCGTGGTCGGTACCGAGAACCCACAGCGTATTGCGCCCGGACATCCGGTTCATGCGGACCAGAGCATCCTGCATCGAACCGTTCAGGGCGTGGCCCATGTGGAGGGCACCGGTCACGTTCGGCGGCGGAATCGCCACCGAGAAGTTCTCCTCGGGACTGCCTGTGGCCTCCGGGTGGAAGTAGCCGCCGTCGAGCCAGTCCTGAAAAACGCGCCGCTCGACCTCTCCCGGCTGCCACCGCGTCGTCTCTTCCAGCTTCTGTCGGGCCTCGGCGTCCAAGGCGGCCGATCTTATTGCGCGCAGCGACCGCGGCGACTCCCGCGCGGATCACCTCCCGGGCTGCCACGATTTCCCGTGGTCAGACGCTGCCCCACGGACCGCACGATTTTCCGGCCGCAGCCCCGGCCCGGGCGATCGCCCGGGCTTTCGTCACGCGGTCTGCTCGCCCAGATCCTCGAAGCCCTGATCCTCGGCTCCGGACTCGCGTGTCGCATCGGTCACCAGGATCGGCTGCTGGCCTTTCTCGATCGATTCGCGGGTGACCACGCACTTGGTCACGTCGTGGCGGGAGGGCAGGTCGAACTGCACGTCCTGGAGAGTGTCCTCGATGATCGAACGCAGCCCCCTTGCGCCGGTCTCGCGGGCAAGGGCGCGGTCTGCGATCGCCTCGAGCGAGTCGTCGGCGAAGACGAGTTCGATCCCGTCGAACTCGAAGAAACGCGTGAACTGCTTGGTCAGGGCGTGTCGCGGCTCGGTCAGGATCCGGATGAGGTCGTCCCGATGGAGCTGATGCAGGGCCGCCACGACCGGCAGCCGGCCGATGAACTCCGGGATCAGGCCGTACTCGATCAGGTCTTCGGACAGCACCTGTTCGAAGAGCTCGCCCGGATCGTCCTCGTCCTGGCGCTGCATCGCAGCCCCGAAGCCGATTCCCTTGTTACCGACACGGCGCTCGATCACCCTCTCCAGCTCCGAGAAGGAGCCGCCGCAGATGAACAGGATGTTGCTGGTGTCGATCGTCAGGAATTCCTGATGGGGGTGCTTGCGGCCTCCCTGCGGCGGCACCGAAGCGGTGGTCCCCTCGAGGATTTTCAGCAGCGCCTGCTGGACGCCTTCGCCCGATACGTCCCGGGTCAGTGAGGGGTTGTCCGCCTTGCGGGTGATCTTGTCGATCTCGTCGATGTAGATGATGCCGGTCTCGGCCTTCTTGACGTCGTAGTCGGCGGCCTGGATCAGCTTCAGCAGGATGTTCTCGACGTCCTCGCCGACGTAGCCGGCCTCGGTGAGGGCAGTCGCGTCGGCGATCGCGAAAGGCACGTTGAGCATGCGGGCCAGGGTCTGGGCGAGCAGGGTCTTGCCGCAGCCGGTCGGACCGAGCAGCATGATGTTCGATTTCTGAAGTTCCACTTCAGGGTCCTCGTCACCTGCCATGCGGACCCGCTTGTAGTGGTTGTAGACGGCAACCGAAAGCGCCTTCTTGGCCGACGCCTGGCCGATCACGTAATCGTCGAGGACCTCGTTGATCTCCTGCGGTTTGGGCAGGCGGTCGAGATCGATCCCGGATGCACCGGAAGGAGCGCTGACCATCTCCTCGTCAATGATCTCGTTGCAGAGGTCGATGCACTCGTCGCAGATGTAGACCCCGGGGCCGGCGATCAGCTTCTTGACCTGACGCTGGGACTTGCCGCAGAAGCTGCAGAGGAGTTGCTCGTTGGAATCGGTTGAACGTGCCAGGGGTCTGCCCTTTCTCGAATCGGATTCAGGGCCTTGGCCCACTGTAGCGACACCGTGTCGCCGCACCTTCTATGCGGACATCTACCGCGTTTCGGCACCCCGCCCTCCCGGCGGGACAGATCTTGCCGGCGCACGGTCGCCACAGATGAGGCCGGTCGCCACAGGTGAGGCCGGTCGCCACAGGTGAGGCCCGTCGCCGCCCGGCCGGGGCTGACCGGCACGCTCCACGCCCGGTAACGGGCGGTAGGGTCGGAACATGAACGCCGAGATCAGATCCGTCACCGATGACACCCTGCCCCAGATCGAGCCTCTGCTGTTGGCCTATCAGCGCTTCTACGAGGTAGAGGACATCGACCCGGAGCGCAACAGGGAGTTCTTCTCCCGCTTCACGCGCGACGACCGTGAAGGCTGGCTGCTGGGCGCGTGGCGGGACGGCGAGGCGGTCGGCTTCGCCTGTTACTACCGTTTTCTGAGTTCGCTTTCAGCGACGACATCGGTGCTGATGAACGACCTCTACGTGATCGAGACGGAGCGCGGAGCAGGGATCGGAAGGGCGCTGATCGAGGCCGGGACCGAACTGGCCCGCGGAGCGGGAGCATCGTGGCTCGAGTGGAACACCGCTCCGGACAACCACACCGCCCAGGCCCTCTACGACACCACCGGTGCCGAGAAGTCCACCTGGATCAACTACGAACTGAAGGTCTGAAAGCGACCAGAAAGAGAAAGAGCCGCCGCGCGGTTGCGCGACGGCTCTGGCTCGGCTTTCAACGACCGTTCAGTCAGACGGCCGGAGCCGGCGGATCGAGTGGCTCTTCCACGACGGCCTCCGCGACTGCGACGCCCTCCTTGAGCTCAACCAGGCGGTAGTAGAGGACCGTCGAGATGATCGAGACGTAGGGATACGCCAGCACGCCGACGATGATCATCGCGATCACTCCGAGGACCGGAACCGCAGCGGTCAATGCGACCCCGATGGCGATGATCGCGATGTAGATGAGGACGACGATCAGAACGATCCCGAGGATGCGCGTGCGGTTGTCTTTGGTCAGTTCGGAACTGCGTGAGAGCGAGTCGAAGACGCCCTTGTCTTCGACCACCAGCGACGGCATCGAAACGCTCCACATCAGAGCGAGAATCACACCGGGGACGATCAGCAGGAGCAGGCCGATGCCGACCAGGATGGCAAGCACGATCTCAAGCAGGATGATCGAGATCAGCCTGCCGGTGACCGATCCGAGGATCTCCCCGACCGACCAGTCGACCCGGCCGTCCTCTTCGACGTCCTGGACGATGCGGATGACCGATCCGAGCAGCCAGGCACCCGCGACCAACTGGACGAGCGACCCGATCAGGCCGAGGATGCCTTCATTTCCCAGAAGCGCGGCGATTATGGCCGAAGGGATGAGCAGGATCAGGGCGACGATCCATACCGTGCCAAACACCTTCTTGTAAATCTCGGTTGTTGCTTCGAAAACGCCGCCTATGTCCAGGCTGCCGGCAGAGCCGCTTTGGCTGGTCATTCGTTACTCCTCCTGTTTGATCTGGATGGCCTTGTGGCCATTGACACTGTTTCCCGCCAACCGACCATACTCATTCCGGTGACAGAAATAATGCCGTCTTCGTGAACGACAGAGGACCCGGAACGCGTCACCAGTCCCATGAGGAGAGCAGCGGTGCCGGATCCAGCAGGGCACCGCGCGACCGGACCTCGATATGAAGATGGCACGGCGTACCGGCGGCGTTGCCCGTCTGGCCGACCGTTCCCAGCCTCCTCCCCGCCCTGACTTTCTGGCCGGAACGCACCGGGGCGGGGCGGGCCAGATGGGCGTACAGGTAGGTGCGTCGCTCGGAGCGGCCCTTG
>JAUQWL010000069.1 GCA_030835185.1 Solirubrobacterales bacterium | reverse complement strand
TCCCTCCAGAGCGATTGCCGGCAGCGAAGCGAGCTCATCCAGTTCGGCGTCAATGACCCTTTCTTGGTAGCTGGGCATGAGGTCATGCTACACGATGATACGGCCCATTGCGCCATTTGTCGCGTTTCTATTGCGCCATTTGTCGCGTTCCTATTGCGCCATTTGTCGCGTTTCTATTGCGCCATTTGTGTTCCCCGCTCAATAGGCACCTGCCGAAATAGATATGCGAAAAGGCCGACATGAACCCTTTGCCACCGGTGCCCGGCTGACGCGCCTACGCCGCCCGCTAGGCTGACTCCCAGCTATGGCCCTACGACCTGAGGCATACGTGCGCGTCACTCATGGCCTCGACGGGTTCGACACATGTCGAGATCGCCCAACAGCTTGGCCACTCCCCCGAAACCTCCGTGAGGTTCTACCAGCACCTTCTTCAGGTCGGGAACGGTCCTCGTCCGACCATGGACCAGCAGATCGAAGAGGCCAGAGCCGAGCTTGCTTCGGAGGCTTGGTCTAGACCGGATGTTGCCGAATAGTTGCCGATCCATCGGCAGGCAACCCCCTGTCCAACGTTGCCGATGGCTTCAGGACTGAAAGCCCGCCTCCGGGATCGAACCGGAGACCTCCTGTTTACAAGACAGGTGCTCTACCAACTGAGCTAGGCGGGCGCTCGGCCCCCAAGGGACCGTCAGGCCAATGTTTGCACGCTGCCGGCGCCTCTGCCCGATCGGGTCCCGGCCGGTCTCCGGCCGGACCGACTCAGACGGCGTACTCGCGACTGTCGAGGTGCCTGCCGACCTTTCGCTTGACTCGCTGGAGGGCGTTGTCAACGGCCTTGGTATCGGTGCCGAGCAGTTCGGCCACCTCTTCGTACGAGCGGTCTTCGAGATAGAAGCCGAGAACGCTGCTCTCGATATCGGAGAGGGCCCCACGGAGGTGGGCGACGAGGCTTGCGAGTTCTTCGGATGAGATCGCCTGATTCACCGGATCGGAGGCGCTCGGACCAGGCAGGATCTCCTCCATCGTGGTCTCCGACTCGCCGTTGGCGGTCGGGGACTGGCCGAACGAGACGTACTGGTTCAGCGGGCTGTGCTTGTTCCGGGTTGCGGCCTTCACGGCGGTGATGATCTGCCGGGTGATGCAGAGCTCGGCGAAGTTGCGAAAACTCGACTCGCGGTCGGTCCGGTAGTCGCGGATCGCCTTGTAGAGCCCGACCAGTCCCTCCTGGATCAGGTCGTCGGAGTCTCCGCCGACCAGAAAGTAGGAGGACGCCTTGAGGCGGACGAAGCCGTGGTAACGGCGGATCAGCCGGTCGGTCGCCTCGGAGCTCCCACGTTTGGACATGGCGACCAGATAGAGGTCATCAGGCTCAAGTCGAAGGTTAGACATTGGCGCCGGCCGACTCGGGTCCGGATGGGAAGTTCCTGCAAATACGGCTTTTGAGGTTGGGGTGGCCACTGAACATTCTCCTTTTGAAGAAGGTCTGTGGCGCCACTTACCTCCCCTGGACGCCCTTAACTGACGGATGATCCTCAGACTCAAGTAGAGGTTCACCCTTTATCTGATCGTTAGTTTACGCATTCGCAGAGTTCTGTCAACCCCTTCCTCCGGATTCGTGAAATTCGTCTTGCAGCACGCCGGCCGGTTTCTTGTCCGGACAGGACCCGATCCGGGCGGGTTCACGGCCGGGGAACCACACAAACCGGAAGCGATCTGCCCCCCATGGCGGGCCCGGTGTTTGCCGGAACTTCGAAGGGCGCCGGGGCCTGCGTCTACTTCTTCGCGGTGGTGCGCTGGCGGACGGACTCGAAGAGGAGGACCGAGGCGGCGGCCGAAACGTTCAGTGAGTCGATTCTGCCGGATTGCGGGATGGCGACCAGCCCATCACAGGCGGCGGCGACCCTGGGCCGCAGTCCCTTCTCTTCCGTACCCATGACCAGGACGATCGAACCGGTCAGATCGACCTGCCAGGGGGCGATTTCAGCCTCTCCCGCCGCCCCCCAGATCCAGAAGCCGGCGTCACGGGCAGCGGTAAGCCAGTCGGCGACGTTGCGGACGCGGGCGATCTCTAGGTGCTCGACCGCGCCGGCTGAGGCCTTGCAGACGACAGCGGTGACGGTCGCCGCCCGGCGCTCGGGGATCACAACTCCCGTGGCGCCGGCAACCTCGGCCGAGCGGCAGAGGGCACCCAGGTTGCGCGGATCCTGGATCTGGTCGAGTACGAGGATCAGGCTGTCCGGTCTGGTGAGCAGGCCGGAGCCGTCGGTGTAGGCGAAGGCGTCGACCTCGGCCACCACTCCCTGGTGGTCGGGGCTGCCGACCATCTCGGTCAACCTCTCGGCTGCGGTGTCGGGTGCCCGCCAGACGCGGTGGACGCGACGCCTGCCGCGCTCGGCCTCGGCCACCGGCCGGCGACCGTAGATCAGGTCGGTCGCGGCGCTCATGGCCGGCTCAGGCTCCGGACGCGCCCGACCGCGGGACGAGGCCGGCCCCGTCGGCGCTGTCACGGACCTCCCAGCCGAGTCCGGCCAGTTCTTCACGCAGCCGGTCGGCCGTCTCGAAGTCGCGGTCCGCCCGGGCCTTCTCGCGCGCGTCCAGCAGGGTCAGGGCCGCGTCGTCGGGACCCGCGTCGCCCGCTTCGGCCAGCGACTCGAGACCGACCAGGAAGAGCATCTCGATGACGGCGTCACCCGCTCCGGGAATCGGCTCCTGATTCGCGGCACGGACGAAATCGAACAGCTCGCTCATCGCCTTCGGGGTGTTGAAGTCGTCCGCCAGCGCGTCACGGAAGCGGGACACGGCCCGGCCACCGGGAGCGCGGTCGGCATCCGGCCGTCCCGGTGAGCCGGAGGCCGGTTCCTCCCCGGTGCGTCCCTGGGACTCTGACGGGGATCCGGCGGCCCGGCCACTCGCCGGCGGATTCGAGCGCAGGAAGTTGCGAAGCCTGTCGACACGGGCGACGGCTTCGTCCAGGTGCTCTTCACCGAAAGCCAGCGGCTGGCGGTAGTGCCCGGAAACGAGGTATGCGACCACGGCTTCACCGCCGAACCGGTCGATAGCTTCGGAGAGCTGGAAGATGTTGCCTTCCGACTTCGACATCTTCTCGGTGTCGGTCTCGATCATTCCGTTGTGCATCCAGACCCGGGCGAGCGGCCGGCCGCGGGCTGCCTCGGACTGGGCGATCTCGTTCTCGTGGTGAGGGAAGACGAGGTCGGATCCACCGCCGTGGATCGCGAGGGGGAGCTCCCCGAGTTCGGCCTCGGCCATCGCCGAGCACTCGATGTGCCAGCCGGGCCGGCCCGGACCCCAGGGAGAGTCCCAGCTCGTA
>JAUQWL010000068.1 GCA_030835185.1 Solirubrobacterales bacterium | reverse complement strand
GACCGCCAGGTAGTAGAGCGAGGCGTCGGGGTCCGATCCCCGAGTGGCCTTGATCCAGGCGGAGATGTAGTCGTAGTGGTGATCGCCTCCCTTGTCGTAGGCGATCGCCTGGGCCTGGAGGGCATCCTCCACCTCGGCGATCCCGGCTTCGCCACCGGCGGCGGCGACCCTTTCCAGTGCCGACAGTGCCGTGCGGGCGTCGCCTCCGACCCGGTCGGCGAGCAGGTCCGACGCCTCCGGGGACAGGGTCACCCGCCCGGCGACTCCGCGCTGTCCGTCCTCGAGGGCCCGCTCGAGCAGGACCTTGATGTCGGACGGCTCGAGCGGCTTCAGTTCATAGACCTGACAGCGGGAGATCAAGGCCGAGTTGACCTCGAAATAGGGGTTTTCGGTGGTCGCACCGATCAAGGTCAGAGTGCCGGCCTCGACTGCCGGCAGGAGCGCGTCCTGCTGGGCCTTGTTGAAGCGGTGGATCTCGTCGAGGAAGAGAACCGTGCGGCGCCCGGACGAAGAGCGCCGCTGCTCGGCCCTGGCGATGACGGCGCGGATCTCGGCGCGGCCGGCGTTGACCGCCGACTCCTCCTCGAAGGCACCCTCGAGCGTGGTCGCCACGACCCTGGCCAGAGTGGTCTTGCCGGTGCCGGGCGGTCCGTAGAGGATCGCGCTGTGGGGCCGGCCCGACTCGATCGCCCCGCGCAGCGCCGTGCCCTCTTCGAGGATGTGCTGCTGGCCGACGATCTCACCCAGGCTCCGCGGACGCATCCGCGCGGCGAGCGGGGCGTCGGGCCCGACGGTCGGGATTGCGGGTGCCTCGGGTTCCCCGGCATCAAATAGCTGGTCGTCCATCCAGAGAGAGGATGACGCACTGTGAGGACGACCGGAACTGAATGCCGCGATGGGATACTGGGCTTCCATGCGCGCTCCCGAACTGCTCCAGCGGCTGATCCGCTTCAACACGGTCAACCCTCCCGGCAACGAAGGCGAGGCGCTGAGCTTCCTGCGCGGCCTGCTCGATGAAGCCGGCTGGCAGACCGAGATCCTGGCCAAGGTGCCGGAACGGCCCAACCTGGTGGCCCGCCTGAGCGGTGCTGCGCCCGGTCCGACCCTCGCCCTGATCAGCCACGTCGACACGGTTCCCGCCGACCCGGACGAGTGGACACGCGACCCGTGGTCGGGGGAGGTGGTCGAAGGTTACGTCTGGGGTCGCGGCGCACTCGACATGAAGGATCAGGTGGCCTCCGAGACGGCCGCTTGCCTTGCCCTGGCCGAGTCCGGATGGCGACCGGCCGGGGGCGACCTGCTGCTGGTGGTCGCGGCCGACGAGGAGACAGGCGCGCACTTCGGTGCCAAGTGGCTCTGCGAGGTGATGCCGGACAAGGTCCGTTGCGACTGGGTGGTCAACGAGGGCGCCGGCGAGATGGTCGAGTTCGGCGGCCGGAAGTTCTTCACGCTCTCGGTCGGTGAGAAAGGCACGTTCCGCTTCACGATCCGGGCGTCGGGAACGGCCGGCCACGGGTCGATCCCCGGGGTCGGTGACAACGCCCTGCTGAAGCTTGCCCCGGCACTCGCAGCCCTCCACCGGCAGCCACCACGCGAATCGACGCCAGACACCGACCGCTTCCTGGAGAGGCTGCTCGGGCACGTGCCGGAAGACCTCGACACGGCACTCGCCGAGATCCGCGAAGCAGACGAACTGCTGGCCGACCTCCTGGCGGACCCGATGCTCGGCGTGACCCTCGCACCGACCATGGCCAAGGCCTCGAGTCGCGAGAACGTGATCCCCTCGAAGGCCGAAATCGTGGTTGACTGCCGCACGCCCCCGGGCATGACAGGAGAAGAGGCGCTCGAAAGGATCGAGCGGGTGATCGGCAGGGGCGAATGGGAAATCACCTTCAACGACCCGGTGGCCGGCAACCGCTCGGACTACGGCGGGCCGCTGGCCGAGGCGCTCGAAGAGTGGTCGGACATGATCGAACCGGGTGCCGGGGTACTGCCGCTGGTCATGCCCGGCTTCTCCGACAGCCACTGGTTCCGCAAGGCCTTCGGTGCGACCGTCTACGGCTTCTGCCCGCAGAGCGCGATGGGGCTGGCCGAAACCAAGCAGCTCGTCCACGGAGCCAACGAACGGGTCGCCGTCGCCGACGTCGAGCTCATGGAGAACCTGTTCACCTGGCTGCCGCCGCGCCTGCTCGGCACCGCCCGGTAGCACTCGTCCCGAGGGGACTAGGATTGCCGTCAATGTTCAAGCGAATCGATCACATCGGCATTGCGGTAGAGGATCTGGACGCAGCCATCAAACTTCACGAGCGCAGCTTCGAGATGGAACTCGTGCACCGCGAAACCGTCGAGTCGCAGGGGGTCGAAGCGGTCCTGCTCGACGTCGGCGAAGGACACATCGAGCTGCTGCGCCCGCTCGGTCCGGACACTCCGGTCGGCAAGTTCCTCGCCAGGAAGGGTCCGGGCATCCACCACGTCGCCTACGCGGTCGAAGACATCGATGAGGCGCTCGACCAGGCACAGTCGATCGGCCTGAAGCTGATCGACCGGAGTCCGCGCACCGGGATCAGGGGCAGCAGGGTGGCCTTCGTGCATCCCGCTGCCACCGGCTCGGTTCTGACCGAAATCGTCCAGCCGGCGGAGAACCACTGATGGCGACCATGAGTCGTGTCGAGATCGGCTTCGAAGGCGGTCCGGTCGTACCGGCAAAGCTCGACGAAGGCCAGCTCCGCGACCTGCGCAAAGCCATAAAGAACGGCGACAGCCCGCACGAGTTCACCACCGGTGAGGAGACGGTCATCCTCGACCTGAACAAGGTGATCTTCGTCAGGATCGATACCGGTGAAAGCAAGGTCGGTTTCTAGCCGGGCCCGGAGCGGAGCGCGAGGTACTCGGCCCGCTTCTCGAACGTCACCTTCATGTCGTCCGTGATGCGGTCGAGGAACTCCCGCCGGTAGAGGTCGTCGGTCAGCATCGAGATCGCGAAGTAGAGGCCGGTAAACGATGCGATCGCGGTCGCCACCCTGACCAGCTCCACTGTCAGCTGAGCTTCGCGCCCGCCGAGCCGGAATCCGAAGAGGACGTCAGAGGTTCCCTTGATCCAGCCATTGATCAGCTCGGCGTTGATGGTCAGCAGACCGAAGACCACGAAAAAGGCGGCAACCGCCAGCGCGACCAGCAGCACCTGGAGCGACTGGCTGACGAACAGGACGAGCCCGACGTTGAAACGCTGCCGGGGCTCGAGCGGCAGGCCGTCGGCCCCCGCGTCCTCCTCGAGACGCCCGACCTCCTTCGGCAGCCGGGCGATCAGGAAGGCAGCTCCGAGCAGCACGAACATCCCGACCAGGATCCCGAGCGCGGCCGGCTCGAGCTGGGCGAAGACCTCCCAGAGCTCAGGCGTCAGAAACAGGATCAGCGAAAAGATCATCAGCAATGGCACCGCGTTGACCAGCAGTCCGAATGACCGGGAGAGCTCGGAAAGCAGGCGGCCGAAGGCCCAGCGCACGATCGAGATCAAGCCGAATCCGACCACCCCGAGAATCAGCGCGAGCAGGGCCAGGTTGAAGAGCGCGGTCAGGGCCGCGATTCCCCAGTGGCCTGAAATGAGGCCGGGCAGCAGCGCGGGAACAAAGACGAAAGCGACCAGCTCGACCGTGCCGACCCGGCGCGGCCGGGAGAGGAAAGGGCGGCCGCGATGCCGGTTGACCAGCCCCAGGGCGAGCACCATGAGCCCGGTCGCCACCAGTACCGCGGTCGCATTCAGCGCCGGCGACCAGTTCGAGTTGAGCGGTGCGAGCACCTCGAGAAGCAGTACGAGGCCGAGCAGCGGCACCGCCCTGGTGAAGATGTCGTAGGCCGGCGAGTAATCCTCGATGAGCATGGGAAGGCCTTGCCGCCGGAACGCGGTTTCAAAGGCCTCGAGCTCGGCTTCTGTGTCCGGGCGACGCTCCACGCCGGGGATCATCCCGCAACCGTACGGCCGACGCACCGGCTGCGGCCGTATCCTGCGCGGCCGATGAAGAATCCCGATCTGAAGCTTCTGCGAATCATGCGGACCCGGGGCCACCATCCGGCAGCCGAGAAGGCCGCCCGGATGATCGCCAGGTCGGGCGACAACGGTTACCTCTGGATCGTTGTCGGAGTCATCGGTTTCCTCGTTGATTCGGGCCGACGGAGGCAGTGGTTGACCACCGGCCTGATCGGCCCGATCGCGATCGGGGTCAACTTCGGGATCAAGCTGATCTTCAAACGGCCCCGGCCGGTGCTGGATGGCCTGCCCCCGCTCGGTGGCGCGCCCTCCTCGCTCTCCTTCCCTTCCGCCCATGCGACCGCATCGTTCGCCTCGGCGACCGCCATGTCGAGAATCGCACCCGATCTCCGCTTCGCGCTGTTCGGCGCGGCGGCGATAATGGCCGTCACCCGACCGTACCTCGGCATGCATTACCCGAGCGACGTGCTCGCCGGCGCCGCGCTCGGCACAACGGTCGGCGCACTGCTGCCGCTGTCCACGGACGAGCCGGGGGCGGAACGATGAAGGTCGGGATCGTCGGCATGCCGAATGCCGGCAAGTCGACCCTCTTCAACGCACTCACCGAGGGCGGTGCCCAGACCGGCGACTACCCGTTCACCACGATCGAACCGAACGTGGCCGTGGCCGAGGTCCCCGACGAGAGGCTCGACAAGCTGGTCGAGGTCCTTGACAGCTCCAAGGTCACGCCGGCGACGATCTATTTCCACGACATCGCCGGTCTGGTGAAGGGCGCGTCGGAGGGCGAAGGTCTGGGCAACAAGTTCCTCGCGTCGATCCGGGAGACCGATGCGATCTGTCACGTCGTCTGTGCCCACGCCGACAGCGGCGTGCCACATCCGGACGGATCGGTGAACCCTCTGCGCGACATAGAGACGATCGAGACCGAACTGGTGCTCAGCGATTACGAACAGGCCGAGCGACGGCTCGAACGGGTGACCAAACAGGCGCGTTCCGGCGATGCCGAAGCGATCGCCGAACGCGACTGGCTGGAGAAGGTCCGTGATGCCCTCGCCGCAGGCCGGCCGGTGAGGTCCGTGCCCGCGCCCGAAGGTGCGCCCCACGCCGAGCGCCACCTTCAGGCGCTGACCTCGAAGCCGATGCTCTACGTGGCCAACGTCGACGAGGGCACGAGCGAGGTCCCGGCCGAGATCGCCGAACTGGCCGAAGAGCACGACGCCGTGGCGATCGCCCTGAGCGCGCGGATCGAAGGCGAACTGGCCGAGCTGGATGCCGAAGAGGCCGCCGAGATGCGTGAGTCCTACGGAGTCGAAGGCGAGTCCGGTCTGTCCCGGCTGGTTCGTGCGGCCTACGACCTGCTCGGGCTGATCACTTTCTTCACGGCCGGCGAGCAGACCGAAGCGGTCGCGCGCAGCATGCCTCGCGGCGGCAGCGCGCTCGACGCGGCCGGCACGATCCACACCGATATCCAGGACAACTTCATCAAGGCCGAGGTGATCGACTGGTCCGAGCTGGTCGAGCTCGGTACTTACGCCGCCGCCCGGGAACGGGGGCTGCTCAGGATCGAAGGCCGTGAGTACGTCGTGCGCGACGGCGACGTGATCACGATCAAGGTCTGAACGCGCACCGTCCGGCGACACCGTCGTCCGGGTAGTCTGAAACGCAAGGCGCAGGCCGGTCACAACCAGAGGGTCCCGACAACGCGGACCACGAAATCGAGGAGATTCAAGCGTGGATTACAAACTTTTACTGGGCGGCGAGTGGATCGAGACGGGGGACTGGGGCGAGGTCCTCAGCCCGTATGACCAGTCACCGGTAGCCCGCGTCGCCCAGGGCGACGAAGAGACGGTCAACCGCGCGGTCGAAATCGCCCATCAGGTGTTTTCCGAAGGTGGGCTGCCCCAGTACCGCCGGGCCGAGATCCTCGACCGTGCCGCCGACATCGTCCGCGAGAGGCGTGATGAGCTGGCGCAAGTGATCACCCGCGAAGCCGGCAAGCCGATCAAGACGGCCACGGTCGAAGCCGAGCGGACGGTCGACACCCTCAAGTTCTCGGCAACCGAAGCGCGCAAGCTGACCGGAGGCACCGTGCCGATGGAGGCTTCGGCCGCCGGCGTGGGCAAGCTGGGCGTGATGCTGCGCGTTCCGTACGGGGTGGTCGGCGCGATCAGCCCGTTCAACTTCCCGCTCAACCTGGTCGCTCACAAGCTCGGGCCGGCGATCGCAGCCGGCAATGCGATCGTGCTCAAGCCGGCCGGCCAGACCCCGGTCTCCTCGATCAAGCTGGCCGAGATCCTGATCGAAGCCGGCCTTCCGGACGGCTGGCTCAGCGTCATCCCCGGAAGCGGCAAGTCGGTAGGAAACTCGATCGTCGAGCACGAGCTCACCCGGGCGATCACCTTCACCGGCTCGGCACCGGTCGGCTGGGGCATCCGCAGCCACGTGCCGGACAAGAAGGTCAACCTCGAGCTCGGCTCGAACGCACCGCTGATCGTCAACGACGACGGGGACTGGGAGACAGCCGCCGACAAGGCGCAGATCCACGCGTTCTCCCACGCCGGCCAGAGCTGCATCTCGACCCAGCGCATCCTCCTCCACCAGGCGATCGCCGACCGGTTCATCGAACGCTTCGTGGCCAACGTCGAGGGCCTGACCGTGGGCGATCCGATGGACCCCGGCACAGACGTCGGTCCGCTGATAACGCCCGGTGACCGTGACCGGGTAAAGGGCTGGATCGACGAGGCGGCCTCGGGTGGCGCGACGGTCCTGACCGGCGGCGGGCTGGTCGACGAAGGCCGCTGCCTGGCCCCGACCGTGATCGAGGATCCCAACCTCGAGGCGAAGGTCTGGTGCGAAGAGATCTTCGGCCCGGTGGCAACGATTCACCGGTTCTCGAGCTTCGAAGAGGGTCTCGCGATGGCCAACGACTCGAAGTTCGGGCTGCAGGCCGGCGTCTACACACGCGACATCGGCAACGGCCTCAAGGCGGCCGGGACACTCGAGTTCGGCGGTGTGCTGATCAACGAGGTGCCGACCTTCCGGGCCGACCAGCAACCTTACGGCGGGGTCAAGGACTCCGGCAACACCCGCGAAGGACCGGCCTACTCGATCATCGAGCTCACCGAGGAGCGCATGGTCACCTTCCAGGGCTGACCCAGGGCGGTGTCGCCCGACCGGGTCCACCCTGCAGGACAACCGAAGATCCGGGTTAAACCCCTAGACCGCCGGGTCATATCGGGGTATCGTCCGGGCAGGACCGTCCAGGGAGGGGAGCTGCTTCGGCGGCGCGACTGCTTCCGGCGGTGAGCGACAACGGAAGGTGGAAGTGATGGGCACGATCTCCGGTGGAGAGCTTTTCGTCAAGGCAATGGCGGCCGAGGGGGTGAAGTTCCTGTTCGGACTTCCCTCCCCGACGGTCGATCCGATCCTCGCCAACCTCGAGGACAACGGCATCCGTTTCGTTCCGGTCCACCACGAGTCTGCGGCCGTGCACATGGCCGAGGGCCTCTACAAGACCACCGGCCAGGCCTCCGCGGTCATCGCCAATCCGGGTCCCGGCTCGGCCAACCTGCTGCCGGGCGTTATTACCGCGAACCATGAGGGCGTGCCGGTCCTGGTGATCACCTCCCAGCACCGGCTCGGCGTGGTCTATCCCTCCCCGCCGACCACCTTCCAGGGTCAGGACCAGCTCGATATCTTCAAGCCGGCCGTCAAGTGGGGCGGGCCGATCTTCCAGTGGGAGCGCACCGCCGAAGTGATGCGTCTCGCCTTCCGTGAGATGTGGAACGGTCGCCCCGGACCGGTCCAGATCGACATCCCGGCACCGATCCTCTACGAAGACGGCGAGGCAGCCGACGCGCCGATCCGCCCACCCCGGGCCTATCGTGCCTCCGAACCCCAGGCCTCCGCAGCCCAGATCGCACAGGCGGTCGAGCTGCTTGCCGCGGCGGATCGACCGGTGGTCATTCCCGGCGCCGGAGCCGACCACTGCGGTGCCCACGCCGAGGTGCTCGCCGTCGCCGAAACGCTCGGCTGCCCGGTCATCCCGACCATGGCCGGCCGGGCCACGATCTCGATGGACCACCCGAACTACGTATTCGGCTTCGGGGAAGCCGGCATAACCGCACGCAAAGAGGCCGACGTGATCCTGGTCGCCGGCTCCCGCCTCGGCAACCTCGACCTGCCGTATGACAAGTACTGGGGCGATGGCGAGAACTGCTCGCTGATCCAGATCGACACCGATCCCGGCAACATCGGCGTCTCCCGTCCGATCGCCCTCGGCATGGTCGCCGACGCGAAGGACGCGCTCGCCGGGATCGCCGCCGGACTCAAGGAGCGCGGAGTCACGCCGAAGGGCCGCGAGGACCTCGATCGCTACCAGCAGCTCGACCGCGAATGGCATGAAGCCCAGTTCGGCGTGGTCGCAAGCTGGGACGGCCCGGGGATCCACCCGGGCCAGGCGATCGGGAAGGTGGCCGAGGTCTTCGGTGACCAGGCGATCTACACGGTGGACGGTGGCAACACCGCACTCTGGGCCTACTCACTGTTGCCCTCCACCCCCCCGAACTCGTACCACTCGATCCTCGAACTGGGCATGCTCGGCACCGGCATCCCGTCGGCGATCGGGGCGAAGTTCGGCGAACCCGGTCGCGAGGTCGTCTGCGTCACCGGTGACGGCGCCGCCGGCTTCAACATCATGGAGATGCAGACCGCCATGCGGGAAGGAACCAAGGTGACGACCGTGGTCCTGGCCGAAGGCAACTGGACCATGGAGGAACCGAACGAACTCGCTCTCTACGGCCGCACCTTCGGTACCGAGATCGGGCCGATCCGCTGGGACACGATCGCCGAGGGCCTCGGCTGTCATGGCGAGCACGTCGACTCGCCCGAGCAGATCGAGCCGGCGCTGAGACGGGCGCAGGAATCGGACCTGCCCGCCGTCGTCGCGATCCACACCAGCGCCGACGCCAACCGCGAGATCCCCGCGGAAATGGTCGGACGCTTCTTCGAGGTCTACTCGGGTCCGCTGGACTGAGTCCGGATTCGGCGGAGCTGCGGAAAAGTGAGAGTCAGGAGGGACGTGTGAGACCGAAATCAGTTGCGATCGTGGGCGTCTGCCTGACGCTTGGCGCGGCGGCCGCGGTTGCGCAGGCGGCCGTCGGTGACACGCTCGGCGTCAGCACCCTGGTCCAGCGCATCGTCCCTTCCGGCGACGGTGACTTCAAGACTCTGACCACTGTCCCCGGAGAGGGCTACATTTCACGGGACGGGTCAGACGAAGGCGAGGCTGTCGGCAAAGCGAAGCCCGGCCGCGAGCAGCGACGCAAGTCGCTGGCCTACTTCGGGCAGATGACCGACTTCCAGCTGGCCGACGAAGAGAGCCCGGCGCGGGTTGAATTCCTCGATCCCGAAGGTGGCGCCTTCACTTCGGCCTGGCGTCCCGGCGAAGCGCTGAATCCGTTCGAAGAGAACGAGATCATCAAGCAGATGAATGCCTTCGCCGGCACGCCTCCCAACCGCTCCGGGGTAGGCCGGCGCCTCGCAAAGATGGACTTCGTCGTCAATACCGGCGACATCGCCGACAGCCAGCAGTACAACGAAGTCCTCTGGAACCGCCAGTTGATCGAAGGTGCCCGGGTAAACCCCGGCAGCGGAGTCGACCCGGCCTCCTCGATCGGCGACCATCCGCTCTGTCCGGAAGGCCTGAAAATCCAGGATGCCGGCGATCCCTCCCTGTACACCGGAGTTCAGGACCGCGACGACTGGGCGGACGGCCAGGTGGGCTACTTCTACGATCCTGACGCCCCGGCGCATTATCCGGACGGTCCCGGAGTCGTCAGGCCCTACGCAGGCGCACCGGCCTACCCGGGCCTGATGGACCGGGCGCAGAAGCCGTTCCGGGCTGCCGGACTCGACGTGCCCTCCTACATGGTCTTCGGCAACCACGACACTCTGGTCCAGGGCAACGCCTGGGCCAGCGCGACCTTCAACAAACTCGCCACCGGCTGCCTGAAGCCGGTGAACGACGCCGAGGCCAACAGCGGTCTGGGCAACGGGCCGCTCTTCGGCCTCGTAGTCAATCCGAGCCTGACCACCGCTCAGGTACTCGAACTCTACGAAGACAACCCCGCGTACTTCATCGGCGTGCCGCCGGATCCCGACCGGCGCCTGATATCCAAGAAGGCCTACAAGGACATCTTCAAGGCGGGTGACGATCCCGACGGTCACGGCTTCGGTTTCGTCGATCGGGCCGAGGACACCGCCTCGAAAGGCTCTGCCGGCTACTACAGCTTCAGCCCGCGACGGGGAGTCCGCTTCATCACCCTCGACACCAACTCCGAAGGCGGCCGGATCCTGGTCTCCAGCGAGGGCAACCTGGACAACCCCCAGTTCGAATGGCTCGAAGACGAGCTGAAGAAGGCGACCGCGCGCAACGAAGTGGTGATCGTCTTCTCCCACCACGCGGTCACCAGCCTCAACGCGAATGTGCCTGACGAAGAGGCTCCCTCCTGCGGTACGGCCGCCGCGGCGGGTGCTCCCGGCTGCGATGCCGACCCCCGGATCTCAACCCCGATCAGGCTCAGCGACGACCTGTTCACCCTGATGCACAAGTATGCGAACGCGATCGCCTGGGTGGCCGGGCACAGCCACGACAACCGGGTGATCCCCTACCCGAACCCTTCAGGAGCAGGCGGCTTCTGGAGCATCCGTACTGCAGCGATCGCCGACTGGCCCAAGCAGAACCGCCTGATCGAACTGTTCGACAACCGGGACGGCAACCTCTCGATATTCGGAACGATCATCGACCAGGCGGCACCGGTACCGATCCCGGCCGACGGCACGGACGCCGCAGGAATGGACGTGACCCGGCTCGCCTCCATCTCACGCGCGATCGGCTACAACGACCACCAGACCGGAGGAGAGCAGTGCGGGCCCAGCCGATGTGGCGAGGGCGACGCGTCCGATCGCAACGTCGAGCTCCTGATCAAGGATCCGCGCCGGCGCGAACCGGACCTGACCAGGGTGAGGGTCTTCCCGAAGAAACGCACCGTGACCGCCGGCCGGCAAGTCAGGCTGACCGTGCGGGTCACCAACACCGGCACCGCACCGGCAAAGGGGGTCAAGGTGCGGCTGCGCTCTTCAACCCGCCGGGTCAGGGTTCCGAAGACGGTCAGGATCCGGCGCATCGGAAGGGATGCGACCGCCTCGATCAATGTCAGGGCACGCAGCCGGGGCAAGACCCGGGGCAGGACCCGCATCACCGCCCGGGCGGGCGGACGGAAGGCAGGTATGGTCCTGAAACTCAGGCCTCGAGGCGGCCGTCGGTGATGTGGACGGTGCGGTCGGCGTAGCCCGTGATGCGGTCGTCATGAGTGACGATGATCGCCGCCGTACCGCGACTCTTCATCTCCTCGCGGATCAACCGGACCATCTGGTCGCCGAGTTTGCTGTCAAGCGAAGAGGTCGGTTCGTCGAACAGGACCAGGGCCGGCTCGTTCATCAGCGCACGACCGATTGCCACCCGCTGCTTCTGGCCTCCTGAAAGCTGCGAGGGCAGGTTGCCGGCGCGGTCCTCCAGACCGAGTTCCTCGAGCAGCTGATCGGCACGCTCGTTCGCCCGCTTGCGGTCGCGCGAGCCGATCTCGTCGACCACGAGCAGGTTCTCGCGCGCGGTCAGAAAGGGGATCAGGTTTACGGTCTGGAAGACGAATCCGACCGAGTCGCGCCGGAATCCGGTCAGCTCCTTCGAAGAGTAGCCCGAGATGTCCTTGCCGCCGACCACGACTTTGCCTTCGGTGGGGGAAAGGATGCCTCCGGCGATCGAGCAGAGCGTGGTCTTGCCGGAACCGGACGGGCCGATCAGCGCGACGATCTCGTCCGGGGCCAGGGTCAGATCGGCATGGTCGAGCGCGACGACTTCTTCGTCGGCAACCTCATACACCTTGCGGATCGCTTCCATCTCGAGCGCCGGGGTCGAGTCCGGACCACTGCCGCCGTAATCGCCCGATCGGGATTCGTCTGTCCTGGTGTCGCTCATCGGTCCTCCGGATTGTGTGGGTAAATCGGGTTCACTGCCCGCCGCCGATCGCCTGGGCGGGATCGACGCGCAGTACACGCCGCAGCGAAAAGGCACAGCCGATCAGGGCCGCAACAAGCAGAAAGACGGTGCTGTCGACCAGCCTCGCGCCTGTGGCGGTGAAGGGAATCGAGCCGGCCGGGACCACCGCGTCGAGCGCGAGGGCGGCAAGAGCCCCGATCGCACAGGCGATGGCCGTAACGATCACCGCCTGCAGCAACACGCCGGCGAACAGCCTGCCCGAGCCTGCCCCGAGCGCCTTCAGCACGCCGTAGAGACCGATCCGTTCGACCGTGATCAAGGCGAAGAAGAGCGCCACCACGATAATCGCGATCAGCACCGTCAACCCGATGATCTGGTTGAAGACGGACTCCTGGGCGGCGACCCCCGGCAGGGCGTCGATCGCTTCGCTTTCGGTCAGGCTCGACGTGAACCCGTCGGTCGCTTCGTCGATCCGACCGGCCAGCCCGCTCGCATCCGGGGAGGACTGGACGACCAGGGCCTGGCTGATGCCGGGAGTGACCCTGGCGTCGGGCCGATTCTCGTTCTGAACCATGCGCCAGGTCCGGAGCGACGCCCACAGCGTGCTCTGGCCCGCGTAGCGGGTGTCGTCGACGAAGCCGAGCACCTTGATGGTGCTGCGTGCCGGGCCGACCCTGACCGTATCGCCCTGCTCGACCCCTTCGGCTTTCAGGGTGGCATCCGCCCATGCTTCACCGGGCCTGGTCGGGGGCTCCGGCAGGCCCTCGGAGGCTGCCTGGTAGCCGAAAAGAACCACCGGGACCAGATCCCTCGGTCCTTTGCCGTCGATCCGTGCACCGAGCTGGACGCTGCCGAGTTCGCCGACCCCGGAGACGCCTTCGACCGCCGCCACCTGCTTCTCCTGCTCCGGTTCGATCCGGCTTCTGACCAGCGAGTCCTGCGAGGTCGACGAGTACACGATCAGGTCGGCCTGCTGGGCGCGAATCGCACCGGTGTTGCCGGCGGTGAGCCCGTCGAGCAGTCCACCGAGAAACATCAGCAGGATCGCGATCAGCGTGAGGATGACCGTGGCGACGCCGAAGCGGCCCGGTCGCCGGCGCAGTTCCTTCAGAGAGAGGCTCATCGGCCGCCCTCCCCGGTCGTGGCCTCGATCGGGTCGATCTTCAGTACCCGGCGGGCCGAGACGACCGCACTGAGCAGCCCGAGACCGAGCAGCAGCACCGACCAGATCAACACCGCGCTCACGTCAAAGCTGAGTTTGATCTCACCGAGCCGGGCCTGCGAAAGCGGCGTGTACAGAGCGATGCCCACAGCCAGGCCGCCACCGATCACCAACACCACCTGGAACATCAGCGAACGGACCAGCAGGCCGGACTGCGCGCCGACCGCCCGCAGCAGGGTGAGCGAGGCCGACTTCTGGAGAGTGATGATCAGGAAGAACAGACCTGTGACCAGCGGTACCACGAGGCCGAAGAGCAGAAAGATCACCTGGAACGACTGGCGGACCTCGGCCACCCCCGGCGACTCGTCGGCGGCGACCTGTCTGGGCAGAGCGTCGGCCTCCTGGCTGGCGTCGTTGATCCGTTCGGCGAGGGCTGCCGGGTCGAGACCGGCAACCGGTGCGACGCCGATAGCACTCGGCAGGATCGCGCCGGCATCCGGGTTCGCCGACTTGACCGACGCCACATAGCCGGACCAGCCGGTGAACAGGGTCGGCGTTACCTGGAGCTGGGCATCGTCGGCCAGCCCGACCACTCTGATCTCCCCGGTCCCCCTGCTGCCACCGTCCGGGCCCAGCACCCGCACCGTGTCGCCGACTTCGAAACCGGGGGCACTGCCGACGGCCTCGCCGGGCCCACGGGCCGCGCGACCCGCCGAAAGCTGATCGGGCTCACCGAGGTCCGGGTCCGTGTAGCCGATGATCGCGGCGTCGGAGTCCTCTTCGTCGTCGTTGACCTTGACCGTGAAGGTTCCCTGGCCGATTCGTCCGGACTTCTCAATGCCTTCCGTGGAGCGGATCTTCTGCTCCAGCGCCGGCGTGATGATGCTGCCCTGCAGGATGCGCTGGCCGTCGACCGAGTAGACGAGCACGGGCGCGGACTGCTTCTCGATCGCCCCGATGAACGAGGTGATCAGGCCGGTCTGGATCGCCTGCTGGGCGAGGATCAGCAGCACCAGCAGCCCGGTCGCCGAGATCAGCAGCCCGAAGCGGACCTTGGCCCGCCGCATCTCCTTCAGTGCGAGAAACACGCAGAGGCCTGCCGCAACTGAGGAAACGGAGTGCGAGGGGACACCGGCGGATCCTATTGCCTGGTGGAATTTCGACGATCCTCTACGCTCAGTCGGTGAACGGCACCAAAGAACAGACCCGCCGCTTCGGGTCGCTTGACCATGTGGCGAAGGATCTGTTCGGCCTCGGGCGGGCCTCGCCGGAGCTCTGGCGTGTCTTCCGGGGCGGCATCTCTCCCGATCTGCGCGAGCGGATCATGGTCGGAGTCAGCCGGGCGAACGCCTGCGCGGGCTGCACCCGGGCTCACCAGCGGTTGGCCTTGCGGGCGGGCGTCACCGACGCCGAACTCGAGTCGATCGGACTGGGGGATCTGGCCCGGCTGGATGAGCCAAGCCGCGCGGCGATCGTCTATGCGGTCGAGAGGTCTGGCGCGGCTTTTCCCGGCCCGGCCGGAGCGCCCTCCACCGATCCCGATGTCGCCGCGGCGATGGCCCGCCACTTCAGCCCGGAAGAGACCGGACAGGTCGACGCGATCGCCCGTCTCATCACTTTCGCCAACCTTTCGGTCGGCTCGGTCGAGGCCCTGCACGAGCGGCTCCGCGGCTGAGGCCCGCCGGTCGCAGCACGACCTCCGGTTCACACCGCAGCCGGGTCGATCTCGAGCCCCGGGTCAGGATCGACTACGAGCGGTCACTATGGTCACG
>JAUQWL010000005.1 GCA_030835185.1 Solirubrobacterales bacterium | reverse complement strand
CGGGCCCCGGATCCACCGGCCCGGCCCGGGTACCGCCGGTGCGGGGTAGGATGGCGGCGTGGTTCAAATTCAGCCTGAGGAGAAGAACTTATGAGTAGTGGCCTTATCGCCTTGATCGTGGTCGTGGTGATCCTGCTTGTCGTCGTGCTCTGGTACGTCTCGACCCGCAACGGGATCATCGACCAGCGCAACCGCGTCGACGAGTCGTGGAGCGGGATAGACGTCCAGCTCAAACGCCGGCACGATCTGGTCCCGAACCTGGTCGAGACGGTAAAGGGCTACGCGACCCACGAACAGCAGGTCTTCGAGAACGTGACCAAAGCCCGGGCCGACGCGATGAAGTCCCAGGGCGTTGACGAGACCGCCCAGACAGAGTCGCAGTTGACCCGTGCAATGGCTGATCTGCGGGCGGTGGCCGAAAACTACCCCGACCTGAAGGCGACCCAGAACTTCCAGCAGCTGAGCAACAATCTCTCGGAACTCGAAGACGAGATCCAGGCCTCTCGCCGCATCTACAACTCGAACGTGCAGAACTACAACACCAAGATCCAGCAGTTCCCGGCGTCGATCGTGGCCAGTCAGGGAAACTTCACCGACAAGGAGTTCTTCGAGATTGCCGACGCGACCGAGCGCGATACGCCTTCTGTCAGCTTCTGAGATAGACGCCGCTGTCGAGATCCGGTTCGATCCTGGCAGGCAGACGGTCAGGGCGGCAAGGCTCGAGTCGGGGTCGGACGTCCGGCGCGCCGACAACGACAACCGGTCACTCTGAGATGCGCAGGTCGAAGCCGCAGGGCAGTCTCCGGTCGTGAGCTGCCTCGCACCGGGGTCGCGAGCTGGAGTCACATAGAAGTGATCGAGGTTCATGGCGCTCTCCAGAGTCGGCGTCGAGCCTGCCGAGCGGGACAACTGTTTCGGGGAGGGCGCTTCCCTGGGAAGCGCCGGTAGGTAATTCTGTCGTTCATGGGGAATCCGGCGACGTACCTTCGCCCGTCCGCCACGGTCCCGGCGTCCGTACGGACCTGGCGGATCCCGCTCGGCTCGAAACTCTCGGCGGAGGAGGCGCTGCTGACGATCCGCGAGCAGCCGTGGCCGTTCGCCCTGGTCGGGCGGTGGGCGGACGGGGGAGCGATCCTCGGTTCCCACCCGCTGATGCTGGCCGGGCCGGAGGAGGATCCCCTCGAGCTTCTCGACCGGCTCCCGACTCTGCGTGACCGACCCGAAAGAGGGTTCGTCGGCGGCGGCTGGTTCGGCTGGATCGGCTACGGAACCGCTCACGGGATCGAGGGTCCCCCGCCACAGCCACCCCGTCCCGCACCCCTGCCCGAGACCCACCTCGCCTACTACGATCACGTTCTGCGATGCGATCCTGCCGGCCGCTGGTGGTTCGAAGCGCTCGTGACCCCCTGTCGCGAGCGGGAGCTGGAACGGAGGCTGGCTGAACTGCGCCGGCGGATGACCGGTGAGCCGTCGGATCCGGGCAGTGACGTGCCCGGCCCGTTTCGACCGGTCGCGCCCGGATACCGCGGGCACCTCGTCGCGGTAGACCGCTGCCGCGAAAAGATCCGCACCGGGGAGCTGTTCCAGGCCAACCTCCGGCTGCGTCTCGCGGCGAGCTGGAGCGGTGACCTTCTCAGCCTCTTTTCCCGGGTTGCCGGAGTCCTGTGCCCCGCCTACGGAGCCGCCTTTGTCAGCCCCCGGGGAGGTTTGGCGAGCATGTCACCCGAGCTTTTCCTGCGGCGGGCCGGCGCCGAGGTCGAGACTGCGCCGATCAAGGGGACGGTTCCCCGTCCGGCTGAACCCGGGAGGTCGGATGCGGCGCTTGCCGCACTGCGAGCCTCGGCCAAGGACGCGGCCGAGCACGTGATGATCGTCGATGTCGCCCGCAACGACCTCGGCCGGGTTTGTGAATTCGGATCCGTCGAGGCGCCGTCAGAACCCAGTGCGGAGGCTCACCCAGGGGTCTGGCACCTCGTCTCCAAGGTTCGCGGACGTCTGCGACCGGGGGTGGGGAATGCCGAGTTGATCCGGGCCACCTTCCCTCCCTGCTCGGTCACAGGCGCGCCGAAGATCCAGGCGATGCGCGCTATCACCGAGCTCGAGACGCTCGGTCGGGAGGTGTTCACGGGCGCGATCGGGTTCGCCAGCCCTGTGACGGGGCTGGAGCTGAACGTGGCGATCCGGACTTTCGAGGCCCGTGACGACCGCCTCTGGCTTGACGTCGGCGGGGGAATTGTGGCCGACTCCAGCCCCGAGCACGAACTTGAGGAATGCCTGGCGAAAGCTCGGCCGCTGCTGGCAGCCACCGGTGCGGAGATCGAGTCCGGAACCCCCGGTCCGGCTGCTGTCCACCGGCCGGGGTCAAAGGTGAGGCTCACCCCGCCTCCGGCCCTGCGCTCCGGATACGACCGGCCCGATCTGGCGCTGGGCGTGCTGGAGACCATCGAGGTACGTGAGGGCAAACCTCGGGATCTCGATCTCCACCTGGCCCGGCTGGAGCGGAGTCTGCAGTCGCTGTACGGCATCTCTCTCCCCTGCGGCCTGAGGGATCGGGTGACCGCGACCGCAGCGCTCAACCAGAGTGCGGCCCTGCGGATCGTGACTACACGGCACGGACGAATTGAACTGACGACGAGGACGCATACGCCGCGCAAGACCCCCGTGGGCCTCCTGCCGTTTACCCTGCCCGGTGGGCTCGGCTCCCACAAGTGGGCTGACCGGCGTTTGCTCGACGCGCTGTCCGACGGAAGCACCACGCCGCTGCTCGTCGACAGCGATGGATCGGCCCTCGAGGCAGCCTGGGGGAACGTCTGGATCGAAGAGGGGGACCTGCTGCTGACGCCGCCGGCGGACGGGCGCATCCTCCCGGGAGTTACCCGGGGCGCGGTCCTGGAGGCGGGGGTCAGGGGACGGTTCCGCACCGGAGAGCAGTCGATCTCGCTCGACCGCCTTGCTGCGGCCGACCGCCTGCTGGTCAGCTCGTCGCTGGCGGGGCTGGTCCCGGCCTACCTGATCCATCCCGGGCGAGCCGATCGGGCCTGAGCGGCGATTGATGGCCGGGAAGCCAACCCGCGAGAAATGCGAACGCCGGGGGCCGGCCTCTCTTCGCGTCCATCCTGGCCGGGAATCAAGACCGTTCTGCCGGCGGCTGGACCGACGGCGAGGCATCTTCAGGCATATCGACCATCGCCGGAGACCCGGTCGGCTCTCGCGGCAAGCCCGGCGACCCGAACAGGGCAGCCCACCAGACCTTGGTGACCGCGGCAGCGGTGACTTCGGGCCCGAGATCGCCATCGGCCAGGTTCACCTGGAATGTACGCTCGCTCATCAGGACCAGCCCTTCGGCGAGCGCCTCGGGGTCAAGCTGCGGCGAGATCTCACCCTGACGCTGGAGGGTCCGGATGCGGTCAGCGGTTGACTCGGTGACCGAATCGAGCATGGCCATCCAGAGTTCGCGCACCTCTTCGTCGTAGGTAGCAGTCTCGAAGGCGAGACCGAGCAGTTCCGAGTTTTCGGAAAACGTCCGGGCGAGTCCGTACAGCCCCTTTTCGAGGGCCCGACGCGGGTCGTCGCTTTCGGACCAGCAGCTGCCGAGCCGGTCGCGGTGGTCGGCGAACAGATCCTCCAGCGCGCCGAGCAGCAGCTCTTCCTTGTCTCCGAAATAGACGTAGAAGGCACTGCGGGATACGCCGGCTGCCCGGGTCACGCCTTCCACGGTCAGGTCCTTGAAGGATCCGGCGACAGCCTGATCGAGCGCCGCCGAAATCAACTCCTGTCGGGTTCGCTCGTGGCGGCGGCGGCGGTTATGTCGTCGCTCGAGAGAGTTCGGCACCAGCCAAGCCTAGACATCGGGCCGGAAGGACCCGCAGCAACAGGTGTCTACTTCTTCCCCCTCTTCCCCTTCTTCCCATGAATCTGGAATTTCAGCTTGGTGACGGGCGTGGAGTTGAAGGCTTCGTCGGTGGCGTAGGTCAGACCGACGTACCGCCCGGGCCTGGCCTCGAAGCCTTCTCCGCGCCTGGCGAAGTTGACCGTGTTGTTCCCGATGTGGTTCTCCCACACGTCGTAGCCGGCGAACTTGCGCTTCCACGTGGTTCGCTCGCCTTTGCCGCGCTTGACCAGACGGTAGTAGTCCGATGTCACCGTGCCGCGTTCGTTGATCTGAAAGTTCATCGCGGTGCCTTTGCCGCGTGGTCCGATCGAAGTCCGGGCCAGATAGGCGCTGACGAAGTTCGGCGGCAGGAAATCGAGGTTCAGCGCAGCCTGAGGGCCCGGGTCGGAGTTCGGGTCACCGGGGTTGCCGGAGACCGTCACCGTACCCCTGACCGTGGAATGCAGCTTGCAGACGAACAGGTAGACACCGGGCTGGTCGAAGGTCACGGTGAACGTATCCCCGAGCGGATGGGAGTTGACCGGCCCGGGGTCGGAATCCCACTGGGTCGCGTTGTCCGGCTGGCCACTGACCGAATGCTGGGTGTCCGGTCCGATCCAGTCCCAGGTGACCGACTCGCCCAGGTCGATTTCCGGGTTCTTCGACCAGCGAAAGTCAGTGATCGAGACACGGGTATTCGCCGCCTGCGCCGGTACCACCGCAGCCGCGGAGACCACCAGCGCAGTACCGGCCGCCAGTAGAACGGCGAGAGCAGCTCTCACTCGACGAGGTACCAACCGCTCATCCCGTCATGGAGGTGACTGAACACGTGACAGTGGTAGAGCCAGCGGCCGGGGTTGTCCTCGGTGATCCGGATCCGGAAGGAATCAGCCGGCCCGAAGGTCCTGTTGTCGACGATCTCGCCACCCCGGTCGACCCATCGGTGTCCATGCAGATGGAAGGTGTGGAAGTTGTCGTCGATGCCGTAGACGTGGAAATCGACGACATCGCCGATGTTCGCCCGGAAGGTCGGCGTCGTACCGGTGAACGAGCGGCCGTTCACGCAGTTGAAATTGGTGCGCAGCCCGGTGGCCGCCGGGACGAAGCTGTGGAAGCCGATGAAGAACTCTCTGTCGGGCGGCGCCTCATTCGGGTCACGAACGACGATCGAGCCGAACAGCCCTTTGTAGACGGGGATCGGATCAACCGGGCCGTGATCGTGGTAGATCCAGGAGCCCTGCGTTCCTTCGGGACACTCCCAGACGTAAGTGAACTCCTGGTCGGTCTGGACGAACCCGCCCGGATCGGTCCAGTAGCCCTTGTACGCGCCGTCCATCTCGTTCGAATAAAAGAGTCCGTGGGGGTGCATCGTCACCGGCACCGGGCAGCGATTTCGGAAGTGGACCACGACGGTATCGCCGACGGTCGCATCGAGAGTCGGCCCGGGAACGGTGGCCGGGCCGAGGGGTTCGCCGAAATTCGGGCTGTACGGGCGGTAGGCGTAGGCGTCGAAGCTGGTCTTGCCTTTGTTGATCGTCTGGTTGAGCATCTGATCGCGCTTACGGCCGTTCTTGTTGGCGGGGATGATGTTCCAGCGACGCGGCTCGGCGGCGATCCAGTACTCCTTGCGGTTTCCGGTTACGGCAGAGGCCTTGATCATCCCCGGATTGTTCTCGGCCACCTCGACCTTTGGTGGAATCGTGACGCCCGAGGCCAGGCGTTCGACATCGGCCTCCTGGTCGGCATAGACCTTCTGGCCGCCGATCGTGCAGAGAAGAGCCCCGCCGGCGGCGCCGAGAAAGCTGCGTCGGTCGATCGGATCAGGGGACACGGCCACTGCTCATTTCGAGACCTCGACCCTCATGGTCATGTTGTAGTGGATCGAACACACGAAGCTGTAGGTGCCGGGCACCGTGAAGGTCCGCTTGAACTCGAAGCCGAGCGAAGGCGAGCTCGGCGTCCCGAAGTCGATCCGCTTGACGCCCGGGGGCCCGTCGACGAGGTTCACGTTGTGCGCATCCTTGTTGAGCGGACTCCAGACCCACAAGATCGCCTCACCCTTTCTGATGCTGACGACATCGGGGCTGAAGTACTTGTCCCGAACGTCGACCGTCGCCGCGACCGGCCCCTGGCTCGGCGCCGGCCTGCTTGAGAACTTGCGCTTCACCCGCTTGACGCAGCTCCTGCGCCTGGGCCTCTTCTTGATCTTGCGGCACTTGCGGATGGCCCGTTTCTCGGCTTTGCCCCGGGTACTCGAAGAAATGGACGTGCCGGACTCCCCTGACGTGCCCGATCCGGCCTGTGGATGCGACACCTCGGCGACCGCGGCAGTGGCGCCGGCCGAACCAACGGCCAACGCCACCGTCGCTGTCAGAGTGAGCAGCTGCCTCCGCATGCGATCAAGCGTCAGTTGCTGACGTTGGTCGTCATGGTCATGGCGAAGTGCAGGGAACACACGAACGAGTAAGTACCCGCCTTCGTGAACGTGCGCTTGAACCGGAAGCCCTTGTCGGCGGTCGTCGGCGAGGCGAAATCTCCCCGGCTGACGCCACTCGGCCCCTGGTCGAGTGTCACGTTGTGCGGCTCGAAGCCGCCCACGTTCGCCCAGCTCCAGTTGATCGAGTCGTTCACTTTCAGATTGACTTCCGAAGGCGCGAAGAAGTTGTCGCCCAGATCAATCGTGTAGGTCTTGCCCTTCGGGCTGTTGTTCTTCCCGGCGAGCTTCTTGTACTTCTTGTTGACCTGCTCCTTGCAGGCCTTCTTCTTCTTGGCCGGACGCTTCTTGTTGCACTTCTTCAGAGCCTTCTTCTTGGCCTTCTGCTGCTTCTTGGTCAGGCCACTGACGGTGGCTCCGGTTGACGATTCCGCGGTCGCGGCGGAGGCCGGAGCACCGGCCGCCCCCACGGCCAGTGCTACCAGTCCCGCCGCCAGAATCCCCGGCAACCGCTTCGTTTTGAGCAGTGACTTCATGTGAGTGATCCTTCTCCTGTTCTTACGGGCAGACGACCGGGTCGGACCGCTTCTCGGTGAAGGTGCGGCCCTTGGCGTCGGTGAAAGCCGCGTGCGGCGTGTTGATGCTCCACGAGCATTCCTGAGTCTCCGGCGGTGCAACCCCGACGTAACCGAGGATGGTGTCCGGGTTCATGATCGGATCCTGGTTTCCGTCGAGTTCTGCCTGAATGCCGGCGATGAAATTGAAGCTCTGAGCGTCCTTGTTCAGAACCTTCGGCTGCGGGCAACCCGGGTAGATCGTGGAGAGCGGCGTTGAACCATTGCCCGGCACGAACGTCGCACCGGCGCTGTTGTCCTGCCAGCAGTTGCCGCCACCGGTGGCGTCGCTGAGGAAGTCGACCCCGTTGGGATCCACCCCCCCGCGGCCCATCTGGTTGCCGATGAACTGGTTGTTCAGGCTCTTGGCGTCATCGTCGTCGTTTGCCGAGACGATCCCCGGCACCACCGGAGCAGAGAAGGTCATCGCTCCCCACTTCTCGTTGCCGAAGATGTTGTTGTTTTCGACGACGACACCGTCACTGCCGAACAGGGCGATTCCCACGCCCATCGGGTAGTTGACCGTGTTGCCGAGCAATTCGCCCAGCCCGTTGGAGACGGTCTGGAATTCGGAACCACTCGAGAAGTAGTTGTAGTTGTTCCAGAAGATGTCGTTGTTCTTCAGGATCATCCAGCCGCTCGGCTCGAACTTCTCGCTGTCAAGGGTGTTCGGCACGATGCCGGCACCGTTGTTGTAGAAGGTCGAGTTCTGGATCTTCACGTACTTGGAGTTCGTACCCGAATATCCCAACACGTTCTGGTGGCTGACGAAGTTGTCGATCACGGTCCACTTCGGATCAGCCTGACACGGTCCGGGGTTGCTGCCACGGTTGTTCCAGGATGCGTTGTCGCACGGGGTCTCGCCTACATAAATCGCCGAGTCGCCGTGGTTCCAGCCCTCTGAATTGAGGAACTCACCGCCGAAGCAGTTGCGCGAGAACAGTCCGTACGACCTGGTGTCCGAGGAGACCAGGTTGTCCATCTTGAAGTCGGCGCAGTACTCCTTGTCCTCGGCCACGTTCGAGGCCCAGACGAAGAAGGTGTTGTTCTGGTAGTTCCTCGCCCACATGTTCTCGAAGACCAGGCCGACGGTGCTGCGGCCTTCGATCGCATTGTTGGCGGGGATCTTCGGTGCGTCACCGGGAAACCAGCCGGGCGTTCCCTTGACGATCGTCTTGGCGTTCTTGCCCTCGAGAACGACCGCCCTTGCGTTCGGATTCGGCTTCTTGTTCTTCTTGACACCCATGATGGTCAGGTCGTCGAAGTCAAAACGGGGATCCTTGCCGTGGAGCAGAACGCCCTCGACGTAGGTTCCGGGCTGGACCCGGACAGTCGCGTTGCGCTTCTTGTTCTTCTTCTGCCACTTGCCGGCGGCGTCGGCACCCGCCTGGATCGTCTTGTACTGGCAGCCGTTCTTGCAGACGTCGAAGAATTGCGCGTTGTAGTTGCGAAGTTTCTTCTGGGCCTTCTTCGCCTGCTTCCTGGCCTTGCTGCACTTGCGCTTGGCGGCCTTCTTCTTGCCCTTGGCCTTTTTCGCCTTCTTGCACGTCTTCTTGGCCTTCTTCTGCGACTTCTTGGCCTTCTTCTGAAGCGAAGCCGCACTGGTGCCCGAAGTGTTCGCTGCCGACGCGGGCGCGACCGATACTGCGGCGCCCAACAGAAGGGCGACGACGATTCCTATGACTGTTCCCAAACGCTGCTGCATTTCTCTCCTCTGGTCTTTTCCCGCCGAAACCGTCCCCGCACGAGGCTGCCTGTCGACCTGGACTACGCGGACTCTAAACCACCGCAGCCCTGGAGTTGCGATGTGGAATTGACTTTTTTTCGCCACGACCGCCGTCCTACCACCGCCCCATCCGGTACCGGATACCGCCCGATCACGAGACACCATGCGGGGTTCCGTTGCGGGATCCGGCGCGATGCTGCTGGCATCTCACGGATACCGATCTGCCAGTCAGACGTATCGAATCCCGGACTGAAGCTCTACACTTCGGATGTGGCCGGACGTGAGCACGACTATGACTGGGTGATCGTCGGATCCGGGTTCGGTGGCAGTGTTTCCGCCCTGCGTCTGGCCGAAAAGGGCTACCGCGTCCTGGTCATCGAGGTAGGCCGACGGTTCAACGACGAGGACTTCGCCAAGACCGCCTGGAACCTGAGACGCTATTTCTGGATGCCGAAGATCGGGCTGCGCGGGATAATGCGGATCATCCCGTTCAAGGACGTAATGGTCGCCTCCGGCTGCGGCGTCGGCGGCGGCAGCCTCGGTTACGCCAACACCCTGTACCGGCCCCGTCCCGCCTTCTTCAAGGACAAACAGTGGGGGGAACTGGCCGACTGGGAGGTCGAACTCGGCCCCCACTACGTGACTGCGGAGCGCATGCTCGGAGTCACCCTCTACCGCGACGAAGGGCCGGCCGACCGGCTCCTGCACAAGTACGCGGCCGAAACCGGTGCCGATGCCACCTACGCCCACACCCAGGTCGGCGTCTACTTCGGTGAACCCGAGGTGACCGTGCCGGATCCTTACTTCGGGGGGGAGGGACCCGATCGAACCGGCTGCAGGAAGTGCGGTGCCTGCATGGTCGGCTGCCGCTACGGCGCAAAGAATACGCTGGTCAAGAACTATCTCTACTTCGCCGAAAAGCTCGGGGTCGAGGTCAGGCCCGGCCGCCAGGTCCGTGAGATCCGGCCGATCGGGGCAGCCGACGGCAGCGACGGCTACCGCCTGTCCACCGAGCGTTCGGGTTCGATCATCAGGAAACAGAAGTCGGAGATCACGGCCGCCGGCGTGATCGTCTCGGCCGGCGCGATCGGGACCAACAGCCTGCTGGCCAACTGCCGCCACTCGGGTGCCCTGCCGCGGCTCTCGGACCGGGTCGGCTATGTCGTCAGGACCAATTCGGAGTCGATCCAGGCGGTCACCGCCCGGGACGATTCGCTGGACTTCAGCCACTCGGTCGCGATCACCTCGAGCATCTACCCGGACCCTGACACCCACATCGAGGTGGTCACCTATGGCAAAGCCGGCAGCATCATGAGCCGCATGTACACCGTGCTGACCGGCAAAGGAACCCGACTCACCCGCCCGGTCAAGTGGCTCGGGGCAATGCTCAGGCATCCCCTGAAGACCGCCAGGCTCTTCTTCCTGCCGCGCCACTGGTCACAGCGCACGGTGCTGCTGCTGGTGATGCAGTCGGTCGACTCGGCGATGCGTCTCAAGCCGATCCGGCGAAAGTTCAGCCGCGGAGTCCGGCTTCAGACAGAACAGGATCCGCTCCGGCCCAACCCGACCTTCATTCAGGCTGCCGAGGACGTCACCAGGTGGTTCGCCGAGGAGACCGGCGGGACCGCCCAGAGCGGCCTCTTTGAAGCAACGATGAACATCCCGACGACGGCCCACTTTCTCGGCGGTGCGGTCGTCGGTGCCAGCCCCGAGACCGGGGTCATCGACGCCGACAACCATGTCTTCGGCTATGAGAACCTGATGGTCTGCGACGGCTCGGCGGTCCCGGCCAATCCCGGCGTAAACCCGAGCCTGACGATCACCGCGATGACCGAGCGGGCGATGAGCAAGATCCCGATGGCCGACGGGACAGCCGAGCCTCTCCACCTCCCGGACGAGGCCCGGGGTGCGAGAACACAAGACAGCCTTGCCGCTACCCGCACAAACATGGAGCCGGGCCCGACAACAGACGAACCTGCAGCGACGGCGGCCGACTGAAGACCCTCACGGGGCACGTCTCCCGGGGTTCGCTCCGGACTACTTGCCCTTTGCTTCCGAGGCCTTCAGGCGTTCGACGCCTTCGGTCAGCTCACGCAGGCCGACCGCACCCTCGATCCGGTCCTTGATCCTGCCGTCGCTGCCTATGAAGAAGACCCACGGTTCCGTCTGTAGTCCGAATGCCCTGAGCTGAGGCCTCAGACCCTTCGACGGATCGTTGTCGTTGTAGACCTCCATGTGGATGAACTCCACCCCGTCGCCGGACTCGGCCTTGACCTGTTCGGTCACGTCGACCGCCGGTCCGCAGACCCGCGACACGCAGAATGCGGGCGTGGCGAAGAGCAGGACCACCCGCTTCTTGCCCACGACGTCCTTGAAGTCGACGTCATGCATGCTCGACGGCGGCTGTCGGGTGTCGATCTTCGAAAGATCGCCGCCGACGTCGGCGGCGGTCGGGGTACTGGTCCGGGGCGCCTTCCCGCCGACCGCGGCCACTCCGGGGAACTGGCCTACGGTCGGGCTCGGGACGCGCGAAGATTCGTATCCGTCGGCACCCTTGATCATGGCTATCGCGAGCCACGGGCCCGTCCGGTCGAAGTTGACCGGGTCGACCACGTAGTAGCTGCGTGCCTCTCCCGGTGCCTCGCTCCCCTTGGATGTGAAGGCGGGCTTGGTCTGCAGCGATTCGACCCTGGCAGGTAGCGGTCCTTCGACCGGGGACTGAGGCGACTTGGCGAAGTAGAGCGCCACCTCGGCGTCGTCGACCTGGGTCTTGTCGACCTCGAAGACCCCGAACGGGTAGCGGTTCCTGCCGACCTCGAAAACACTGGCGGCGGGAGCAACCACGAGTTCGGTCGGATCCCCTTCGTTGAAGACCTGCTCGATCGTCTTGCCTTCGGCCGACGGGAAGTCGGCGGCCGCAGGTGCCGCTCGCGCCGCTTCGTCGCCGCCGGAGTCGGAACTGCAGGCGGTCAGGCCGATGCCGAGCAGCAGGGCAACCAGCAAAGCGAGTGGCAGGCCCGGCCTGCACCTCAAGGGGACGACGCGTTTCCGGCGCGTATCGGTGCCCGCGGTCGGACCCGTCCCCTGCCCGCTATGCGAATGTCGGTGCGAAAGCATGCCCGGGCAGGCTACCGGAGCCCTTCCAGCGGCCGGGTCGGTCATGAAAAGGCGGCCCGGCTTCCCGGGCCGCCTCCTGACGAAATCCGTCGTCGCCCGACTCAGCCGTTGGCGGCAGCGGCGAAGCGTTCGGCAACGTCGTCCCAGTCAACCACGTTCCAGAAGGCGTCCAGATAATCCGGGCGCCTGTTCTGGTAATTCAGGTAGTAGGCGTGCTCCCAGACGTCGGCACCCAGCAGCGGGGTCTTGCCGTCGGAAATCGGCGAATCCTGGTTCGCGGTCGAGACGACTGCGAGGCCGTTTCCGTCGTGGACAAGCCATACCCAGCCTGAGCCGAACTGAGCGATGCCACCGTTCTTGAACTCCTCCTTGAAGGCGTCGAAAGAGCCGAAGGCCGCGTCGATCGCAGCGCCGAGCTCTCCTGAGGGAGCGCCACCGCCGTCGGGACACAGCATGCGCCAGAAAAGGGAGTGGTTGTAGTGACCACCGGCGTTGTTTCGGACCGGTCCCTGCTTGTCGGCGGGTAGCGAACCGAGGTTCTTCAGCACATCTTCGACCGGGCTGTCGGCCCACTCGGTGCCTTCGAGCGCGGCATTCGCCTTGTCGACGTAGGCCTGGTGGTGCTTGTCATGGTGAATGCGCATCGTCGTCTCATCGATATGGGGCTCGAGGGAACCGTATGCGTAAGTAAGTTCTGGTACTTCGTATGCCATCTGGAACTCCTTGTCGGGGACTAGGTATTACCTCCAGCCTAACGATCCCCGAATCCCAGCCCCCTGACCAAGGTTGCAGAGATCTGCGGTGACGGGGCCGGACAGTCATCAGGCAGAATGCCTGCGGGGTCAGGTCCGAAGGCGATCGACCACTTCCGGATCAGCGTGGTGCCCGGGTTTTCTTCCTAGCCTTCCTGCCGGGCCTGATCTCGAACTTCAGTCGGATCGGGTCCGTCGTGTTGGCCACTTCGTCGGTGGCACGGAAGAGGGCGACGTACTGACCCGGGCGCGGACTCCGGAAGGTGCTCGAGCGTGCGCCGAAACGGACCACGTTCCATCCCACATGAGTCTTCCATTCGGTGTAGCCGGCGTACTGACGGGAGCTGGCCGTCACGACCCGCCGTCTCACCTTGCGCCCGCTCTCCTTGCGGCGTACCTTCCAGCGGAAGCGCTTGACGATCCGATAGTAGTCGACGTCGGCACGGCCACGTTCGGCAGTCGGGAACCAGAGCCGGATGCCCTTGCTCACCGACCTGATCACGCCCGGCACCGGGCTGCTGCCGTCGCGGGTGAAATACCAGTCGTCGATATACGGGGGCTCGATGTCGAAGTTGAGCGGCGGCCGCGGGCCGGGGTCCGAGTCCGGATCGCCGGGCTTGTCCTCGACCGTGACCGTCCCCCGGACCGACGGATGCAGCTTGCAGATGAACTTGTAGGTACCAGGCTGATCGAAGGTGGCCTTGAAACTGTCACCCAGCGTGTGGGAAGGAACGGTGGTACCCGGATCCGAGTCCCACGGGGCGGAGTTCAGCGAGTTGGGGGAAACCGAATGCTGAAGGTCCGGTCCGGGCCAGTCCCAGATAACCGACTCGCCCCGGGAGATCACCGGATTCTTCGACCACTGGAAGTCAGCCACTGAAACCCTGGTGTTGACCGCTCCGGCGGACGGCGCGACCAGGGCCATCAGGACGAGTACCCCCAGCAGGGACACCGCGGTTGCTGCCACGAACGCCAGAACGGCGGCGGCGCCACTCGGCAATCGCACGCTTTGGCCCGAAGGTCCGACGCTCAATCGACCAGGTACCATCCGATCATCCCGTCGTGAAGGTGTGGCAGGACGTGGCAGTGGTAGAGCCAGCGGCCCGGATTGTCTTCGATGAAGCGGATCCGGAAGGCGTCCGCCGGGCCGAAGGTCTTGTTGTCGATGATCACTCCGTTCTCTTCCCAGCGATGACCGTGCAGGTGGAAGGTGTGGAGGTCGTCGTCCGCACCGTAGACGTGTATCGCCACATCGTCGCCGACCTTGGCACGCATGTTGGTCGTATTGCCGGTAAAGGCCCGCCCGTTGACCGCCCAGAGAAGCTGGCGAAGCTGCGGAAAGACCACCGGCGAGAAGTTGTGAAAGGCGAGGAAGTACTCCCGGTCCGGTGGCGTTTCGTCCGGGTCGCGGATCACCAGGGGGCCGAAGAGGCCTTTGTACATCGGCAGCGGAGTGAGCGGACCGTGGTCGTGGTAGAACCAGGTGCCCTGGGTGCCCTCGGGACATTCCCAGAGATATGTGAAGGTCCGGCCCTCCTGGACGAAGCCGCCCGGATCGGTCCACCAACCCTTGTAGGAGCCATCCATCTCGTTGGCGTAAAAGGCACCGTGCGGATGCATCGTGACCGGCCCCGGAGTCAGATTCCGGAAGTTGACCACCAGACTGTCGCCGACGGTGGCCTCGAGCAGAGGTCCGGGAACGGTGGGACTCCTGGTCAACGGCTTGCCGAAGCCCGGGGTCCAGGCCCGGTAACCGTAGGCGTTGATCGTGGTTCGACCCCTGTTCTTCAGACTGGACCACGTCATCTGGTCGCGCTTCTTGGGAACGATGTTCCAGCGCATCGGTTCAGCCGTGATCCAGTACTCGTTGCGGTTGCCGGAGACGTCGGCTTTGGTGAGCGCCGAGTTGTCCCGGGCCGCCTTCACCTTCGGTGGCAGGGAGAGCTTGCTCGAGAGCCGGGCGATGTCCGTGTTGGCATTCACCCGATACTGCTTGTCGCCGATGGTGCACAGGAGCGCCGCACCCCCGATCCCCAGAAGGCCGCGCCGGTTGATCTTCTCGAAGCTCACGTCTGCTCTCCTTCCCTGCTGCCGGTCGGGTCTCACCGCGCCACCGTCAGCTCGAGGATCTGGGTCAGGTGGTGGAGCGAACAGCGGAACTCATACCGGCCGGGTACGGCAAAGGCGCGCTGAAAGGCGACCCCGAGCGTGGCCGCCGCCGAGAAGGAGAAGTCCCACGGGTTGACTCGCGAAGGGTACTTCCAGAGACCGATCTGGTGGGAAGAATCCCTGTTCCCGTCGTCCCAGACAAACCGGACCGCTTCGCCCGGCCTGATCTCAAGCCGGGCGGGTACCGGAGGCTGGTCGATGACCCCGTCGTGGATCTGAATGTCCTCCAACGGAATGAAGTAGCTCGACTGGATCGCGTCCGAGGTGTTGTCAGTGAGCAGAACCTCGTGAACGGCGGTCGGCAGGGCCGGCCTGAGCTGCGGCTCCTGCCCGTTCGCTTTCCGGCGGTAGCGGCGGTCGACCCGTCTCAGGCAGCGTTGCCGCTTCGCGCGCACCTTGATCCGGCGACAATTCCGGAGCGCCCGATGACGGGCCCGTCGCTGAGCCGGCCGGAGCCCGCGCG
>JAUQWL010000067.1 GCA_030835185.1 Solirubrobacterales bacterium | reverse complement strand
TTATGCAATCAGCTAGGATATTAAAGATACATAATGCTCTAAAATGCTTTTAAGTTCCCACTAAACGCTTCGATTCCAACATACAATATGGTATAATAAAAGCATTTAAAGTGTTGGAAATACGGAGGTTGAACGTTATGTTAGGAAGAAACGATCAGCAAATTGATATGTTTACTCATATGATATTCGAGAGATTAATACCTAAAGACCATCTACTTGTTTTAATAGATTCAATCATAGATTTCTCCTTTGTCTATGACATGGTAAAAGGCAAATACAGCGATATTGGAAGAGCCTCAGAAGACCCGATAATGATGCTAAAAATCTGTCTCCTACAATTTCTATACACGCTTTCAGACAAAAAAGTGATAAAGAGAATTCAGACAGACATCGCATTTCGTTGGTTTCTTGGGTTATCTTTAGATGATGAAGTTCCAGATGATACAACAATCTGTCACTTCAGAACAAATAGAATGGGTGAAGAGAATTTTGATCAGTTCTTTAATGAAATTGTTAAGAAGTGTATCGAAAGAGACATCGTAAAATCTAAGAGATATTTAATTGATACTACCGATGTAGCAGCGAATGTAAACTATCCATCAAACCGAAAACTCATATGTGATGCATTTCGAAAGGTCATAAGAGAATTGAGAAGATTTAATGAAACCTTTGCAGAGCAACAACTAACACAATTTGAAAATGAAATTGAAGAAGAATATAAGAAAGATGATAAGGTCAGTGTGAAAAAGTATCTCCAAATAGCACAGAAATATGCAGAATACCTTTATCTTAAAACCTATGATGAACTTCAAACGAATGAAAGATACAAAGAAGCTTTTGGTATACTGTGGGATATCATAGATCAGTATACAAACGGAAAAAAAGATAAGATAGTAAGTGTCGTAGATCCTGATGCAAAGATAGCTCACAAATCTCCAGGTAATATCAAAAGAGGATACAAAGATCATATCATTGTAGATGAGGACAGCGAGATCATACTATCATCAGTACAAACCCCTTTTAATGTAGGTGATGAGAAGAAGCTTGTAGAACTCATAGAGAAAGTTGACAATAACTTAGGTTTAAAGCCGGAAGAAATCACAGCAGACAAAGTATATGGGACTTCCAATAACCGTGCATATTTGAAAGACAATAGCATAATATCCAACATAAATTTTTATGAAGAATCAAGTAGAGAAACAAGCTTTTACAAGGTAAGCGATTTCATTATCTCAGAAGATTTAAAGCAAGTAACCTGCCCAAATGGAATTACCACGAAAGATTTTATACAAGCCTATGATAAAGTAGGAAAAAGAGAAACAATCAAATTTAAATTTACCAAAGCAACATGTCAGAGCTGTCCACTAAATGATAAGTGCCTAAAAAAGTATAAGGATGATAAGATACATAGTGGAAGGTACGTGGTGGTTGCGTTAAGATATGATGCTGTTCTGCATGACATGAAACGAGTGGAAACAGAAGCCTTTAAAGAAGCCATGAACAAAAGATATAAGGTAGAACGACGATTTGCAACAATGGTGAGAAATCATGGGCTAAGAAGGTGCCGATATCTGAGGCTGGGCAGGGCGAAGATTCATATCACTTTAGCAAATATAGCATGCAACATAGTCAGGATGGTGAATATACTTTGCCAGCCTAGCCTTGCTGTCTCAAAACCCTAAAGAGCTCCGTTAAAGGAGCTCCTTAAAGTGCCATATACGCTTATCTATGCGAATAATCAAAGATAATTTACCATATAAAGGTACTTGGTGAGAAATTCGATGCATAATCATTCAATCCGAAGAAAAACCTTGTTTTTTATGGCTATTTTTCAGCGGTTTCCCAGGCACTTTAGTTAGTCAGTTATTGAATAAGATAAAATTTAAGAAGGATAGATATGATAGCATAACGAATTACACCTATGATATAAATGAAAGATTACTTAGAGACAGGAGAGACAAAAAAACATACAGATATGCAGGCTATAGGTATGATGAAGAGACAGGGATATATTACTTGAACGCAAGGTATTATGATCCGAAGATAGCTAGGTTTTTGACGGAGGATACCTATAGAGGCAATCCGAATGATCCCCTTAGCTTGAATCTATATACTTATTGTGCCAATGAGCCGATGATGTATTGGGATCCTACTCGATATCGGGTAGAGACTTCGATTGTAAAGGGTTAGGTGCCAGGCACCGAACAAAAGAACAAGGTTAGGTAAATATTTACGATTAAAGCACCTTCTGCTAATATAATAACAGGAGGTGCTTTTTTATGGGTAGACCATGGAGGGAAGAGTATAAAGGTGGTATATACCATGTGATAGCAAGGGGAAATAACAAAGAATACGTATTTAAAGAAAGCATAGATAAAGGATATTTTTTAAAGCAGCTAAAAGAATACAGTAGAGGAATGGAGTATCGTGTATATGGCTATGTGTTGATGGACAACCATTACCATATAATAATCCAGACCCACGGTAAGAAGCTGCAAGAGATAATGCATCAGATGAATAATAAATATAGCAAATACTTCAATAGCAAGTATAAGAGAGTAGGACATATCTTTCAGGGAAGATACAAAGCAGTATTAGTTCAAGATGAGAGATATCTACTATCCCTTCTAAGGTACATACACCAAAATCCAGTAAAAGCACATATTTGTGAAAGCACAGACAAATATAAGTGGAGCAGCGATATATTCTATAGGAATAACATACATAGCTTCATACATATAGATATAATCATGGACATGCTGTCAAAAGATAGAGAAGAAGCGATTAAGAAATACAAAGAATACATGGAGCAGGAAGAGGAAACAGATTATGACAGCATGAAGGCAGTCGGAGAAGAGGCATATCAGATATTATGCATGACAAGAAAGCAAGTTGAGCGAAGGAAAAGGTTAGACGAAATACTAATAGAAACAGGCGTAAACGAAGAAGAATATAAACTGATTAAGGCAGGAAAGAGAAAGATGGATTTAACAAAATATAAGGTTAAATATGCTAAAGAAGCTTTAAACCATAAATATACTTACAAGGAAATAGGAAATAACATAGCTATGTCAGACACTGGAATAAGAAACTTGCTTAGAAGAAATTAAGTTCTTTTGTTCGGTGCCTGGCACTAACACTTCCGGTGCCTGGCACTAACACTTCAGCGACAGTGCCAAAGGTGATATCACCAGCTGATAATAAGAAGATCATAAAGGATATAAGTAACAATGCTAGCGATAAAGACAAGGATAAAGGAAAAGACAAGGGGAAAGACAATGCAGTAAGCAATAATCAATCAAATGAAGGTTTATCAAAAATAATAACAATTAAAGGTGGTGCAGGAGCAGGGCTAGGTTTAGAAGGAAAAGTACTTGGCATCACGGTAGGTGGAGGGGTTTTTGCAACATTTGATGCGAAATATGAGAATGGTAAGGTTGGAGTGTATGAAAGTATAGAAGCAGAGATTGCAGCTGGATTAGAAAATACTAAAATAGGTGCAGGCTATTCAGCTGAAAGAGATGTTGCAAATAAGGGCAGTGTCTACTATAATAACCCTAATCCTTTTTACGGAATTGGGGAAGATAAAGAATCCCAAATTTCAACATATATTGGTGGTGAGTTTAAAGGCAATCCCTTAATTGGAACACAGGGTGTAAAACTTGAAAACCAAAAAGATATAACTTTCACATTGATTGGAGGAAAGATAGGTGTTGGTGTTGGTTTGAAAGGAGAAATAAATTTAAACCTCAGTGAGGCCTATAGACAGTTTATGAAAGTGTTTAATAAATAGTATTTAATATATTACAGCAAAGTACAGTAAAATTATTTATGTTATTGTACTTTGCTAAATTAATATCAGGAGTGGTTGGATTGTTATTTAAAAAAAAGCTTGTTACAAAGATATTACTAATAATTATTGCATCTATATTACCAGTATTTTCATTCTATGTACTAAATTATAATAATAAAACTAATGCGATTGTTATATTACTTTCACTATTCTTTATTGTAAAAACTGTCTTTGACAGAGGTTATTACTTGCTTGACAAAAATAACCTAGAAATAAGCCAGTATGGGAAGAAAACTGTACTATTAATTAGTGATATAAAATATGTTGATAAGATCGTAAGTCCTGGGAAACTAGCTCAACAGAATACTAATTACTATATTATTACTACTAGAGATAAAATAGGCATAAAAACTAGCTACCTAAATAGCGAAAACAACAGCATAGTAGATGTTTTGTGTAAAGATTTCAAGATATCGCAAAAGGAAAGCCTAAAATTAATAAGTAGGAAATAAGCATTAATATGGAGTGATGAAAAATGAAAAGGTTTTTAGAGTTTATCAAGAAGAATTTAATGATATTATTTGTGTTACTGGTATCCTGTTGTATTTATTTTTACGGACTCCTTTCCTTTTTAAAAATAAAATTTGTAATGCCTACTTCAGCCATTGCAATTATTACTTGTATGTGGATTTTGTTTGAAAGAAACATTGCTAATGGAAGAAACAAGAAAATACTAAAATTCATTTTATTACTTGCATTGCTTTTTGACATATTATTTATTATGCTTTTATTGAACTATAGAGGATAATGTCTAGATGTGCAAGAAATTTGAAGGGTCGAAAATTCTTAGGTGCGAGTGAGTATCAGAAACCTTAGGTGCCAGGGAAAGCTACGAAAAATGATTTAATGACAATAAATATACACTGCAAAAACTATTTATACAATAGCAAGGGAATTCAATGATAATATGTAATTGAGTCCCCTTTGTTTTTCTAGCAAATGCTTCAGGTTTGATAGGAGAAGTTTAAGTGCCAGGCACCGAACAAAAGAACATAGTTAAGAAGATATTTACATTAAAGCACATTCTATTAATATGATGACAGGGGTGCTTTTTATGGGAAGACCATGGCGAGAAGAGTAGAATGGTGGCATATACCATGTTATAGCAAGAGAAAATAACAAAGAGTATATATTTAAAGAAAGTATAGGTAAGGGATACTTTTTAAAGCAGCTAAAAGAATACAGTGAAGGGATGGGGTATATGGGTATGTTCTTCGGACAAATCAATATTTAGGATATTTGATCTTTGGAACAGTATATGCATATTTCGATGTATATCTCAGCTATCTGCTTCGCAACTTTATAGAGCAGACTTCCGAAATCTCCATTGGGGTAAAGTTTGGACACACCAGTCAAATTTTATCTGAAGCCATGAGCGCTCATATTGATATTGCTTTCACACATCACCCGTTTAATCACCTGGAATATTTCTGCCAGCTTGTTGAGGAAGATGATATTATTCTGATTACAGATGCAAGAAACCAAACATATGGAAGCGGTATTTCGTTTAAGGATATCAAGGATCTTCCCTTTCTCTCCTCAAACTTTTTATATGAAACAACACAAAGCTGGCTATTTCCCAAAAGCCAGCAATTTCAATTGGAATTGGCTATCGCATCCAAAATACTGTCTTTCCTGCAAAACAGTAAGTGGTATACTCTCTTGCCCCGCAAATTAGTGAAAGAAAAACTAGACTCCGGAGAATTGTCGGAAATTCCAATATTGGATGGTATGATTCCACCCGTTCAGTATTATATGATCTTCCACAAGGATAACACTCAGCAAATGGCAGTCAGAGAGTGGTTAAGCTTCTTTGGCAAAAAAAATGAGTTGATTAATCCTTATATCTGAAATAAATAAAAGGTACCTAGAAAAGTCTAAGCACCTTTTACCTTGAAGAAATTAAGTTCTTTTGCTCAGTGCCTGGCACCTATAAGAAATGAGTGGTTCACGATTACTAATTATTTATAACCCTTCGTGAGGTATAATAGCATTTTTCATAATATCCCGACATAAGTGTGGTTTTCTTCACTACATCTCCTGTTTGAGGAGCATGCACAAACATGCCGTTTCCCACATATATCCCTACATGGTGTACATTCTTCCCATCTTTTGCAAAGAAAACAAGATCACCATATTTTAAATCCTTCTTTTCTACATAAACCCCTGCTGTTGCCTGATCCCTAGCTACTCTCGGCAATGATATGCCAAGCTTACCGTAAAGCGAATAAACCAAGCCTGAGCAATCATAACTGTCAGGTCCTGTACCACCCCATTGATAAGGTTTGCCCATCTCTTTAGCTATAAGCTCCTCCAGCTTTGAATTCATAACGCTTTCTTTTCTGCTTGTCCCACCTCGTGATACAACTATATTATTTTTTGATGCCAGCGCCTTTTCAAGCAGCCTTTCTGCAAGGATTATAGCTTCTTCCC
>JAUQWL010000066.1 GCA_030835185.1 Solirubrobacterales bacterium | reverse complement strand
GCGAAGGAGTTGTTGGAGAGGTACCGCAGGAACCAGGCGATCACCGCATAGCCGACCACGAAGGCGACCAGTGTGGCCACGGCGACGTTGACCAGCGGCTCGCCGACCGCCTCCTTGCCGGAGAGGATCTTGTAGAGCTGGAAGAAACCGCTGAGAACGACGGCAGGTATCGCCAGCAGGAAGGAGAACCTTGCCGCAGCGGGGCGCTCGAGGCCGAGGAAGAGACTGGCACTGATCGTCGCACCCGAGCGCGAGACCCCCGGAATCAACGCGATGCTCTGCGCCAGTCCGATGAGCACGCCGTCCCGAAACGAGAGGTCTCCGACTGAGCGCTGCCTCGAACCGACGTTGTCGGCGACCCCGAGGATGACGCCGAAGACGATCAGCATCGAGCCGACCAGCCAGAGGTTGCGGGCCGCGGTTTCGATCTGGTCCTGAAAGGCGAAGCCGAGAATGGCGATCGGGATCGTTGCGGCGATCAGGTACCAGCCCATGCGCGCGTTCAGCTCGCCGCGAAGCTCCGGCCGGCGCAGCGATGCGATCCAGGTGGTACCGATCTGCCAGAGGTCCCGACGGAAGTAGATGAGGACCGCCGCTTCGGTACCGAGCTGGATCACCGCGGTGAAGGCCGCTCCGGGATCGTCCCAGCCGAGAATCGCGGGCACGACGAGGATGTGCCCACTCGATGAAATCGGCAGGAATTCGGTCAGCCCCTGAATGAAGCCGAGGATGATGCTCTGAAGAAGATCCACGGGGACAGCAGCCTACTGCGCATGTTCGCCCTACTTCGGCGCCATCCTCAGGGCGCCGTCAAGGCGGATGACTTCGCCGTTGAGCATCTGGTTATCGACGATGTGACGGGCGAGTTGACCGAACTCCGCCGGCCGGCCCAGCCTCGAGGGATACGGCACGTTGTCGCCGAGGGCCTTGCGCGCTTCTTCCGGCAGCAGGGCGAGCAGCGGGGTGTCGAACAGACCCGGGGCGATGGTCATCACACGGATCGCGTCGCGGGAGAGATCGCGAGCGGCGGGCAGGGTGAGACCGACGACCCCGCCCTTGGAGGCCGAGTAGGCCGTCTGGCCGATCTGGCCGTCATAGGCGGCGATCGACGCCGTGTTGATGCAGACTCCGCGTTCGCCGCGATCGTCCGGCTGGTTTCCGATCATCGATTCGGCGGCGAGTCGCAGCACGTTGATCGTACCCATCAGATTGATGTTGATCGCCCACTCGTAGCCGGCCAGCGGGGCGGCTCCATGCTTTTCGCTGGCGATCCGGCCGGCGGCACCGACACCGGCGCAGTTGACGCAGACGCGCAGGCCGCCCTCAGCCGAGGCGGCCGCCTCGATCGCTCCCTTAACCGAATCTTCGCCGGTCACATCGGCCTGGATGAAATCGGCACCGATCTCCTCGGCCAGCGCCTTGCCTTTCTCTTCGTTCAGGTCGGCGACGGTCACCCTGTACGCGGCCGCGACGAACTCCCGGGCAGTTGCTTCACCGAGTCCGGATGCGCCTCCGAAGACGATTGCTGAGCTTGACTTCATTTCCTGGGAACCCCTCTTCAAATAGAGTTCGGTCGATGGACCGAGAGATTTTCGAACCTGAACACGATGACTTCCGCGACAGCGTACGACGCTTCATAGCCGACGAGATTTCTCCCAACTTCGAACAGTGGGAAGAGGATGGGACTGTACCCCGCGAACTGTTCGCCAGGGCCGGCGAGAAGAACATGCTGGCAATGGCCGCGCCGGAAGAATACGGCGGTCTCGGCCTCGACGACTTCCGCTTCAACCAGGTCATCGTCGAAGAAGGCTCCTATGCCGGGGTAATCGGCAGCATCCTCGGCATCTCGCTCCACAACGACATCTGCCTGCCCTACTTCCTCGAATACTGCACCGAAGAGCAGAAGGAGCGGTGGTTGCCCGGGACCGTCGACGGCAGCCTGATCACCGCTGTCGCGATGACCGAACCCGGCATCGGCTCGGACCTCGCTTCGATGTCGACCAAGGCGATCAGGGACGGAGATCATTACGTCGTCGACGGCTCCAAGACCTTCATCACCAACGGGATCAACGCCGACCTCGTCATCACCGCGGTCAAGACCGACCCCGGGGAGAAGCACCGCGGCATGTCGCTGATGGTCGTCGAACGCGGCATGGACGGCTTCGAGCGCGGTCGCAACCTCGACAAGGTCGGCATGCATTCGCAGGACACCGCCGAGCTCTTCTTCAACGAAGTCCCGGTCCCCGAGACCAACCTGCTCGGCAACGAAGGAGACGGCTTCAAGTACCTGGTCTTCAATCTCGCCCAGGAGAGGCTCTCGATCGCGGTCGCCGCGGTTGCTTCAGCCCGGGCGGCACTCGACTGGACCCTGGAGTATGTAAAGGAACGGACCGCTTTCGGCAAGCCGGTCGGCTCCTTTCAGAACTCCCGCTTCAAGCTGGCCGAGATGAAGACCGAGATCGACATCGCCACGGTCTACCTCGACCGCTGTGTCACGGCACTGAACGACCGCAAGCTTTCGGTCGAGGACGCAGCCGCGGCCAAGTGGTGGACGACCGAGCTCTGCGGCCGGGTGATCGACGACTGCGTCCAGCTCCACGGCGGCTACGGCTACATGCTCGAGTACCCGATCGCCCGCGCGTGGGCTGACAACCGCGTCACCCGGATCTACGGCGGAACGACCGAGATCATGAAAGAGATCGTCGGCCGCTCACTGGGCGTCTGACCCGAAGGCCGGATCGTCAAGACAGGTCGCGATCCCGGTGACGCTCAAGGCCGGCCGCCATCCCGGCGACGCAAGAGGCACCGCCGGGGCGGCTGACTTCCAAATCCCCTGCGCTACCGGGCCTCGAGGAAGCCGACGGCTCCCTTGTCCATGTCCAGCATCGAGTGGGTGACGAACGGGTAGCTCCCCGGTTCGGGAAGCGTGAATTCGAACACTCCGGCACCACCCGGGCCGAGCACCTGGGTCGACACGTTGTACATCGGATCCTCCGGGTTGCCGTCCGGCTGGTACTGGTCGAAGATCGTGCCGACCACGTGAAACGAGCTGTAGAGCGACGGTCCGGCGTCGACCAGGTAGATCCGGATCGGCTTTCCCGCTTCGACCGCGATCGGGGCCTTCGCGTACTTGAGGGCGGCTCCGTTGAACGTCACATACCTGGGTTGCTCCGTCTGCATCGCCTTGTACGACGACTGCAGCCATCCGTTCCTGACGGATCCGTAGAACTCGCTCTGGACCAGGAATATCTCCTCGGCAGGCGGGCGGCCTTCGATCGGGTCGATGATGATCATCCCGTACATGCCCATGCCGATGTGCTCGAGCATCGGTCCCGTGCCGCAGTGGTACATGTAGACGCCGGGCGTAGTGGCCTTGAACGAGAAGGTGTGTGTCTCGCCCGGGAGGACCGAGCGGAATGCGAGGTTGGGAGCGACTTTGGCGGCGTGAAAGTCGATCGAATGAACCATCGGCATGTTGCGCTCGTTCTTGTTCACGCACTTCTTGCGTTTCTTGTTCTTCTTCTTGATCTGTTTCTTGGTCAGCTTCTTCTTCTGCTTCTTGGTCAGCTTCTTCGGGCAGGTCATCTGCATGCCGATGTCGCTGTTCTTCAGCGTGATCTCGACGGTGTCACCTTCGGTGGCCCTGACCACCGGCCCCGGCACGGTGCCGTTGAAGGTCCACGCACGCATTTTGACCCCCGGAGCGACTTCGACGTTCTTCATGTACGCGTCCAGGTTCACCTGCACCGTCGCTGCCGAAGACGGCGCCGCGACCCAGAGCAACGACATCGCGACGACAATCAGGCCCAGCCCGCACCTTCTGAATCTCCCCTGAATAAGCATGGGCTAACAATAGCGCCAGGAAAGCGACCTGGCTACCGGACGATCGTCTCGCTGCGGTGCTTCGGCTACTGGGCGATCGTCTCGCTGCGGTGCTTCGGCTACTGGGCGATCATCTCGCTGCGGTGCTTCGGCCTCTGGGCAGCCGCGCCCTTGCGGTACTCACGGTTGAGCATGCCGATCACGTCCAGTGAGATCTCCTGCGGGCAGGCGCGGGAGCATTCACCGAAGTTGGTACAGCCGCCGAAGCCCTCCTCATCCATCTGGTTGACCATGTTGAAGGCGCGATCCTCGCGCTCGGGCTGACCCTGGGGAAGCAGGTTGAGGTGGGTGACCTTGGCACCGGTGAAGAGCACCGCCGAACCGTTCGGGCAGGCGGCCACACAGGCTCCGCAGCCGATGCAGACGGCGGCGTCCATCGCCTGCTCCTGGACCTTGGGAGCGATCGGCATCGCGTTCGGATTCGGCTGGGGGCCGGTGGTGGTCGAGATGAAGCCGCCGGCCTCGATCACCCGGTCGAGCGCGGAGCGATCGACGACCAGGTCGCGGATGACCGGCAGGACATTGGAGCGGTACGGCTCGACCTTGATCGTCGCCCCGTCGACGAAGTCACGCATGTACGTCTGGCAGGAAGTCACCTGCTGCGGACCGTGAGGGGTGCCGTCGATGACCAGGGAACAGGCACCACAGATACCTTCACGGCAGTCGCTGTCGAAGGCGATCGAGGGTCTCTTCTCCCGCCCGAGACGCGCGTTGAGTTGGTCGAGCATCTCGAGGAAGGAGGCGTCGGGGTCGATGCCGGCGACCTCGTGGGTCTCGAAGGAACCCTCTTCATCGGGACCGTGCTGTCTCCAGATGACGAGCTTGAAATTCACTTGTAGCTCCTTGTCGCCAGCTTGATGTTTTCGAAGGTGAGCTGTTCGTCGTGGGGAACGGGATCGCCTTCGTCCCCCTTGTACTCCCAGGCGGTGACCTTGGCGAAATGCTCGTCGTCGCGCAGCGCTTCGCCGTCGGGCGTCTCGTACTCCTCACGGAAATGGCCTCCGCAGGATTCTTCGTGTCGCAGGGCGTCGTGACACATCAGCTCGCCCAGTTCGAGGAAGTCGGAAACGCGGTTGGCGTACTCGAGGCTCTGGTTGAGTTCCTCGACCCCGGGATCCACGCGCAAGTCTGACCAGAACTCGGCCTTGATCCGGCGGATCTCCCCGAGGGCCTCGGTAAGACCTTCGGCGTTGCGGGCCAGGCCGCACTTGTCGAGCATCACGTTGCCCAGCCGCTGGTGGAAATCCTGGGCCACAGTGCTGCCGCCGACGTCCACCAGTGCGGCGATGTGAGTCTCGACCTTGTCCTGAGTGGCTTCGAAAGCGGAGTCGTCGGTTCCGACGGCGTCGCCGCTCCTGGTCATGTAGTCGGTGACCGTATGCGGGACGATGAAGTAACCGTCGGCCAGCGTCTGCATCAGGGCACTGGCCCCGAGCCGGTTGGCGCCGTGGTCGGAGAAGTTGGCCTCACCGATCGCGAACAGCCCCGGGATCGTCGTCTGGAGTTCGTAATCGACCCAGAGGCCGCCCATCGCATAATGCGGTGCCGGGTAGATCATCATCGGCGTCCGGTACGGATCGTCGCCGGTGATCTTGCTGTACATGTCGAAGAGGTTTCCGTACTTGCGCTCGATCGTGTCCCGGCCGTGCTCGGCGATCGCGTCGCGGAAGTCGAGGTACACGCCGCGACCGGTGCCACCGACACCGAGGCCGTCGTCACAGACGGTCTTGGCTGCCCGTGATGCGATGTCACGCGGGGCGAGGTTGCCGAATGCCGGGTAGCGCTCCTCGAGAAAGTAGTAACGCTCGGCTTCGGGAATGTCGCCCGGCGTACGTGTCTCATCCGGGCTGCGGGGAACCCACACCCGGCCATCGTTTCTCAGGGACTCGCTCATCAGGGTGAGTTTCGACTGGTACTCGCCCGACTGCGGGATGCAGGTCGGGTGGATCTGCGTGTAACACGGGTTCGCCATCAGAGCACCCTGTCTGTGGGCTCTCCAGATGGCGGTCACATTCGACCCCATCGCGTTGGTCGAGAGGTAGTAGACGTTCGTATAGCCGCCCGATGCGAGGATCACCGCGTCGCCCGCATGACGCTCGATCTCGCCGGTGACGAGATTGCGCACGATCACGCCGCGGGCGACACCGTCCACCAGGACGACGTCAAGCATCTCGTGGCGGTTGAAGACCTCGGCGTTGCCGGCTGCGACCTGGTGCTGGAGGGCCGAGTAAGCACCGAGCATCAGCTGCTGGCCGGTCTGGCCCCTCGAATAGAAGGTGCGCTGGACCAGCACCCCACCGAAAGAGCGGGTGGCCAGTGAACCTCCGTACTCCCGGTTGAAAGGCACCCCCTGGGCGACTGCCTGGTCGATGATGTTCTCGGAGAGCTGGGCCAGCCTCCATACGTTCGCTTCGCGGGAGCGGAAGTCGCCGCCCTTCATCGTGTCGACGAAGAGTCGCCTTACCGAGTCGCCTTCATTGGCGAAGTCCTTGGCTGCGTTGATCCCTCCCTGGGCCGCAATGCTGTGGGCACGTCGTGGCGAGTCCTGGAAGCAGAAGGCCTTCACCCTGAAACCCTCTGCCGCGAGGCTGGCGGCGGCCGAAGAGCCGGCCAGGCCGGTGCCGATCACGATCACGTTCTTGCCGGCGCGATTCCGGGGGCCGACAAGGCTGTGCCGGTCGAGCCAGGTCTGCCACTTGTCCTCGATCGGACCTTCGGGGATCTTCGCGTCGAGCTTGATCATCAGGAGCCGCCTCCGAGAGTCGTCAGGGAAGCCGAGAGTTCATCGGCCGGGGGTTCGCCGAGTGCGCCGGTGAAGAACAGGATCGGGACCAGGGCAAAGCCGAGCACGATGACCAGGGTCAGCACGTTGGCACCCATCCGGATGCCGGCGTTGCGCTCCGGACTGTCGAGTCCGAGGGTCTGGCAGAGGCTCCAGACCGCGTGGCGCAGGTGGGAGCCGAGGAACACCAGGGCCGCGAGGTAGATCGCAACCAGGTACCACTCCTGAAAAGCGTTGTAGAGATTTGCGTAGAGAGCTCCGGCTTCCAGCGGCGTGACGTCGATGGTCAGAGTGGTGAACTGGAGGAGGTGGAAGACGATGAAGGCCACCAGCAGCACTCCGCTGACCATCATCAGGCGGGCTTCCCAGGAGCGGCCGATACGCCTGGCCGGAAATTCCGCCGGGCGGGCGGCACGGTTTCGCGTCCTCAGCTGGACGACGGCGACGATGTGGACGACGATCGCTCCCAGCAGGATCGCCCGCACGGCCCAGACGACCCCCGCGTAGGGGATCAGGGGCTCGCCGAAGGTGCGCAGCCACTCGGCGTACCAGTCGATCCGCGGTTCGCCGCCGCCAGGCCCGAAGAGCGAGTTCAGATTGCCGACCATGTGAAGCACCAGGTAGGCGATCAGGATGGTGCCGGTAACGGCGACGATCGTCTTCTTGCCGATGGTCGAACGCCACATCTCACCCAACGGGCTCAGCTCCCCGGAAGAGAGTGGTTCAGCGCGGAAGAGTCAGTCGATGTCACGGCCGCAATGTTATGCCTTGCGGCTTCCGGGCGGCTGCTGCCTTTTGGCTTGACCGTGCCTAATTCAGGGTGATTTGATCGGAATACGGTGACGTCGGTCAGTCGCGCGCGGTGACCTGATCGAGCTGGACTTCGCCGCTCTCTTTGGTGTCTTCCATGACTACGTAGCAGAGCGGCGGCCCGCCGAAAAAGGTCGAGTTATCGCCCTCACCCACAAAAATCGCGGGCCGGGTCGAACCGTCGCCCTGGTGAACCCAGATCCTCTGGCCCTTCTCGAATCCGTCGATGGTCATGCGCTCAATCTATCGTCGGGCGGGCGTCACCACGAAATGCAGCGGCGATGGCCGGGCGATGCCACTTGGCGTTTATATACTCGGGGGGTCCGGTATTTCCATCGCTTGCTGCTGGCGGTCAATGCGTGTGTCTGGGGGTTTCAGTTGTCTTCAAAACGTCTGATTGCGATCGCTGTCGCGCTCGGGGCGAGCTTCCTGTTTGCCGGATGCGAGTTCTCCTGCAGTTTCGGCAACAGAGTCTCGTCAGAGGAACTGAACAAGCAGGTCAGGCTCTCTTTCGAGGATCAGTCGGGCGTGCTGCTGACCTCGATCGACTGCGACGAAAGCGACGCCGACGTCGGCTCGGAAATCAACTGCGTCGCTACCAACCAGAACGATGTCGAACTCACGATCGAGGGCGAAGTCACCGAGTACAACTCGGATACCGACAAGATCAAGTTCGACTGGGAGGTCGTCTCCGCCGCAGCCCCCGGTGAAAGCTTCGAGATCGCCGCACGGCGCTCTCTCGCCCGGCAATCGAACGTTCTGATCAACGACGTGACCTGCCCGGAGAGAATCGATCTCAAAGCCGGCAACGAGGTTGACTGCACCGCGGTTGACGTCCAGGGCAACGACCGGGAGGTCGTCCTGACCCTGACCGACGAAGAGGGCGGCTTCGACGTCAACCTCAAGCCGCTCGACGCGACGCCACAGGATTCGACCAGCTGACCGGGAACAGTGGGGCCTGCCTCGCGGGAACAGTGGGACCCGCCTCGCGGGAACAGTGGGACCCGCCTCGCGGGAACAGAGGGGCCTGCCTCGCGGGAACAGTGTGACCCGCCTCGCGGGTCGAGGCACGCGGGCGGGGCGGGGCGGCGTCCGGGGGCCATGCGACATCCGGGAGCGGGACGGCGCGACGGACGCGACGCTTCGAGCGTGAA
>JAUQWL010000065.1 GCA_030835185.1 Solirubrobacterales bacterium | reverse complement strand
TCTGTGGTTGACTGTTCATCTGCCAAGAGGAGCGCAAGCAGATCGCGACGCGCCGCAGATACGTGTCTCTTGACGAGCTCGAACGAGCGATCGGCGTCCCTCGCGGCAAGTGCCTCGGCGATGGCCTGGTGCTCGGTGTTCATCGTTGCCATCTCGTCTGGATCCTGGGCGTAGACATCGAACATGCGAATTGCCGTAACCGAATTCCAGAGAGACTCGAAGAGCAGGACCATGCGCTGGTTTCCGCAAGCCTCGTAGATGGCCAGGTGAAACCGACGGTTGGTCTCAAATAACTCGCTCGGAGAAAGTCCTGGATCAACACCGGCCTCGGCGTTCTTCCTGATCTTGGCGATCTGGGATTCGCTGGCAACGAGCGCCGCCCGTGAGGCGACGTACGGGTCGAGCAGTTCACGGAGTTCGTATATCTCGTCGATCTCCGAGGGGGAGAGGTGACTGACGATTGCCCCACGATGCGGCTGCAGGGTCACCAGGCCATCGCTTGCCAGACGGGCCAGAGCTTCGCGGACCGGCGTGTGACTGACGACGAAATGGTCAGCGACTTCCGATTGGCGGATGCGTTCACCCGGCTCGAAATCGCCGACGAGAATGCTCTCCCGCAGCCGGGAGTAGACCCGATCCGCCACCCGGGGGGTGTTCCGGTCACTCTCGATGGCCTCTCCGCTCAGACCCATCTTTCTACATTATCGATTATCTATAGTCCGTGTCAAGGACGGCAGCGAGACGAGCCTTTCCTGGCTTTCTGAAAGGCAATCCGGTCGGTCACAACCAACTGGCCACAAGACACTTCCTGAAAACCGACTCAGGCAGGCGGCTGACTTACGGGCAACGGGCTCGCCGCCCGGCTGGGCAGGTGGCGCTTCCGGTCGGTCGAGCGGTCAGGACATGATTTCGTCAAAGAGACGGAAGGCCCTCCGCCTCACGGTTTCGGGGGGTGGAGTGCCTGCCAGCACCAGCTCAGGATCGATTCCCCTCTGAACGAGTGACGGGCCGTCCACTGCCAGCCAGCGTTGGATCAGGGCGAGCGTCACTTCGGGATGGAACTGCACTCCGACCGAATCGCCCTGACGAAACACCTCGGGCCCGACCTCGCTCTGGCCGAGAAGCTCGGCCCTTCCGGGAACGACGAACGTATCGAAGTGCCACTGGAACCAGCGGCCCGAATAAGGGGCCGGACCGTTGACTTCCAGGTCACGCCAGCCGACTTCTGCCGCAGTCCCGGGGAGGACGTCACCGCCGAGTGCCATCGCCAGTAGCTGGGCACCGAAACAGATCCCGAAGACGGGGGTTCCCGAATCGTGAGCCCCGGCGAGGAAGGCAGCTTCGGCCTGAATCCAGTCGACCTCGGTGTCCGCGGCGCACCTCTCGGACCCCAGCGGCACCACCCATCGGTAGTCACCGGGCGAAGGGAACTCCGTCAGTTCGGGCACCATCAGTACCTCGGTACTGAAACCGCGACTGTTCGCCCAGTCCGCGATCAACTCGGGACCCGCGTCAGGGTCGTGCTGGAGGATCAGAATCGAAGAGCGGTTCACGTTTCGCCGGCCCCACTCATGGGCATTCCGCCCTGAACGCCTTTCATCCGAAAGATCGACGTATCCGAAGGTTTGCCTCGTCCATGAGGCGGAGGATACTGGCGGGTGGAGCCCTGATTCTCTCCCGAGACGTTCAGGTCCTGAGGCCGCGGATCACTGCGATCGGTCCGAAGCCGCGCTTCATCGGCTGGGGGTCGAGTCCGGCATCGGTGAGCCAGCCGGCGATCTCCTCTTCGGACCAGGTCCAGCCGCCTTCGTTCTCGACCACCATCATCGGGGTGAACCTGGCCACACCCGGAGGGCTGGTGCGACCGGGGTCGATCACCCAGTCGTAGATCACCAGGCTGCCGCCCGGCGCGAGCAGCGAGGCCGCTTCGCTCACGTAGCGGGCACAGCGATCGGCCGGGTGGTCGTGGAGGATGTTCGAGAGCAGCACGTAGTCCCAGTTTTCGTCCTCGGGCCGGCCGAAACGGGGCTGGTCGAGATCGCCCTCGACGAAACCCAGCTCGGGGTGACGCTCGCGCAGCACCGGCTCGGCCCCGGGTAGGTCGAGCACGGTCGCTTCGATTTCCGGATTCGCCTCGACCAGGTTGGCAGCATGGGATCCGGCACCTCCTCCGGCGTCGAGCAGGCGGCCGGCAGCGTCGAGCCCGGCCCGCTCGGGCAATTCGCCGCCGAACAGGGTGCAGAGGTCGTCGAGGGCGCGCAGGAAGGCGTGGGCCTGGGAGGGGTCGTTCTCGAGGCGCTCGCGCCACGGGCCGGTGCGGGCATGGCCGTCCTTGACCGCGACCGGCATCTCTGCCCACAGCTTGTAGAAGAACCACTCCTTGAGCACGATCTGGGCGACCGTTTCCGGGTGGGATCCGGCCAGGGGCGCGCCGAGCCCGGTAAGGCTGAAGCGGTCCTCGTCGCGCTCGACCAGCTCGTAGGAGGCCAGCCCGGCGAGCAGCGCCATCGTGCCGCGATCGTCGGTCCCGAGCTTCGCGATGATCTCATCGATGGTAAGGGGCCCTTCGGCCAGGAGGTCGGCGAGACCGGACTCGACCGCGGTGCCGATCAGGGCGGAGCCCTGGTAGGCGGTCATCAGGTCGACCAGTTTGATCGGAACGGGAGTCATGCGCTTCTCCTCAGGTCTCTTGTTGCCTTCAGGGCATCTCGCAGCATGGCCGCCTGGTCCTTCAGGTTCTCGATCCGGCTCCGTCGACGGATGCCGAGGTCCTCCATGACCACACCGGCGGCGTTGCGACCCGGTACTCCTGTGATCCCGCCGCCCGGATGGGTTCCGGCACCGGTCAGGTAGAGGCCTTCGATCGGCGTCGAATAGCCCGACAGAGATGGCGAGGGACGCATGCTCATCAGCTGGTCGATCGACATCTC
>JAUQWL010000064.1 GCA_030835185.1 Solirubrobacterales bacterium | reverse complement strand
GAACGCTTCGGCCTCGAATGGGAGGTTACGCCCGCGACCTGAGTTCCCGCTCAGACGCGGCGGGCTCTGACTTCACCGACTTCGACAAGCTCGGGCGAGTCGGGCGGCAGACTCTTCAGCTTCTGCGAATAGAGACGTGCGAACGGCCGGGCGGTGATTCCGTGGAGGAAGACGCTGGCAAGCACGGTGACCGTGGTCGCGGCGATGACCAGGTCGAGGCCGGGCAGGCCGGGCTCCTCTTCGACAACGACCAGGGCGAGGATGATCGAGGCGAGACCGCGCGGGCCGAACCAGCCGATGAAGGCGACCGAAGCGTTGCTGAGGCCGGTTCCCGAGAGGGCGATCGCCACCGGACCCATCCTGACCAGAGTCAGCGACAGCGCCGCGAAGGCGACCACGCCCCAGGTGGCGTCGCCGAGGAAGCCGATGGCCGCGGTTCCGAAGACGAAGAATACGACCAGGCTGAGAAGCTGGCCCTCGCGTTCGGCGAAGCCGAGCATGTGCTCGCCGAAGTCCTCACGAAAACGGGCCACGGCCAGTCCCGCGACGAAAGCGGCGATGAACCCGTTGCCTCCGGCCGAGTCGGCCAGCGCCCAGACTCCGATCGCGATCGCGACCATCGACAGCCGCTTGAAGGTATGGGTCATCGCCCGGCGTTCGATCGCCCGGTCGACCAGCCAGCCGGCACCACCCCCGATGAGCAACCCGGTGGTCACCCCGATAGCGATCTGCTCGATGCCGAACGTGAACCACCCGGCGGCGTCGAGCGAGGCCTGATCGACCGCCAGGCCGAGAAACAGGAAGAGGAAGGGAATCGACAGACCGTCGTTGAGTCCCGCTTCGACGTTGATCGTCTGACGGATCTTCTCCGGTACCAGCTTGCTGGATACAACCGCGTGACCGAGTGCGGCGTCGGTCGGGGCCAGGATCGCGGCGATCACCGCCCCCTCCCAGAACTCGAGACCGAGCAGCAGCACCGCCGCGGCCGCCGTTCCGGTCATCATGGTCAACGGCATGCCGATCGCCAGCAGGCGGGCCGAAAGGGCGCCGTCCGAGCGCAACTCGCTCAGGTCGCTGCGCGAGGCGTCTGAAAACAGGACGACGGCCAGCGCCACCTCGGCGACGATCAGGCCGGTTTCGCTGGTCGGACTGAAGGTGGCGAAACCGAGAACGTGCGGTCCGCAGAGAACCCCGGCGGCGACGAAGACCATCGGTGCAGAGATATTGGCCGAGAGCAGCGACCGGGAAACCAGCGCATAGGCGAGGAAAACCGCGCTGATTACGCCGAGTTCAACCATTTCCGCTCCTCATCGCAGTGATGATCGCATGACCGGCCCGACCCCGGGAATATGCTGGGACCGTGAGCGGCAAACGAGCGAGAATGAGCAACCACCGGCTCTTCGTTGCGCTGGATCCGCCCACGGAAGTTGCGTCCGAAGTGGCTGAGTGGGGACAGCGCGCGTCCTCGGGCGACCGCCGGATGCGACCGGTCCCGGCACGCAACTGCCACATGACGCTGGCCTTCATCGGAGAGGCTCCCGAGAATTCGGTGGCACCGATCGGCGAAGCGATCGAACGCTCGACCGCCGCCGTGACCGGACTCTCCCTCGGTGCTCCTGCCTGGCTGCCCCGCCGTCGTCCGCGGGCGCTCGCTCTCGACGTGCGCGACGGGCGCGGCGAGTTGGAAGCCTGCCATTCGAAGCTTGCCGCAGCCCTGGAGGAAGCGATCGGCTGGCGGGGAGAGCGCCGCTTCCGGCC
>JAUQWL010000063.1 GCA_030835185.1 Solirubrobacterales bacterium | reverse complement strand
CCTGCCCGAAGGCGTCGATTCCAGCATGGCGGTGGAAGCAACCGCGATGCAGTTCCTCGGCGGGCTCACCGGGATGGCCAACTGGTGGGACGAGCACAGGGAGGTTTCACGAGGCGCCGTCCTGGCGATGGTCATGGAGTTCGCCTGGGTCGGTCTCCAGCGGGCCTCCTCGGGCGAACGCTGGGATTCCGAGGCGGGCGCGGAGCGCGAGGCAGCAGGTCGTCAGGCGTCGAGCCGCTGACCGGCCGAGCGCACCTCATCGACCGCTTCTCCCCTTGCCATAGCGAGACCGGTCATCAGGCCGGTGGCGTCGCCGACGTCAGGAGGCGCCAGGATGGCGACCAGCACAGTGGAATCGGCAGCCTGGTTGACCAGCATCACGGCACCCCAGTTTTTTGCACGGCCCGGTCCGGCCGAGGCTAGGCTCGCCCCCATGCGAAGGTTCCTGGCTGCATTACTGATGCTGTCCGTACTCGTTCCGGTTGCTTCCGCTCAGGCGGCCCCGCGTTGGCTGGACGGGCCGCTGAAGACCGAGATCCTGAACACCAACTGCCTGTCGCAGATCTGGGGAACGCCCTATCTCGAGAGCGAGGTGGGCGCATACCTCGGTCAGTACGTCGACGACGGCAGCCCTGTGGTCGGTGAGGTCTTCGACATCCACATCGTCCTGGCCACGCTCGGCAACGAGTGTGCGGGAACCAGGCCCGGAATCGAGATCGCGTTGCCGCCCGGCGTGACGCCTGCCGCGGCCGGGCCGGGAATCCGGTGCTTCATCCGCAGTAGTGGCAGCCAACCTTTCGGCCCGGTCACTGCGGCGGAAGGCTGCCCGACCCGGCTGCGGCCAGGCATGAACTTCCACCCGTCGATCCCGACCTGGTATTCGCTGAATCCCGAACCGGGTTCGCCGGCGGCACCTGCCTGGCCGCTGCCGCAGGGTGCACAGCTGGAGATTCAGGTCCCGGTCGTCTCGGACCGGGTGCTGAACGGGATCGGAGATACGAGTGGCTGTGTATGTGCTGTGGCCGCGATCAGGACCATCAACGGGACCAGCGAGCCGGAGCCGCAGTTCAGCTTCTCAAGCTCGGCACCTGCCAACGGTCCCTACGTGAATCTCTTCGCATTCCCGGCACCGAACGGGGCCCCACTGGACCCACCGGGCAAGGACCCACTGGATCCTCAACCGGGCAAGGACCCGGCGGACCCACCGGGCAGGGGCCGCAAGCCCTCGCTGAAGGCCCCGGCCAAGCTGGGTCTTCCGGGGCGACGCCCCGCTGTGAAGCTGAGCGGGCTGCGCTCTGGTGAGAAAGTTGCGGTCACGGTCAAGGTCCGCGGCCGCGTGGTGGCGAGGGCATCCGGCCGGTCGCAGGGCACGTCGCTTCGGCTCAGGCTGAACTCTTTGCGCAGCCGTGCGGCCCAGCGCGAGATCCGTCGCGGAGGTGACGCCGTTGTCGCTGCCCGGATCACGGCCGGAGGCCAAGAGCCCCTGGTGCTGAAGGCCCGCTCGAAGGTCCGCTGACCCTCAGGGGCCGCCGAGGTTGTCGACCGCCAGTGTCGTCATTCTGATCTCGCTGACCTCGGTTGTCGTGCTGGTCGACGCGACGCACAGGACCCTGAGTTCGGCCTTCACCGCGCCGGCCGGGGGAGAAGCCGTATCGAGGGCACCGGCGATCGGCAGCGAGGTCCGCTGGCCGTCGACGGCGATCGAACCGGCCGGGGAGGCGATCTGTACGGTTGAGCCGACCTGCGCATCGGACGAGTCCTCGAACGAGGCGGTGATGGGACAGGTGACCGTGTTCGGCGCACCGCTCGGCGCGTAGAGCTCGATCAGCCCGTCGACGATCACGCCGCCCGGGGCGAGGCCGGTTTCGGCTATGAGGATGTTCGTGCCGCCGCCGGTGTTGACCAGGAAGTTGGGCTCGTTGCCGAAGGAGCCGCCCTCAGAAAGGCCGCTTGCCCCGGCGTTGCCCGCCGGTCCGGTCGCTCCCGCCGGTCCCGTCGCCCCGGCCGGCCCGATGGCTCCCGCCGGCCCCGTCGCCCCTGTCACCCCGAGTCCGGGGGCGAGTTTGTCCGCCGTGACCGACCGATCGGCCAGCTGGCTGGTTCCGACGGCGCTGCGGGCGAGGTCCTTGCGATTCACCGAGCGGTCCTTCAGCTGCTTCGAGCTGATCGTGCCGGGCTTGATCCGTTTCCCGTTGATGAGGTTGGCGGCGGTGGCGGCTCCGCCTGCGACCAGGAGGGCCGCGATGGCCCACACCCCGACCGCCGCAAGTCGCCCCGCAACGTTGTCATCTCTCCAGGTCTTCATCCGTACCTCCTCCGTTTGGTTTGGCGCATGCTCGGTCACGGGTCACGGGACGGTGCAAAACTCTGGGGTAGCACCCGCTCGGGCCGGCATCGCCCGAGAGACTCCGTCTGTCACCGGGCGGGACTAAGATCCGCCGGGTGGGAGCAGCAGGATCGAAAGCTGGCCCGACAGAACTGACGGGACGGTGGAGCGCCCGGGACGGCGGCGTACTCCTGCTCGAGGCCTCCCATCCGGAGGTGGCCCGTGCCCTGGCGGCGGGTTTCGACGGTTGCCGCCGGCGCGGCCTCAGGCCGATCAGGGTCAGGGTCGAATCGGGCGAGGGTGAGTTCGGCTGCGCGCTCCGGATCCTGGAGCCGCTGATCTGCCACCTCGCCGACGACGATCCGGCGCTGATCGGTGCCGGCGGGCACGCCTTGAAGCTCGCCGGGCAATCGGTGGCTCCGGGTACGGCAGAGTTCGAGACTGTCGTCTACGGCTTGGCCTGGCTGCTGCTCACGATGCCCGAAGGCCTTCGTCCGGCAGTGATCGTCGAACGGCTGGAACGGGTCGACCGGGGCTCCCTGCGAGTACTCTCAGTTGCCGCGGGCGACGTTGCCGGGACACCACTGAAGCTGCTGGCCACGGTCGGGCCAGGTCCGGGGGAGGAGCTCGGGGGGCTGTTCCCTGGTGCGGAGACCTCCGCCGGACTCCGATACTCCGACGATCCTCCGCCCGACCGGCTGACCGCTGAGCGCCTGCTCTCGACCTGGAGCATGGTCGAACCAGGTGATCCCGACAGGGCGGGAATACTCTCCCGGACCACCGACGCTTTGATATCGACCGGCGACCCGGAATCGGCAGCCGACATCGCCGAGGCTGAACTCGGGCCAGGTGCGCGCGCGGACGTGCGCACCGCGGCCCTGGTAGCTGCCGCCCGGGCGACCCGGATTCTCCTCGGAAGGAGGGAGAGATCCAGGGAACTGACCAGGCTCCTGATGGAAGAGTCCGGTGACCGCGGGGCGCTGGAAAGAGGATTCCTCGGTGAGGTGGCGCTCGAGCGGGTGAATACGGTGGACTTCGGCCGGGACTCCGCTATCGAGATCGGTGCTGAAGTGCTCGAGGGCGGCCATCTGCCCGGTTCCGAGACCATCGAAGGATTGGGTTGGTTCTTCGCCTGCTACGCGATGCACGTGGCCGAATGCAACGAGATCGCGCTGGGGGTCCTCGACCGTGCGGTGGAGCAGGCCTCGCGCGACTACTCACTGCCGGGCTTCGTTCAGGCCGTGGCGCTCAGGTCTGGTCCGCTGTTCCACCTCGGCTATCTGCGTGAGGCGGCGGTCGACTGTGAATTGGCGATTGCCGCCGGTATCGGACAGCTCGAGGTGTGGCTGCCGGCCGTGCGTTCGACCCTGATCCAGGTCCGGACGTGGATCGGCGACATCGACGGTGCGGCAACGATCGCCGCCTGGGATCCGGGCGACGATGAATCCGCCCCTTCGATGCTTTTCCTGTTCGGCCGGGGCGTGTTCCACGCCGAGACCGGGGACGACGAGGCGGCGTTGCGCGATCTCGGGGAAGCCGGGCGGCTTATGGAGCTGGGCGGAGGCAACAACCCGGCGATGATGCCCTGGAGGGCTGTGGCGGCTCCGATTCTCGCCCGGAACGGCGATTGCGCCCGCGGTCGTGAGCTCGCCGAGATGGAGCTCGAGCTCGCCACCCGGTTCGGATCGGCAGGTGCTGTCGGCACCGGGCTCCACGCCCTGGCGCAGTGTGAAGCCGGGGACTCGCAGCGCCTCGACCTGCTGCTCGCCGCGGCCGGACATCACCGGCGGGGACAGCGTCTGGTTCCCCGCTTGCTCTGCGAAATCGATCTCGGCGGGGAACTCCATCGCTCAGGCCGGGACAAGGAGTCCCGCGAGACCCTCCGGCAGGCAATGGATCTGGCCCACCGGTCCGGGGCCGCGGCGATCGCCGAGCGCGCACGGTCGGCGCTGGTCGCCGCGGGTGGCCGCCCGCGGCGCGAGGCACAGCGTGGGCCGGCTTCGCTGACACCTTCGGAGCAGCGGGTCTGCGCGATTGCTGCCTCCGGCTTGGGGAACCGTCAGATCGCCGAGAAACTATTCGTCACGCTCAAGACGGTCGAGTGGCACCTTACCCGCTCGTACTCGAAGCTCGGAATACGGGAGAGGGCGGAGCTGCGCAGGGTATTGGCCGACCACAGTGAAGGCTTCAGGCCGCTCGCTTGAAGTTGCCGTCCCGGAAAGTGCAGGTTGACCACCTCGTCGGTCACCCGGCTCCGTCGAGGTGGTCGAGTCCTTTCGCGGCCGGGCAACGAACGCTTCGGTCAGCATCGACCCGGTCAGCTTCAACCCAGCTTCGGTGACTTCCACCCGGTTGCCAGACGGGCGGCGATCTGGCCGGGAAGTCCTTCTGCAGGCACACGTACCTGCTCAAGTGAGTCGCGGTCGCGCAGCGTGACCGTGTCGTCCTCCATGGTCTGGTGGTCGACCGTGATTCCCCAGGGGGTGCCGATCTCGTCCTGTCGGCGGTAGCGCTTGCCGATCGATCCGCCGGCGTCGTATTCGGCCTGGATCCCTGCCTTGCGGAAGCTCTGCATGATCTCCCTGGCCTTCTCCGGCATGCCCTCCTTGGAGACCAGAGGCAGCACCGAGACTTTGACCGGGGCCAGGCGGGGGTGGAGCCGCAGCACGGTGCGCTCGCGCCCCTCGATCTCTTCGACTTCGTAGGCATCAACCAGGAAGGCGAGTGCGGCCCGGTCGGCGCCGGCGGCAGGTTCGATCACGTGCGGCAGGTAGCGCTCGCCCGTCTTCTGGTCGAAGTATTCGAGCTTCTCGTGAGAATGCTCCTGATGCTGGGTCAGGTCGAAGTTGCCGCGGTTGGCGACCCCTTCCAGCTCCGACCAGCCGATCGGGAACAGGTACTCGATGTCGCTGGTCCCGGTTGAGTAGTGCGAGAGCTCGTCGGCCCCGTGGGGGCGGACCATCAGGAAGTCGGGGCGGATGCCGAGATCGAGGTACCAGTCGCGGCGCAGGTCGATCCACTCGCGGTACCACGTCCCGGCTTCGTCCGGTGGTACGAAGAACTCCATCTCCATCTGCTCGAACTCGCGCGTACGGAAGATGAAGTTGCCCGGGGTGATCTCGTTGCGGAAGGACTTGCCGATCTGTGCGATGCCGAACGGCGGCGTCTTGCGGGCGAAGTTGAGGACGTTCTTGAAATTGATGAAGATCCCCTGGGCGGTCTCGGGCCGCAGGTAGACCACATTCCCTTCTTCGGCGACCGGGCCCATGTGGGTTTCGAACATAAGGTTGAAGTTCCTCGGGGGGCTGAGCTCGCCGCCACACTCGGGGCAGCGCAGTTCGGCCTCGGGATCGCCGCCTTCGGCTTCGACCGCTTCGCGCAGGTGGTCTTCGCGCCAGCGCTTCTTGCACTTGCCCAGGCACTGGACGAGCGGGTCGGTGAAGCCGGCCAGGTGGCCCGAGGCTTCCCAGACCTTCGGGTGCTGCATGATCGCGGAGTCGAGGGCGACGATGTCGTCGCGGTCGGTCAGCATCGCCTTCCACCACTCGTTCTTGACGTTGTTTTTCAGCAGAACGCCGTAATGGCCGTAGTCGTAGGTCGAGCCGATCCCGCCATAGATCTCGGAGGAGGGGAAAACGAAGCCGCGGCGCTTTGCCAGCGCGACGATTTCGTCCATCGTGACTTCGGTGTTTCTCTCTGTTTCGGGTTCGTCCGCCATAGGCCGGAAAGGTATAGGGGACGCATCGGGCGGCGCGCTGCGATAATCATGCGTTCATGCCGATCTACGAATATCAATGCGACGAAGGCCACGAGGTCGAAGTCATTCAGTCGATGAGCGAGGACGCGCTCACCGAGTGCCCCGAATGCGGGGCACCGGCGAGGCGGGTGCTGCATTCGCCGGCGATCCACTTCAAGGGATCCGGTTTTCACAACACCGACTACGGAACCCGCGCGGCCAACACGGCGAAGCAGGCCGCTGCCGCCGCGGATTCGAAGGAGTCCGGCGGCGACTCGGGATCGCCGGGTTCCGACGGCTCTTCATCTGACTCATCGTCGTCGGGCGGTGCGTCGGACTCATCGTCATCCGGATCGAAGTCGGCCGAGAAGAAGTCTGAATCGAAAACAGCCAAGGCGGCCCCTTCTTCCGAGTGAGCGGACGGCTCCATGCCGTTCATGCGCCACGGTGTGCCGTTTGCCCCGGGGCTGGCGATTCATCACCCCGGACGGCAGCCGGGCTGGGGCGGTCGGACAAATGGGGCTGGGGCTTCTCGCGCCACCGGATCACTGATTCGTATGTAGGTTGAAACCGTGAACGACGGAGTCGAAACCGGATCGGGTCGGCTCGTCCGTCAGCTGACCGGACTGGACGCGGAATTCCTGGCGATCGAGGACGACCGCAACTTTGCCCATGTCTCCGGACTGGCCGTGCTGGATCCGTCAGGTGCTGCGGGCGGGGCCATCACGCTGGCGGATGTGCGCGGACTTGTCGAAGAACGGATCCATCTGCTGCCGCCGTTTCGCTGGAGGCTCGAGGAGGTGCCGCTCGGACTCGATCATCCGTGGTGGATCGAGGATCCGGATTTCGACATCAGCTACCACGTGCGTGAGCTGGCCCTGCCGCCTCCGGGCACCGACGCGCAACTGGCCACCCAGGTGGAGCGGATCATCTCCCGGCCGCTCGACCGCTCCCGGCCGCTTTGGGAGATGTACCTGATCCAGGGGCTCGAAGGAGGCCTGGCCGCCACTCTCACCAAGATCCACCACTCCGTGGTCGATGGCGTCTCGGGGGCCGAGATCCTGGCGATCCTCTTCGACCTCGAGCCCGGCGGGCGCGAGGTCCCGCAGGAGCCCGTCGCATTCGAGACATCGGACCACCCGGGATCCCTCGGGCTTCTTGCCAAGGGCGCCGCGGCACTGCCGGGAAGGGTCATCCGCGGCATATCCAGGGTGCCGGAGACGGTCGTCAACATCGCCGACGTGCCCCCGATCCGCGGCCTGCCGGGCGTGCGATCGCTCGGCGTGGCGACCGGACGGGTTCGCAGGCTGGTCGACCGGGACCGGGATCCCGGGGAGCTGGGCCGCTCCGGGCTGACCGCGCCGCGCACCCTGCTGAACGACCGGATCTCCGCCCATCGGCACTTTTCCTTCGGCACGCTCTCGCTGGACGAGGTCAAGACGGTCAAGGATGCCTACGGGGTCAAGGTCAACGACGTGGTCATGTCGCTGTCGGCGGCCGGCGTGCGCGAGTTCCTGCGGGCCAACGACGATCTACCGGACGATCCGATAATCGCGATGGTCCCCGTCTCGGTACGCGGGGATGAAGACGTCGGCACCTTCGGCAACCGGGTCTCGGCGATGATGGCCGCCCTGCCCACCGACCTGCCCGATGCGGTCGAACGGCTGCGCTGCGCGAGCGCCGAGATGTCGGTGGCCAAGAAGCACCACGCGACCCAGCCTTCCCACTTCATCGCAGACGCGACCGAGCTGGTCCCTCCGGTGGTCTTCTCCCGTGCCGCCCGCGTCGTGTCAGAACTCGGAGCGAACTCGCGCCTTTCGCCTCACTTCAACCTGATCGTCTCCAACGTCCCGGGGCCGCCGATGCCCCTGTACATGGCGGGTGCCCGGCTCGCGTCCCACTACCCGGCTTCGGTGATCATGGACGGAGTCGGGCTCAACGTCACCGTGCTCAGCTACATCGACCGGCTCGACATCGGCATCGTCGGCGACCGCGACCTGGCTTCGAACTTCGATCTGCTGGTCGAAGCAATGCGGGGGGAACTCGCAGAACTGCTCCGTCGCGCGCCCGAAGCCTGATCCGCCCGGCGAGTCGGATGCTCACGGAATCTGCCGGACGGACTGTCGGCCTGCTCAGCCCTCGAGCTTGCGGGCGGCCCGCTGTCGCTCTTCGAGCGGGATCTCGAGGCTGCCTCCCGGACCCGGTCCGGACGGGATCAACACGTCGGGCTCGGCCGAACCGGCAAAAGCGGTTGACAGGGCGAGCTGGGGCATCGCGAGCAGGCCGAGGTCGGAGATGAAGGCCTTGGGCGCGGTCCAGCCGATGATCGGACCCTTGATGAAGTTGTAAGGAAGCCGTAGCGGAGAGGTGAGCCGCCCCTTGATCCCGTTGAGGATGTTCTGCTGGGCGGCGGCGCGGTCGAGGTCGTCGTAGCCCTCTGAAAAGGCGCTGGGGCCGTCTCCGGGACAGGGGCTGGGTTTACGGGTCCGGGCGTAGGCAAGAGCGTCCTCGCCGTTCAGCGTATTCGAACCCTGCTTGAGCTGGATCGTCCAGCCACCGTTGGCCTCGCCGCCGGAAATGTCGGCGCAGAGCGGGATGTCGAGATCCACCTTGACTCCGCCGATCGCGTCGATGAACTCTTCGAAGCCCTCGAAGTTCATGATCACCACGTGGTCGATCGGGATGCCGAGGAAGTCGGAAACGGTCTCCTCCTGCAGGGCCGCGCCGCCGAAGGCGTAGGCGGCGTTGATCTTCTGGGCGCCGTTGCCGGGGATCTCGGCGAAGGAGTCGCGCGGGATCGAGAGCTTGCGGAACTGGCCACCGCCGGCCCGCACGACCATCAAGGTGTCGGCCCGGGCGCCGGCACAGCCGTCACTGGGGGCTTCGCCGCGGGCCTGCTGCTCGTAGCAGCGCTCTTCCTGGGCGGCGCCGGGCTCCAGGGTGTCGGGACTGCGGCTGTCGGTGCCGATCACGAGGATATTCTGAGGTTGAGGCAGCAGCCAGGGATTGCCCTGAAGGGCGGCTCGGGCGTCGCCGTCGAGCTTCATCGACTGGATCTGGGCCGAAACGGCGAAGGCCAGAACGCTGAGCGCGAACCAGCCGAGGGCGGCGAACAGCAGCCACTTCAGCCAGGGTCGCTTGCGTCTGGACCTCCGGCGTGGATCCGGCCGGTCGTCCGGTGGCGCCGACGGACTGTAGACGGGATACGGCACTTCAGCGCGATCGCGGCGCGGCTCGTCCTGCCCCGATCTGCCCCGCTTGCGCCGCTTGCGTGCCTTGTCCGTGAGCGAATCGAGGTCGGGCTTTCGAAACCGGGAGAATGGTCCCCGGCGCGAGCGGTAGACGTTGTACTCCGGACGCTCTGAGGGTCGCTTGTCGCCGTCGGATGGCATAAAGGTCTAAGAATGGTGACTGATGAACGAAATTGAGACGATCGGGGCTGACCTGGGTGGGACGAATCTGGCGGTCGGCGTACTCGACGGTGAAGCGCGAACCGTCTGGGAGAATCAGGTTCCCTCGCGTGGTTATTCGCAGGAAGAGGTCATAGACCTTCTGGTGCGCGAGATCGAGCGGGCCCGCGAGGCGCGTCCGTCGGTGGCCGCCGTGGGCCTCGGCATCCCGGCCAGGATCGATTACGAGAGGGGTCTCGCGATCGACACCGTCAACCTCGATTTCGAAGCGTTTCCGGTGCGAGACCTGATTCACGAACGCACGGGCCTGCCGACATTCGTCGACAACGACGGCAACGTGGCGATGATGGCCGAGGCTCTGTACGGGGCCGCCGGGGGAGCACGGTACGCGCTCATGCTCACGCTCGGCACCGGGGTCGGCGGCGGGGTCTGGATTGACGGGAAGATATTCCGGGGGGCAAGTGGCGCCGGTGCCGAACTGGGTCACACCGTGGTCGAGATCGACGGCCCCCCGTGCCAGGGCAACTGCCCGGGTCGCGGCTGCGTCGAAGTGTTCGCCTCGGGCAACGGCATCGCCCGGATGGGGCGGGGGGCAGCAGCCGACTCACCGGACTCCGCACTCGGGCGGATCGCCGCCGGGGGCGGCGAGATCACCGCGAAGGAGGTCAACGAGGCGGCGACAGCGGGTGATCCGGCTGCCCTG
>JAUQWL010000062.1 GCA_030835185.1 Solirubrobacterales bacterium | reverse complement strand
CCCCCGGTTGAGGCGGGCAGGACCGCGGGTGGATTGCGAGCGGGTAAGGTGCGCGCATGTCAACAGCCACGCTCAACACAACCGCCGGACCGGTCAAGGTGAAGTTCTTCGACGAGGACGCCCCGAAGACGGTCGAAAACTTCCGCAAGCTCGCCGCCGACGGTTTCTACGACGGCATCTCCTTCCACCGGGTGATCAAGGACTTCATGATTCAGGGCGGTTGCCCGGAGGGCACCGGCACTGGCGGACCCGGCTACACCTTCGAGGATGAGTTCAACGACCGCAAGATCGTCCGCGGTGCCCTGGCGATGGCCAACGCCGGACCGAATACCAATGGCTCCCAGTTCTTCATCGTCACCACGCCGTCTGCCGAATGGCTGGACGGCAAGCACACCGTCTTCGGCGAGGTGACCGACGGCATGGACAACATCGACTCGATCGAGAACACCCGGACGGACGGCCGCGACATGCCGGTCGAGCCGCAGGTGATCGAATCGGTCGAGCTGAGCGACTAGGAGCTGCGGGCGGTCGCGGGGCGGCCGTTGCCGCTCGTGTTCGAGTCGATGAAGATCACGCGGTCTGCGGCCTGGAGCGGCAGCGTGCCCTCTTCACCGGGCCGGAGTACGGCCTCTGCACGGATCACCGCGATCGCGGTCTGATCGGACTCGATTTCAAGACTCTCGCCCGGGGTGCTCACCACTCGCTCGTTGATGTCGAGTCCGTCGCCGAAGGTCAGGAGGTCGTTCACGATCCGGGCGGCTTCGGGCGCCTGGGCGGCCATGCCGAGGATCCGGCCGGCCGAACTCGCCGAGACGATCACTTCGTCGGCACCCGAGGAGAAGAGCAGTTCCTCGTTCTTCTGCTCGCGGCAGGAGGCGACCACCTTGACCGAGGGGTTGAGTTCCTTGGCTCTCAGCACGGTGACCACCGAGTCGTCGTCGGAGTTGAGCGCGACGATCACCTTGGCCGCGGACTCGATGCCGGCGGCCCTGAGAACGTCGCTTTCGAGTGACGACCCGAGCACGCCGCCGGCACCTTCCTGGTTGGCGACCTCGAGTGCCGCCTCGGACCGGTCGATCGCGACCACCTGGCAGTCGGGGTCGTGGTTCTTCAGGTAAACCAGCGCTGAGCGTCCCTTGATGCCGAAACCGCAGACGACCGTGTGGCCGGTCAGGCTCTCCTGCCACTTGCGTCGGCGTATGTTGAAAAGCGATTGGCCAGCCAAGACCTGAAGCGTAGTGCCAACCAGCAGGATGAGGAAGATCACGCGGATCGGGGTGACCACGAGCGTGGTCACCAGCCTCGCACCCTGGGTTGCCGGAACGATGTCGCCGTAGCCCGTCGTGGTGACCGTGACCGTCGAGTAGTAGAGCGCGTCGATGAAGGTCAACGGACTGTCCCCCTGGGAGTCGGAGAAGCTGTCGCCGTCGACGTAGGTGATCATCGTGACGATCAACAGCAGCCCGATCGCGATCAGCACGCGCTGCATGATCGCTTTGCCCGGGCTGTCGCCGAGCCGCAGGAGCGGGCTGCGTCGCAGCTGGTTGAGGCGGTAGCGGTCCTGGGGCAGGTCGAGCGGACGGGGCGGTCTCACGCAGCCCAGCATAAAGCCACCGGACAAGCGGGAACGCGGCATCCGGAACCTGAAGGCAGATACCCTGCGAAGTCCATGAGTGACCCGCTGGCAGCCGGTTTCGACCCGGTCTCTCTCGAGGAGTGGCGCGAGAAGGCGAGCGCCGGCGATCCGGAAATGGCGCTCTCCACCGCGATCGAGGACGGAATCGAGGCGAAGTGGCTCTACACGAGGGAAGACACGCCGGCGCCGGATCCCGCCGGCATCCCGGGGGAGGCACCGTTCGTGCGCGGTACCAGAGCCGGACGCCACTGGCAGATCCGCCAGGAGCAGACCCACCCCGACCGCAAGGTCGCCAACCGGGAGATCCTCGAGGACCTGAACGGTGGCGTCACGGAAGTCACCCTCCGCTTCGACGGCGAGCAGGAGGGCGTCATGATCAGCGACCTCGACGACATCTCTGCCGTGCTGGAGGGGGTCCACCTGGACATGGCCGGCATCGCCCTGGAAGCCGGTGCCGGGGCCGTTCCGGCAGCGGCGCTGCTGGTCGCCCACTGGCGCGAGACCGGGATCGCTCCCGACCGGGCGCTGGGCTCGTTCCGGATCGACCCGCTGGCCGCGCTGGCGAGGCAGGGCTCCCTTGCGACTTCGCCCGAAGCGGCACTTCAGCAGGCAGGCTCGGTGGCGCTGGAAGTGAGCCGCGAATACCCGAAGGTTCGCGCGCTCGGTGTCGATACCGGCATCTATGTGGAGGCCGGTGCGACCGCGGCGTGGGAGCTCGGCATCGCGCTGTCTACCGCGCTCGAATACCTGCGCGCCGCCGAACGAGCCGGGCTGGAGCCGGACAGGGCGGCAGAGCAGATCGAGTTCACGCTCGCGGTCGGGCCCGATCAGTTCCTCGAGACCGCGAAGTTCCGCGCCGTCCGCCGCCTCTGGTCCCGGGTGCTGGAGGAATGCGGCGTGCCTGCCGACCGGCGCCACTCTGCGACCTACGCACGCACGTCCGCCCGGATGATCACCTGGATCGACCCGTGGGTGAACATGCTGCGGGTCACCACTGCGGCCTTCGCCGCGGGCACCGGCGGTGCCGATGGCGTCACCGTGACCCCGTTCGACAGCGAGATCGGCCAGCCGGGCAGCATCGGCCGGCGGATCGCCCGCAACACCCAGATCGTGCTCGAAGACGAGTCTTCCCTCGGCCGGATCGCCGACCCGGCGGCCGGCTCCTGGTAC
>JAUQWL010000061.1 GCA_030835185.1 Solirubrobacterales bacterium | reverse complement strand
CTGGGACGACCATCTGCATGCCGTCTGCCGCGACTGTGGCGTGGTCACCGATGTCGACGGGCCACCGGGCGGGATCGGCCTCCCGACCACCCACGTCGACGGTTTCGCGATCGACGGTGTGGACGTCACCTTCCGGGGGGTTTGTCCGGACTGCCAGACCGAAGGACGACGGCTTGATCCAAGGCCGGCGTAAACAGGATTCACAACAACAAGGAGCGATCGAGTGTCTGACTACAGAGACAACACGAAACCATTGACAACAGTGGCCGGTGCACCCGTACCGGAAAACGAGAACGCCCTGACCGCCGGCCGGCGTGGCCCGATGCTGCTCCAGGACGTCTGGTTCCTGGAGAAACTGGCTCACTTCGATCGCGAAGTCATTCCGGAGCGCCGTATGCACGCCAAGGGTTCCGGTGCCTTCGGCACCTTCACGGTCACCGAGGACATCACCAAATACTCCAAGGCCGCGATTTTCTCCGAGGTGGGCAAGCAGACCGAGATGTTCGCCCGCTTCTCCACGGTTGCCGGTGAGCGCGGTGCCGCCGACGCCGAACGCGACATCCGCGGCTTCGCCCTGCGCTTCTACACGGAGGAAGGCAACTGGGATGTCGTCGGCAACAACACTCCGGTCTTCTTCCACCGCGACCCGCATCAGTTCCCGGACCTGAACCGGGCGGTCAAGCGCGATCCGCGGACGAACATGCGCGACGCCGAGAACAACTGGGATTTCTGGACCAACCTGCCGGAGGCGCTGCATCAGGTCACCGTCCTGATGTCGGACCGCGGTATCCCGGACGGCTACCGGCACATGCACGGTTTCGGTTCGCATACCTTCTCCTTCATCAACGCGGAGAACGAACGGTTCTGGGTGAAGTTCCATTTCCGGACCCGGCAGGGCATCAGGAACCTGACCGACGCCGAGGCGGCAGACATCATCGCCGAAGATCGCGAGTCCTCCCAGCGTGACCTCTACGAGGCGATCGAGAACGGGGATTACCCGAAGTGGACCTTCTACATCCAGGTGATGCCGGAAGCCGAAGCCGAGGGCTACCGTTTCCATCCGTTCGACCTGACCAAGGTCTGGTCGAAGAAGGACTACCCGCTGATCGAGGTCGGCGAGTTCGAGCTGAACCGCAACCCGGAGAACTACTTCGCCGACGTCGAGCAGGCCGCTTTCACGCCGGCGAACTTCGTCCCCGGTGTCGGGCCCTCGCCCGACCGCATGCTCCAGGGCCGCTTCTTCTCCTACGGTGACGCCGCCCGCTATCGGGTTGGGATCAACCACAACCAGATCCCGGTCAACCAGGCCCGCGGGGCGAAGGTGGTCAACAGCTACCACCGTGACGGTTCGATGCGGGTGGATGGCAACCAGGGCGGCGTTCCCGGTTACACCCCGAACAGCTACGGCCGCTGGCAGGACCAGCCGGAGTATGCCGATCCGGAACAGGCAATTGACGGTCCGGCCGACCGGTTCGACTTCCGTGAGCTCGACGACAATTACTTCGAGCAGCCCGGGGACCTCTTCCGGTTGATGAGCCCGGAGCAGCAGGAGGTTCTGTTTGCCAACACTGCCCGTGCCATCGACGGTGCCTCGGAGGCCACGGTCGAGCGGCACATCAACAACTGCAGCCAGGCCGATCCGGCCTACGGTGAAGGCGTCCGCAAGGCAATCGAGGCGCTTGCCGACGGTACGCTCGAGGAAAAGGATGCGAATCCGGAGAACGTCCCGGCCTGACCGAGGGTCCTAACCCAGCAGCTCCTCTTTGCCGAACATCCCGGCCGCGGCTCTCGCGGTCGGGGTGCCGGCATCGAGATCGGCGCCCGCCGCGAGCAGGGCCGTCACAACTTCGTCTTCACCCTTGAAAAGGGCACCGGCGATCGGGCTCTGGTCCCGGCTGTTTCGCCGGTCGACGTCGGCGCCCCTTTCGATCAGGGCGCGGACCGTGCCAACGTGACCGCGGTAGGCGGCGAGCATCAGAGCGGTATTCCCGTCCGGATCCTGGACGTCGAGCGGCAGTCCGTGATCGAAGAACTCCATCAGCTCATCGGTGCTGCCCTGTCGGGCAAAATCCATCGCGATCGCAACGACCCGGTCCACCTGTTCGTCCGAGAGCGGCTCCATGAACCAAGTCTAGGCGGCACTCCGCGACCCGGCGCCACGGGCCAGTCCTCCCGCCGCCGGCAGGTTGCCGGCATGTGTTCGGCATCGAGGCCCCGCGCAGCGCGCACGAGTCCCGGCCCGGCCGGAACATCGCCGGGATTCAGAACGCCGCGACGCCGGCCGGCGTCGAACCCGGGGG
>JAUQWL010000060.1 GCA_030835185.1 Solirubrobacterales bacterium | reverse complement strand
GGACTTGTGGAGGTTGACGTGGACGATGTCGAAGCCCATGTCCCCCGGCCTGGCCTGGCCCATGATCGCGTTCAGGTTGGCACCGTCGTAGTAGAGCAGGCCTCCCGCCTCGTGGACGAGCGACGAGATCTCGGCGATGTTGCGGTCGAAGACGCCGAGGGTGTTCGGGTTGGTCAGCATCAGGCAGGCGACGTCCTCGTCGACTTTCGAGCGCAGGTCATCCATGTCGACGCCACCGTCGCCGTCGGTTGCGACCTTGACCACTTCGTAGCCTGCCATCGAGACCGAGGCCGGATTGGTTCCGTGAGCGGTGTCCGGGGTGAGCACCTTCTGCGGATTCCGGCCGCGATCGGCGTGATAGGCCCTGGTCAGCAGGAGCCCGGCCAGCTCGCCCTGGGATCCGGCCGACGGCTGAAGGCTCACGTGGGGAAGGCCGCATATCTCGGAGAGCGACTCCTGGAAGAGGTACATGAGCTCGAGCGCACCCTGGGCGTCTTCCGCATCGGCAGCGGGATGAAGCCTGGAATTGCCCGGCAGCGCCGCGACCCGCTCGTTCAGGCGCGGGTTGTACTTCATGGTGCAGGATCCGAGTGGGTAAAAGCCCGTATCGAGGTCGAAGTTCCGTCGCGACAGGCGATTGTAGTGGCGGATGATCTCCTGCTCGGAGACCTCGGGCAGGCCGGCCGGCTCGTCCCGCAGGAGCCCGGCCGGTATCAACTCCTCGATCGGCTTTTCGTCAACCCCGGATTCCGGAAGCTGTGCGGCGCGCCGTCCCGGGACGGACTTCTCGTAGCTCGTGACCGCCCGGTCGGCCTGTTGGGGCGTTTCGGTCAGTATCGGCGACGAACTCACGGAGCCGACCTCAGCGTCGTCGCTTTCCCCGGCCCGCCCGAGCCTGGTCGCGACCTGGCGGACACCGCCTCGGAGTCGCCTCCCGAATCCGCGTCATTCTCTACGGTGGCAGGCGCCTGGTCGTCTTCTGACGTGGCAGGCACTTGGTCGTCTGCGCTCGCCGGCCCGTGGCTGGAATGGGCGAGCGCATTGCGTTCGAGAGCCGCGCAGAGCCAGTCGATGTCGTCTACGTCGCGCTGCTCGGTCAGCGCGACCAGGAAGGAGTCCTCGTACTCCGGGTAGTCGCGACCGAGCGGGTACACCTGGATCCTGGAGCCGTCGCAACCGGGTCCGCTTCGCAGCTGCCCCACCGGTACGGCAGTCGAGCGCACGGCGAACTCCCTCACCACCGGAGCGTCGTGAAGCAGTTCGAACCCCTCGATCGCGGCTATCCTGCGGCGGGCGAAGTCAGTCCTTCTCGCCAGCAACTCGCCCAGTTCGACAAAGCCCTGCCGGCCGAGCCAGGAGAGGTGGATCACTCCGGCAAGGGCGTTGAGGGCCTGCGACGTGCAGATGTTGCTGGTCGCCTTCTCTCTGCGGATGTGCTGTTCGCGGGTCTGGAGAGCGAGGACGAAGCCCCGTCTTCCGTCGAGATCGGTGGTCTGCCCCGCGATGCGACCGGGCATCTTCCGCAGATACTCCTCCCGCGCACAGAAGAAGCCGAACGAGGGTCCACCGAAGTCGAGATGGTTGCCGAGGGGCTGGCCCTCGCCGATCGCGATGTCGGCGCCACATTCACCCGGAGGCCGCAGCACTCCGAGGGTCATCGGATCGACCGCCACCACGACCAGGGCACCTCCGGCCTTCGCGACTTCGGCCAGCCGGGCGATGTCCTCGACCGACCCGAGGAAGTTCGGGTTCTGCAGGAAGACCGCCGCAGTGTCGTCGCCGATCGCCGCCTCGAGTCGATCGGCATCGGTCACGCCTCCCTCGAGCCCGACCTCCGCAATCGTCGCTCCGAAGCCGACTGCATGGGTGGCCAGGGTCTCGCGACTGTGAGGATGGAGGCCACGCGAGGCGACAAGCCCGCTGCGACCGGTCGCCGCCATCGCCAGATAGGCGGCCGACGCGGCGGCCGACGGGCCTTCGTAGAGGCCGGCGTTAGAGACGGGAAGTCCGGTGATTTCCGACATCGCCGTCTGAAACTCGAACATCACCTGGAGGCCCCCCTGGGAGACCTCGGGCTGATACGGCGTGTAGGGAGTCAGAAACTCGGACCGGCTTGTTATCGCGTCGACGACCGCCGGCACGTAATGGTCGTACATGCCGGCACCGAGAAAGCCCGGCTCCGACTCGGGATCCCGGTTGGCGGCAGCCAGGGATGCCATGCGCGCAAAGACCTCGGGCTCACTACGACCGTCCTCGAGGGCCAGCGGACCCTTCATCCGGACCGGGCCGGGAATCTGGTCGAAGAGATCGTCGATCGAGTCGACGCCGATGGCCGAAAGCATCGCCCTCTGGTCGTCGTCGGTCGCAGGCGTGTACCCCGCCACGCCGCTACTCCAGGGAAGCTGCGTAGCTTGCGGAGTCCATCAGAGTGTCGACCTCGGCCGGGTCCGCCATTCGGATCCTCACCATCCAGCCGGTTTCGTATGGATCGGCGTTCACGGCCTCGGGCGCGTCGGTCAGGCTTTCGTTGACCGCGACCACTTCACCTGAAAGCGGCGCAATCACATCGGAGACGGCCTTGACCGATTCGACTTCCGCATACGGCTCATCCTTGCTCACCTGGGCGCCGACTTCCGGGCCGTCGTAGAACACGACTTCGCCGAGCGAGTCCTGGGCGTACCAAGTGACCCCGAGCGTCGCTTCGTCGCCGTCGATCCGGGCCCAGTCGTGCTCCGGGTGGTAACGAAGGTCGTCGGGGTAGCTCGGCTCGGACATCGTCAGGTCTCCTCTTCGGTTTTCGGGTAAAGGGGTTTGGAGCTTACGCGGGCCGTCCGACGCTTTCCCCGTACGTCGACTTCCAGCAGGGTGCCGGGCGCGGTCAGATCGCTCCTCACGTACGCCATACCGATCCCGATGTCCAGCGAAGGAGAGAAGGTACCGCTGCTGACCTCGCCGACCGTCTCCTCGCCCTGGAGGACCGGGTTGCCCGAACGTGGAATGCCGTCTCCTTCGATCGTAAACGCAACCAGCTTTTCGTCGGTCCCGTTGGCGCGAAAAACAGCGACCCGGTCGCAACCCACAAAACCCGTGGATTCAACGCAGGCCCAGCCGAGGCCGGCTGAAATCGGATCGATCTCTGTCGTGAGATCGTTGCCGTGCAGGTGGTAACCGGCTTCCAGCCGCAGCGTGTCGCGGGCTCCGAGGCCGCACGGCACCGTACCTGCGTCAACCAGTTCCGCCCAGACGGCAGGGGCGATCTCGGGGTCGATCAGCAGCTCTACTCCGTCTTCACCGGTGTAACCGGTTCCGCAGACGATCGCCGGGCGGCGACCGATCTGGCGCGCGGCCACGTGCATTCGCGCCGGGAGATCGATGTGGAGCGTCGCGCCGACCACCTGCCGGGCATGAGGTCCCTGGACTGCAAGCATCGCGTAGCTGTCGCCGACATCACGCACGTGCACATCGAAATCCCGTGAGACGAGGCCGAACTGCGTCAGATCGTCGTGATGGTTGCCGACGTTGGTGACGATCAGATAGCGGTCGCCTCCCAGCCGGTAGACGAAGACGTCGTCGATCACGCCGGCGTCCTCGGTCAGGAGGAGCGAGTACTGGGCCCCGCCGATCTCGATCCTCGAGATGTCGTTTGTCAACAGCCGCTGGAGACAGGCCGTAGAGCCCGGGCCCTCGACCTCGATCTGGCCCATGTGGGAGACATCGAAGATCCCGGCGTGAGTCCGGACGGCAATGTGTTCGTCGCGAATGCCGTCGTAGTAGACGGGCATCTCCCAGCCGTGAAACCCGATCATCTTCGCTCCGGCCTCGAGGTGGATCCGGTGGAGCGGCGTCGTCCGCAAGCTGGGCTCGTTACTGCTCACGGGTCGAGCCTGAAGGAACGGAGAGCCTGCGCCGGCTCGCGCAGCCGTGTGGCCTGAGCCCGGTCCGACTCACGTGACACCCATCGCCAGCATCGCTTCGGCGACCCGCACGAAAGCCGCGTTGTTCGCTCCGACCACATAATCCCCCGGTACACCGCACTCGCCCGACATCTCGTAGCAGGACCGATGGATGTCGCGCATGATCTCGACCAGGCGATGCTCGGTGTATTCGAAGGTCCAGGAATCGCGCGAGGCGTTCTGCTGCATTTCCAGGGCGCTGGTCGCGACACCTCCTGCGTTGGCCGCCTTGGCGGGTCCGAAAAGGACCCCGCCTTCCCGGAGCAGCCCCACCGCCTCGGGCGTGCAGGGCATGTTCGCTCCCTCGACCACCAGAACAGTCCCGGATTCGATCAGTTTGCGGGCGTCGTCGGCGTCGAGCTCGCCCTGGGTCGCGCAGGGCAGTGCGACCTCCGTCGCAACCTCCCACAAGCGCGCACCGGGCACGAAGCTGGCGCCGGGCCGGTGCGTGGCGTAGTCCTCGAGCGGCCCCCGTTCGACCTCCTTGATCTGCTTCACCAGTTCGACGTCGAGTCCGGCGGGATCGTGAACGTAGCCCTTCGAGTCGGAGCAACCGATGACAGTGCCACCCAGCTGTTGAGCCTTCTCGATGGCGTAGATCGCGACGTTGCCGGAACCTGAAACGGTGACCGTTCGACCGCTGAGTGAAGAGCCCTGGGTTCGAAGCATCTCTTCGGCGAAGTAAGCGCAGCCATAGCCAGTCGCTTCTTTTCGTACCTGGGCGCCGCCCCAGGTCAGACCCTTGCCGGTCAAAGTCCCGGATTCGTAGCGGTTGGTGATACGCCGGTACTGACCGAAGAGAAAGCCGATCTCACGCTCTCCGACCCCGGCGTCACCGGCCGGGACATCGGTGTATTCACCGATGTGGCGGTGAAGCTCCGACATGAAGGACTGGCAGAAGCGCATGACCTCCGCCTCCGAACGACCCTTCGGGTCAAAGTCCGATCCGCCTTTTCCCCCGCCCAGAGGCAGCCCGGTCAGTGCGTTCTTGAAGACCTGCTCGAAGCCGAGGAACTTGACGATGCTGGAGCTGACCGACGGATGGAATCGAAGCCCCCCTTTGAACGGTCCGAGGGCACCGTTGAACTCCACGCGGTAACCGCGATTGACCTGGACCGAACCGCGGTCGTCGGTCCATGGCACACGGAAGATGATCTGGCGCTCGGGTTCGCAGATGCGCTCGACCAGCTTCGCCTCGAGGTACTCCGGCTGACGCTCGATTACCGGGCCGAGCGTACCCAGCACCCCTCTGACCGCTTCGTGGAACTCGCGTTCGGCGGGATTTCGCGTTACGACGGTGTCAAAGACGGATTCGAGTCGTGGGTGGAGCTTCCGGGAGCGGGAGGTCGGGCGTTCTGTCTGAGGGGCGCCTGGCATCGAGTTCACGGACGAAGCCTATTCGTCTCGTGTGCCGGATGAGCTCCTCCGCGTTCGCCCGGTACGGTGCGCCGGCGCCGGCCGGCCTTTGGCGACGCGGGTTCGCAGGCGGCTTCAGTCGCGCAGGAACGGCGGGACATCGATATCGCCGTCGCCGACCCGCAGGTTCGTCAGGTCGGTGTCGTCGGCCGAGACCCGCTTGCGGCTTTCGTAGCGGCGACGCACCCTCTGGGGGGAACGGGCCAGCAGCTCGAAGCCCTCGAAGCCGGTCGCGATGACCGTGACCCGCACCTCGTCTACCAGGGACTGGTCGACGACCGAGCCGAAAATGATGTTGGCGTTCGGGTCGGCCTCTTCCTGGATCAGCTGGGCCGCCTCATTGACCTCGAAAAGACCGAGCTCCTCGGGGCCCGTGATGTTGAGCAGCATGCCGGTCGCGCCCTTGATCGATTCTTCGATCAGCGGCGAGGTGATAGCCGCCTTGGCTGCGTCCAGAGCACGGTTCTCGCCCTGGCCGACACCGACGCCCATCAGGGCCGATCCGGCATCGCGCATGATCGTGCGCACGTCGGCGAAGTCGAGGTTTATCAAGCCGGGGATCGTGATCAGGTCGGTGATGCCCTGGACGCCCTGGCGCAGGATGTCGTCGGCCATCTTGAAAGCGTCGAGCACGCTGGTCCGGCGCTCCACCGCGTGAAGCAGCTTCTCGTTCGGCACGATGATCAGCGTGTCGACGTTGTTGCGCAGCTTCTCGATGCCTTCCATCGCCTGCTGCATGCGCTTCTTGCCCTCGAATTCGAACGGCTTGGTGACCGCCCCCACCGTCAGTGCGCCGATCTCTTCCTTGGCGATCTCGGCGATCACCGGAGCCGAACCGGTTCCGGTTCCGCCGCCTTCGCCGGCCGTCACGAAAACCATGTCGGCGCCTTTGAGCGCCTCCTTGATCTCGTCACGGCTCTCGGCCGCAGCTCCAGCTCCGATTTCAGGCTTGCCGCCGGCACCGAGGCCCCGGGTCAGTTCCTGACCGATCGAAATCTTGATGTCGGCATCGCAGGCCTGCAGAGCCTGGGCGTCGGTGTTGACCGCGATGAACTCGACGCCGCGCACTCCGGCATCAACCATCCGGCTGACTGCGTTAGTACCTCCGCCGCCACATCCGACGACCTTTATCACCGCTAGGTAGGTGCTTTCCATCATTCCGTCCCAATCGTGTTGCCTGAGTTGAAGCCTGTCTTGTGTTGAAGCGCTGGAGCCTGAGTTGAAATCGCGTTGAGTGTCCCGTTCATCCGGACCTTCAGTTCTGCTTCAGGGTTCGCAGGCTGGTCCGGTTCTCGGAAATTCCGCTCAAAGTAAGGCATAAATGGCCAACTGTCAACGTCTCGCAGGCCATCCTGCAACGGGACTTTCTCAAGGGTTACTTTAGGGTTCGACGACCCTCAGGCTGTAATTGACGGTTAGACCGTGGCGCCGAACAGACAGCTCCCGGCAAGCCCGCGGTACCCCCCAATCCGTCAGCCGGTGCGGGAAACGACCACCCCGACGAGGACGGATCGGGTGCGGTCCGGCGACTCGGCCGTCGGACCTGCTCAGCCCTTGCCGGGACCCTCGCCGGTGCCCACGGCCGGGCGACGGGGAACCGTCAGGTCTACATAACCCACGTCCGTCAGGTCCTGATCGGCGATCACCGCGGCCGCCGACCTCCATTTCTCCGCGGCCTGGGAGGGCTCCCCGAACAGCAGGATCAGTCCGTTGGAGAGGATCACCTCAACCCCTGAGCCCGACACTTCGCTGCGGTCGATGTAGCTGCGGAGTTCGGTCGGTGCCGCACCCAGGACCAGAGCCTGGTCGAGCGCGATACCTTCAAGACGGTCACCCTCCGGGGGATCTCCCTCACCGATCGGAGGCAGGGTCTCGGTGCGATCTCCCGGCGATCCGAGCACGGTCCCGTCGGTGGCAATGAGAAGGGCGTCTTCGTCCTCGCCTAGAATCGAGCCGTCCTCCCGCTGGCGTACGGTCACCGTGGCTGCGTTCGGGAAGTCGGCCTCGACAGTCGCCGACTCGACTCTGGGGAAACGGGACACCTCCTGGTCGAGGATGTCCTGCCGGACGTGGAGCGTGGTCATCTCGCCCACCGCCAGATCGATCGCGTCGGCGACCTGTCTGCCTTCCGGCGTTCCGGTGTCGAGTCCCCGGATCTCGACATCACGGATCTCGACAACCGGGAGGTCGCGCAGAACGAACCAGTAGAGGGCTCCGAAGGCAAGGGCAAGGATCAGAAGGGTGAAGACGAGGAACATGAGCCGGCGGCGGCGGCGCTCGCGACGGCCGGCGATCTCGATCGTCCGCTGAACCGACCTGGACCGCTCAGCCATCATCGTAGGCCGAGGTGTCACTCTCGGTGTCGGCGATCGGTTCCGGGGCGACCAGCCGGTCAGAAAGCGATGTGATGTCACCGGCTCCGACGGTCACGACGATCCGGTCCGGTCCGAGCAGACCCTCGACTGCACGTTCCGCCGCGTCGAGATCCGGGGCCCACCATGTGCGGGTGGCGCCGTCCCGGTCGGCAGCCGGACGCAGCACGTCGAGCCCGCTGACCCCTTCGAACGGTCCTGTCGGTTCCTCCCGGGCCGGGTAGACATCGAGCACCACCACTTCGTCAGCCAGCGCGAGCGCTGAACCGAAAGCGAGACTGAATGCCTTGGTGCGCGAATAAAGGTGAGGCTGGAATACCGCTATCAGGCGCTCCGGTCCGAGTCCCCGGAGGGCGGTCAGGGAGGCCTCGATCTCCGTCGGATGATGTGCGTAGTCGTCGTAGACCCGGGTCCCGCGGGTCTCGCCCTTGAACTCGAGCCTGCGCTTGACGCCGGGGAAGTCCCGCAGCGCCGCCGCTGCAGGTTCCGGATCGACCCCGACAGCCATGAGAACGGCGATTGCGGCGCGTGCGTCGATCAGGTTGTGAAGACCGGGGACGATCAGGTCGACCTCAGCAGGCCCCGGATGTTCGCTGTCGAAGCCACTTACCACCTGCGTCACCGCAGCCGGGTCACCGGCCGGAGCGGTGGCGATCGGACCACTGCCGTCAGCCGGCTCGACCACCGTCCGGGCCTTCGAGACGAAAGCGGCGAAGGCCTCCCGCAGCTCACCGAGACCGCTCCACCGGGCGTGATGGTCCATCTCGATGTTGGTGACGACGGCGACTTCAGGGTCGAGCACGAGAAAACTCCCGTCGCTCTCATCGGCTTCGACCACCGCCCACTCGCCCGCGCCCCAGCCGCTGTTTGCCGCCCTTCCCCCGGGTCCGACGCCGGGCAACTCACCGCCGACGAAGAAAGCCGGGTCGAGATCGAGTTTGCGCATCGCCCAGACCAGCATTCCGGTGGTCGTCGTCTTGCCGTGCGTACCGGCCACCGCGATCGTCCTCTTGACCGAACAGAGCTCGGCGAGCAGGTCCGAACGGTGGAGAACGCGACGTCCCTCGGAGCGGGCGCGGGTGAGCTCGGAGTTCCCCGGACCGATCGCGGTCGATACGACCACATCGGCCCCGTCCGGGAGGTTGGCCGCGTCGTGGCCGACGAAGGTCTCGATGCCCGCATCTTCGACCCGCTTCAGGTATGAGGACAGGCTTCGGTCGCTGCCGGTGACGGTGGCCCCGAGTTCGTGGCAGACCAGCGCCAGGCCGCTCATCCCGGCTCCCCCGATACCGATGAAATGGAGCCTTCTGCCCTCCCACGAACCGGTCATCGGCCCTCTCCTGCGGCAGCAGCGAGAACCCGGTCGGCGATCCGGGAGGCGGCGTCCGGCATCGCCAGAGCCCGGGAAGCCGTAGCCATCGCCGACAGCCGGTCCGGACTGCCGAGGATCTCCGCCGTCTCCGAGATCAGGCGATCGGGGGTGAGTTCGCCGTCGTCGATCGTCACAGCGGCGCCCGCTTCGGTCATCCAGTCGGCGTTGGCACGCTGGTGGTCGCCGGTCGCGTGGGGGTATGGAACCAGGATGGCCGGCCGGCCCCGGGCCGTGAGCTCGAATACCGAACCTCCGGAACGGGCCAGGACCAGATCACAGGCGGCGAGGCAGTCGCCGAGGTCTGGTTCGTATTCGAGCAGCGTGTAGCCCGACTGGTTGGTCGCGGCGGCCAACCGTTGTTTGACCTGCGGGCAATCCCGGCTTCCCGATACGTGGATCACGTCGAAATCGCGTCCGGGCCTTTCGGCCAGGGCCTCGATGGCCGCGAGGTTGATCGACCGGGCGCCGAGGCTGCCACCCATGACCAGCAGCACCTTTGCGTCCGGGTCGATACCGAACCTCTCGCGGGCCGAGTCCCGATCGGCATTCAGCACGGCCCGGCCGACCGCACGGCCGGTGACGGTGAAACGACCGCCTTCGTACCCCTCGATCGGGAATGCCAGGCATACGCTCTGCGCTCCACGAGCGAGCAGGCGATTGGCCAGGCCGAAATGGCGGTCGGCTTCGGTGAGGACCACCGGTATGCGCTTCGATTTCGCCGCCAGGCCGGCCGGCCCGGCGACGAAACCGCCACCACCGACCACCACGTCTGCGCCTCGCGAGGTCAGCAGGCGGCGCGACGCGGGCAAGGCTGCGGCCGCCAGCAAGGCTGCCCGTATCGCCTTCAGCGGATTGCGACGATCGATGCCGGCAAGGTTCAGCAGGTCGATTTCGTAGCCGGCGGCAGGGACGAGTTCGGCCTCGGGACGTCCTCGAGCACCCATGAACGAAACTTCTGCGCCTCTATCTCGAAGCTCGTCTGCGATCGCCACGGCCGGCACGACGTGCCCCGCCGTACCGCCCGCTGCCATTACTACCCTGGGCACCAGTGGCCGCCCTTCTCTTCGGTTGCCGTCTGCGATCGTCCTCAACGAGCCTCAGTCTGGCACCCTGACCCCGGCTGCGCCGGGGTGGCGCCTTGCTCAGGGTTGCGGCGGCCCCGCCGCGGGCCACGTTGAGGATCAACCCGATCGCGACAAGGCTGACGATCAGGCTGTTGTTGCCGTACGAAACCAGCGGCAGCGGTACCCCGGTAAGAGGCGCCATGCCCATCACGGCGTAGAGATTGAGGCTGGCTTGCGCGAGGATCAGCCCGGTCAGCCCGGCGGCGAGGATGCGACCGAAGTCATCTTTCGCAGCCTGTGCGATCCGGAACCCGGCGAATCCGATCATTCCGAAGACGGTGACGAGCAGGAGCATGCCGAGGAAGCCGAACTCCTCGCCGATCACGGCCGAGATCATGTCGGTGTGAGCCTCGGGCAGATAGAAGGCCTTCTGAACGCCGTTGCCGATGCCGACTCCGTGAAGTCCGCCGGAGCCGATCGCGATCTTCGCCTGGATCGTCTGAAAACCGGCTCCGCTGACGTCGCCCGACGGGTCGAGGAAGGTGAGGAGCCGCTGGCGCCGGTACGGGGCGGCGATCGCCATCAACAAACCGGCCGAAGCGATCCCCGCAGCGAGCAGACCGAGATCCCGGGGTCGTGCGCCGGCTGCGAAGAGAGTGATGCCGGCTGCAGCCACGGCGATGACCGCCGTCCCCATGTCGGGCTGGAGCATGACCAGCGCGCAGGCTGCGGCAGTGAGGGCCAGGAACGGGGCCATTTCGCGCACCGAGTGGAGCCTGTCCGGCCGGTTGGCGAAGAGGTGGGCTCCATACAGGACGAGACCCAGTTTCAGGAACTCGGCCGGCTGTATCTGGGCCGGTCCGAGCACGAACCAGCCCTTGGTGCCGTTGACCACCGTGCCGGCGACCAGGACCGCAGCCAGTGCCACGAAGACGAGCTTCAACATCATCGGAATCGCGGCGCGCACACGGTCGAGCCGCATCCGCATCGCGAGAGTCATCATGGCCAGGCCGATCACGATCGCGACGAGCGTCCGCTTGAGGTAGGAGGCGCTGTCGGAAAGACCGCCGTCGCTGAGGATCGCCGAAGTTGAACTGGCGGAGAAAACCATGACTGCGCCGAAGGCCAGCAGGATCAGGGTGGCGGTGAGCAGCAGGTTGTACTCGACCGGGGTCCGAAACCGTGAGGCCGCGGCCTTCCTGCGCCCGCGGCGCCCGGATCGGATCCGCCTCTTGCGTGAGTCAACCCGCATCGATCTCCTCCACGATCCTGCGGAAGACGCGACCGCGGTCCTCGAAGTCCCGGAACTGGTCGAAGCTGGCACAGGAAGGAGAGAGCAGGACCGTTTCGCCGGACCGGGAGTCGGCCAGGGCTTCCGCCACCGCGGTATCGAGATCGCCGCAGTCCGCCACCTTGAGGCCTGCCCGCCCCAGCGGTTCCAGAGCTTCGCGGATCCCGGTCGCCGCCTCACCGATCAGGTAGACCGCTTCGCAAGCGCGATCGACCGCCGGAACGAGCGGATCGAAGGACTCGCCTTTCCTGCTGCCCCCGAGAATCAACCTGACCCCGGAGTCGAAGGATGAGAGCGCGGTCACGGTGGCCTCGACGTTCGTCGCCTTCGAATCGTTGATGAAGCGGACGCCGCCGATCTCCGCGACCGGCTCCAGGCGATGCGCCACACCGGTGAAGCTGCGAAGCCCCTCGGCTACGACCTCCGTCGCGAGGCCGAGGCTGAGCGCGGCGGCCGCCGCGGCCATCGCGTTGGCGACGTTGTGGTCGCCGATCAGCTTCAGATCCGACAGCGGCAGAAGCGGCCTGCCGTCGACGGTTATCCGGTCGTCCTGAACCCGGATGGACACCTCGGCATCAGGTTCCCCGGCGGGAAAGAAGCGCAGCACCGCAGCTTCACCGGGCGGATCGAGGCCGGCCATGACGGGATCGGCCTGATTGAGCACGGCCACATCGCCGGGGATCTGGTTCATGAAGATCCGCTGTTTGATCCGGTCGTATTCGGCCATGCTGCCGTGCCGGTCGAGGTGGTCCGGGGCGAGGTTGAGGTAGAGCGCACATTCGGGCGCGAACTGGTCGATGTCCTCGAGCTGGAAGCTCGAGCATTCGCAGACCACGGTTTCGTCGACCCCCGGCGGGCTTTCCGCGAGCGCCGACAACGGACTCCCGATGTTGCCGACCGCGTGAACCGGTCGTCCGGCGGTGCGCAGGATATGGGCGACGAGCTCGGTCGTGGTCGTCTTGCCGTTGGTCCCGGTGATGCCGACGAAGGCGGCGTCGATCAGCCTCCAGCCGAGCTCGAGCTCGCCGATCACGGAGATGCCCCGACGGCGGGCCTCGGCCACGACCTCGGCGTCGACAGGGACCCCGGGGCTCTTTATGAGGGTGGCGACCCTGTCGAGCGCTTCGACCCCGGTTGAACCGGTGGAGTATCCGATGCCCGCCAGGTCGAGATCCCCGAGGCCGTCCGGAGAGCCCGAATCGACCCCGAAAACGGACTCGCCACGAGCCTTGAGGGCCTTCGCGGCGGCCACCCCGGAACGGGCCAGGCCGACGACCAGAAAGGGCCCGGGAGGGAGCGGCGGACGGGCCCTGGATGAGTGGACGTATTCCACCTTCCGTCCTTCAACGCGGAACAGGCGATTCCTGCGATCAACCGCCGATCGACTGCTGGTAAATCGCGAAGCCGAGGCCGGAGCAGACCGCGGCGATGATCCAGAACCGGAGCATGATCTTGGTCTCCGACCAGGCCATCATCTCGAAGTGGTGATGAAGCGGAGCCATCAACAGGACGCGCCGGCCGAACGCCTTGAAGCTGAAGACCTGTACCAGCACGGAAAGCGCCTCGATCACGAAGATGCCGCCGATCACGATCAGGAGGATCTCGGTCTGGGTCATGACCGCGAGCGCTCCGATCGCGCCCCCGAGACCGAGTGATCCGGTGTCGCCCATGAAGATAGAGGCCGGAAAGGCGTTGAACCAGAGAAAACCGATGCAGGCGCCGACCAGACATACCGCCAGCAGAGCCAGGTCCTGCTGTCCTACGGTGATGAAGCAGATGGCCGTATACGTGAGCAGCACGATCGCACACGACCCGGCGGCCAGGCCGTCGAGGCCGTCGGTGAGGTTGACGCCGTTGGTGGCTCCGGCGATCACCAGGAAGACGAGGACGAAGTAGGCGACCGGTCCGATTTCGATGCTGATGTCGAGACCGCGGATGAGGATGACCGGTTCCAGGCCGACTTCATGCCGGGCCACCCACCAGAGGATGAGCGCGAGGATCACCTGGCCGACCAGCTTGTATCGCGCCGCGAGCCCGAGAGAGCGCCGTTTGACGATCTTGATGAAGTCGTCGGCGAAACCGAGTGCGGCGCAACCGATCGCCACGAAGAAGACGGTCATCGCGGCGAAACCGTGGTCGGAGAGCACCAGGAACGGAACCAGCACGGCGATGAAGATGATCAACCCGCCCATGGTCGGCGTACCGGCTTTGGTCTGGTGGCCGGCCGGTCCTTCCTCACGGATGTTCTGGCCGAACTCCCGCCGGCGCAGGAAAGCGATGAACCGCGGCGACAAAAAGAGGCAGATGAGCATCGACGCCATCGCCCCGAGCACGATCTCCCCCATCATGCTCCTCCCCCGCCGATCGCAGTCGCCCCCGTCAACGCTTCGGCGACGGCCTCGAGGCCGGCCGCCCTGGAGCCCTTGATCAGGACGACGCTGTCCTCCCCGAGCAGGTCTTCGAGCAGCCCGGCCGCGGCCGCGGGGTCGTCGACCAGATGGTCCGGCCGGTATTCACCGGCCATCGGTCCGACCCCGATCAGCAGATCGATTCCGAGATCCCTGGCCTGCCGTCCCACCTCGGCATGGAAACGGGCGGCGTCCGGTCCCAGTTCGGCCATGAGACCGAGAACCGCGATCCGCCTGCCGCGCTCGATCCCGGCCAGGTACTCGAGAGCGGCGAGCATCGAGACGGGATTGGCGTTGTAGCTGTCGTTGACGAGCAGGGCGCCGTTCCCGAGCGTGATGTGTTCGCCGCGAAGCTTCGAGAACGCGATCGAACCGGTACGTGAAGCAAGGTCTTCCGGATCGCTTCCGGCCGCCACCCCGGCGGCGATCGCCGCAAGGGCGTTCTCCAGGTTGTGAGCTTCGGTGAACGGAAAGAGGAACTCCGCCGCACCGGCCGGCGTGACCACCCTCGCCCTCGTCCCGGCATCGGTGACCTCGACCGCCTCCGCGAACACGTCGCCGCCGGGTCCAAAGCGCATCAGCCCGGCGACCGACTCCAGGTGGGGTTCGAGACAGCCGGCATCTGCGGGGACGATCACCGGGCTGTCCGGCCGGAGTCCTTCGATCAACTCTGCCTTGGCGGCGGCGACAGCCTCGATCGAACCGAGCAACTCGAGATGAACCGGACCGACCGCGGTGATCACACCGATGTCGGGTTCGGCGATTTCCGCCAGTTCGGCGATCTGGCCGACGCCGCGCATGGCCATTTCGAGCACCATCGTCCCGGTGCCCTCGGGCGCCGCGAGGATGGTCAGCGGCAAACCGATCTCGGTGTTGAAATTCTCCTGTGAGGCGTGGACGGCGCCGGGAAGAAGCGCCCGGGTGATGTCCTTGACCGAGGTCTTGCCGACCGAGCCGGTGATCCCGATCACTTTCGAGCCCAGCTTCCGCCGCCAGGCTGTCGCGAGTGCCTGCATCGCCGGGAGCGGATCCTCGGCTACGAACACCCAGCCGCCGGGGGAGACCGCTGCACAGGCGGTCTCGGCCGTCAACGGACTGACCACGACCCCCCAGGCTCCCCGCTCGAAGGCGGACGGAGCGTAGCTGCCACCGTCTTCGTTCTCCCCGGTCAGGCCGAAGAAGAGCTCTCCGCCGGCGATCTCCCTCGAGTCGATCACCGCCGACGCAGGTCGCCCGGAACGGCCGCTACAGGCGATCGAGGCACCCATCGCGGCCGCCATCTGCTCCGGTTCGAGCGCGATCACGCGACACCACCGGCAAGATTTTCCAGGTGGGCGCGAGCGACGTCGCGGTCGTCGAATGGGATCTTCCGCCCGTCCTTGAACTCCTGTCCCTGTTCGTGGCCTTTACCCGCAATAACCACGGTGTCTCCGGGATCAGCCATCCTGATCGCGAGCCGGATCGCTTCATTGCGATCGACCTCTGCCGTCACCACGGTCTCGTCATCGATGCCGGCCAGCACATCCTCGATGATCGCTTCCGGCTCTTCGGAGCGGGGATTGTCGGAGGTCACGACCGTGTGGTCGGCCAGTTCCGAGCCCGCGCGCCCCATCAGGGGGCGCTTCGCACGATCGCGGTCCCCGCCGGCGCCGACCACGACGATCAGGCGTCCGGCGGTGATGTCCCGTGCCGCCCGCAGCACGTTTTCAACCGAGTCCGGAGTGTGGGCGTAGTCGACCAGGACCGTGAAGTCCTGGCCGGCGTCGATCGGCTCGAAACGGCCCGGGACCCGGCCGGCGTCAGCCAGCGAGGCAATCGCCTCACCCGGCTCGACACCAAGGGCTATCGCCCCTGCGAGGGCGGCAAGGGCGTTGGCGACGTTGAACAGTCCCGGAAGTCCAGTACGGATCTCCAGGACGCCATGTTCGGATTCGACCGAGAACTCCGCCCCCGCGGCGTCGAAGCGTATGTCGAAGGCCGAATAGTCAGCCGCCCCGCCGTCGGCCGAATAGGTGACGGTCTCGAACTCGGCGGCCAGCCGCCGCCCGTAGGGATCGTCGACGTTGACCACTGCGGCGCCCGGTTCGGAGGCAAACAGCAAACGTTTGGCACCGAAATAGTCCTGCATGTCGGAGTGGAAGTCGAGGTGATCCTGGGTCAGGTTGGTGAAGACGGCAAGATCGAAGTCGACGCAGTCACAGCGCTTCAGCGCCATCGCGTGCGATGAGACCTCGATCACGCAGGCTTCGTCACCGGCGTCTTTCATTCGACGGAAGGTGGCCTGAAGCTCCAATGACTCGGGGGTGGTCCGCACAACCGGCTCCTCGACGCCGCCGATCAGCTGCTTGACCGTTCCCATCAGGCCACAGTGGATCCCCGAACCTTCGAGGATGTCGTGAAGCAGGAAGGCCGTGGTCGTCTTGCCGTTCGTCCCGGTGATACCGGCCACCTTGAGATCCCTGGTCGGATGCCCGTTGAAGGCGGCCGCGATCGGTGCCATGGCGGCCCGGGTCTCATCCACCAGGACCTCGGTCACACCCAGGCCCAGCGGCCGCTCGCAGACCAGGGCGGCCGCCCCGGCCTCGGCAGCGACCCCGGCAAAGCGGTGCCCGTCGCTTTCCATGCCGGTGACACAGAAGAAGAGACCGCCTTCGACGACCTTGCGGCTGTCATATGCGAGGCCCGTTATCTCGAGGCCGGGATCGCCATTGATTCTGGCCGACGGAACACCGTCGACGATTTGCTCCAGCCGCATGGGCATGATTCTAGGTGCCTACTCGGTGGGCACGCCGAGATAAGGCAGTGTGAACGATGCGATGTCGCCGAATGCCGGAGCCGCGACCTCGCCGCCGTAGTAGCCGTTCTGCGGCTCGTTCACCATTATCGAGACGACGATCCGGGGATCGTCAGCCGGTGCCATGCCGACGAAGGAGGCGACGAACCGGCTCTCCGAGTATCCGCCGTCGGCAGCGATCTCGGCGGTGCCGGTCTTGCCGGCGAGCGTATAGCCGGGGATCTCCACCTCCGGAGCGGTCCCGCCCGGGGCCAGGACGCCTTTCAGCATGTCGCGTACCTCGGCCGCGACCTCCGGCGAGACCACCTGGCGACCCTGCTTCCGCGGGAGTTCGCGACTGCCGACCGCCTTGATCAGGCTGGGCGGCCTGAGGATCCCGTCGTTCGCCAGCGCGCCGTATCCGGCGACCATCTGGACAGGGGTCACGGCGATTCCCTGACCGATCGGGAGATTGCCCATGGTCGAGCCGGAATAATCCTCGTAGGGCAGCACGATGCCGCTTTCTTCGCCTGGATACTCAATCCCGGTCGGCCGGCCGAAACCGAATCGGTCGATCCACTTGCTGAACTTCTCGCCGCCCATCCCCAGACCGATCGTCACTGAACCCACGTTCGAGGACTGCGCGAGGATCTCCCCGACGCTGAGGTTGACCGTCCCCCGGGGGTGCGACTCCTCGATCACCCGGTCGTATACCTGGATCGACGGGGGCAGCGTGAACGTGCTCGATGGTGTCACCGTGCCGGTCTGGAGCGCGGCGGCGACGGTGAAGGCCTTGAAGGTCGAGCCCGGCTCGAAGTTGTACGAGGTGCCGACGTTCAAAAGATCCTCCGGTGCGGTGGTCTCGAGGCTGTCGAGGTCGACCGGCGGCCAGTTCGCCATCGCCAGGATCTCGGAACTCCGGGCATCCATCACGATCGCGGAAGCGTTGACCGGGTCGTGGGCCTCGGCCACCTTCTCCAGCGCCCGTTCGGCCCTGTCCTGAATGGCCGCGTCGATCGTCAGCTGGATCGGCTCACCGTCGCTCGGATCGCGGATCGTCTCCATCTCGATCGGATCACCGAGCGCGTCCTTGACCAGGTGTTGCTCGCCGTCGATCCCCCGGAGGACCCTGTCCTCGGATGCCTCGATTCCGGTCAGGCCCTTGCCCTCCGCGCTGACCGCCCCGATCACCTGGGCGGCGAGGTCTCCCTGGGGGCGCGTACGCAGCGTATCCGGGTGCTGTCCGATGCCTTCGAGTCCGAGTTCTTCGACGCGACGTGCCTTGACCAGGTCGACCTTGCGCTGAACGTAGGAGAACCCGCCCGGCCGGGTAATGGCCTCGAGTACGTCAGCCTGATCGGCCCCGAGTGCCTCGGCGACCCGGGACGCCTCGGTCGGCGCATCCTTGATCTGGTACGGCGTGGCGTAAATGCTGGCACCGACCTCGGAGCCGACCAGCTCGCGGCCGTTGCGATCGAGAATCGAGCCGCGCAGGCCCGGAATGGTGATCGTATCCTCCTGCTGACTGACCGCCTGGGAGGCGAACGACGCACCTTCGACTCCCTGGAGCCAGGCCGCCCTCAGCAGGATTACGGACAGAACCGCCAAGGTGAGGAGAAAGAGGATTCCGGCTCGGCGCTGAGGGCGGACCACCGGCAGATCAGCCCCCTTCGGCTGCCAGACGTGCTGCGGCGGCAGCGAAGACTTCCGGACCGAACTCGCGGTAGCGGATCTCGTCCGTGGCCGGGGTGACCATTCCGGCGGCAGCGGCGGCGGCGCGCACGCGCGGCATGGAAAGCGCCTTTGTGGTCGAGCTGCCGAGGATCGTATTCTGGCGTTCCAGCGTCTCGATCTTCGTCTCCACCCGGCTCGCCATCGCCCCGTAGCTGACGGTAAGCACGTTGACGGCGACGATGCCGGCCAGAAGGATGCCGATCAGGGCGATCCACATCCGCGATCCGGATATCCGCCGAACCGGCGCAATGTCGGGGAGCCTGCCGACAGCGTGGGCGCCACGGCCGACCGCGAGGGCGCTCCGCCCGACCAGGTGGCGTCGCTGCGCGGGCCGGGCCGGTGCGGCGATCCGGCGGCGGACCGGAGGTCCACGCCGGGTGGGCTTTCGCCTTCGGGGCGGCAGCGTCGCCGGGGCCGGATACGGCATCGCGTCGAGCTTGCGGACGGCCACCCCCATCAGGAAGCAGTCCGTTCGGCTAGCTTGAGAGCCCCCCGCAGTCGGGCCGACCGGGACCTCGGATTGGCCTCGAGCTCCCGCTCGTCGGCGACAATCGAACGTCTGGTGAGAAGCTCTGCCTCGGGCTCGTGACCACATACGCAGACGGGCAGGTCCGGCGGGCAGGTACAGCCGACCGCCAGACTGGCAAAGAAGCGCTTGACCCTGCGGTCTTCCAGCGAATGGAAGGAAATCACCGCCATGCGGCCATGGATCTCCAGGGTGTCCCAGGCGAGTGGCAGAGCGGCATCGATCGAATCGAGCTCCCCGTTTACGGCGATACGGAGCGCCTGGAAGCTCCTGCGGGCCGGATGCCCGCTGCCGAAGCGGGCCGCCGTCGGCATCCCGGCCTTTATCGCATCCACGAAATCGGAAGTCGTCTCCAACGGCCTGCGTCGCACGACTTCACGGGCGATGCCTCCGGCGAAGCGCTCCTCGCCGAGACCCCGCAGAATCTGGACGATCCGGGATTCCGGCCACTCGTTGAGGATCTCGGCCGCAGTCAACTCCTGACGCGGATCCATCCTCATGTCCAGTGGCGCGTCATGTGAGTAGGAGAACCCTCTCTCGGGGGCGTCGACCTGGAGCGAAGACATACCCAGGTCCATGTAAAGCCCGTCAGCCCGGACCCCCTCGTCCTGCAGGGTCTTGAGCGCGGTACTGAACTCCATCGGTATGAACCTGGTCCGACAGGAGACCTCGTCGGCAAACTGCTCGAACCGCCGGCCGGCGACCGGGTCGCGGTCGATGGCGATCAATGTCCCCCGGGGACCGATCCGGTCAGCGACAAGCCGGGCGTGACCGCCACCACCGAAGGTGCAGTCGATGACGGTCTCCCCCGCCTGCGGAGCGACCAGCTCGACCAGCTCCCCGGCCAGCACCGGAACGTGGATGCGGGATGAAGGACTCATGGTCTGCTCCCAGGCCTTCCGGGCGCGCGCCGCGGCGCTCACTCGGTCGCCCCCGACATTCCTTCGGCGATGTCCGAGAACTCGGCCAAGAGCTTCTGCTCCTCGCGATCCCATTCGTCCGTGTTCCAGATTTCGAGATACTCACCGGCGCCTATCACGGTGCAGGACCCTTCGAGCTTCGCGGCTTCGACCAGGTTCTTCGGAAGGCTGATCCGGCCGGCCGAGTCCAGTTCGCCGTCAGCGGCTCCGGAGTTGAACAGCCGACGCATCTTGCGGGCGTTGTTGCCGAACGGGCTGTGCGGGGCGATGTACTGGTCCGACAGAGCGTTGAAAGCCTTTTCGGTCATCAGCCAGAGACAGGTATCGGGACCCTTGACCACGACCGCGCGGTCGGAGAGCTCCTTGCGGAACCTGGCCGGCACGGTGAGTCGGTCCTTCGAATCGAGGCTGTGTTCGTACTGGCCTCTGAACGCCACCGTTTCCGTTCCTTTCCGACTGTCCCGTTCGATGAAGAGAAAGAGTTGGACCGAGGTGGTGAAGTGGGAGGAACCTCACCACCCCGGTCCGTGGCTTCAACTCGATTGGCAATGTACCCCACTTTGCCCCACTCTGCACCACTTTCTCCCACATAGACACAGAAAGGATTCGACTGCCGCACCTGATAAGCCCAGGCAGGTGTGCACTTTCTTGGCTTGAAAAGCCGACTTCCCCCGATCAATACGAACACATGATCGCCCTCCGAAAACCGCTTGTGCAATCCGCGTTGCAGTTTGCGCAGGTAGATTGTCGCCATGACAGAGATCGAGAACGCCAACCAGCTTCGCGGCGCAGAGTTCGGAAAACTGATTCGCCGGCCACTCACCTGGATCCTCACGCTCGTCGGATCGATCCTGCTCGCCGCACTCGGTGCTGCGATCGGTGGACCGGGGGTAGCGGTAGCCGGTTTCTTTCTCGGCATCGCGATCGGGATGGTCATTGCTTTCGCGGTGGCCGACGGCCGGGCCGAAGACGCCTTCTACGACTCCTACGCCGAGGCGAGAGGGCTCACCCGTCAGGGATCGGGCGACCTCGGCCAGGCCACCCCGTTTCTCCGCAGGGGAGACAAACGCAAGGCGGACGAGATCTTCACCGGCCCGCTTTCCGGCGATCTGGAGGGAACGCTGGCGCTTTACACCTACACCCAGGTGAGCACCGACTCCGACGGCAACCGGGACGAAACCGACTACCCGTTCACCCTGATCCTGGTCGACATCCCGGAGACGGTCGCCCACCTGCCCGAACTGCTGGTCCAGACCAAGTCCGGTTTCAAGGCCCTCGAAGGGCTCGAGGACAAGTTCCGGCGCAAACATGAGCGGGTCACCCTGGAAAGCGAGGCGATGCGGGATCGGTACGAGATCTTCGTCGGCAAGGAGCACGACTCCGTCTGGGTCAGGCGCCTGTTTTCGCCGTCGTTCATCGTCTGGCTGACCGAGTCCCCACCGAAGAAGTTTGCTTTCGAGCTGGTCGACGGAAAGCTCTGTGCCTTCGCCCCCAAGCACCGCGACAGCGTCAAGGGCTTCGACGAAATGGTCGAAACCGGCTGCGCCGTCGCCCGGCGGCTTCGCGAGGAAGCGAACGAATAGACCCTCGCTTCAACCTCCGGCCACGGGATCACCGTCAACGAACGGTCTGCGAACGGCCGGCTTACCGGTAGCCGACCCCGAGCAGGGCATCGCTGTTGGCAACCAGTGCGGCGACCATGAGCAGGAGCACGGAAGGAACCAGGACGAGGGCGATCACAAGCTGGATCTTGGGTGCGGCGCGGGCCGCCGCTTCCTCGATCGAGCGACGCTGATCCTGGCGCAGCGTCGATGCCTGGCGACGGAGCTGTTCGGCCAGCGGCGAACCAAGCTTTCGGGAACGCTCGAGAGTGGCGCAGAACGAAGCGATCTCCTTGCCACTCACCCTTGTCTTCAGCATTTCGAGAGCGGCCCCCTGACCGCTGCCCCAGGCCATGGCCTCCCCCGTGATCGCGAACTCCTTCGCCAGCGGTCCGCGGGCGTTGCTACCCAGCTCGAAAAGACCCACCGCGACCGGCCTCCCGGTGGCAACCGACACCGCCAGGAGGTCGAGTGCGTCAGGCAAGGCTGCGACCATCGACCGGTGTCGGCGCCGGGCGCTGCGTTCGAGCAACAGGTCGGGCAGCAGAAAACCGAAGGCGGCACTCCCTGCCATCAGCAACGGCCCGAGACGCCCCGGTAGCACCGGACCGACGATCGAACCGATACAGAGCCCGGTAGCCGCCGTCAGCGCCTTGGCGAGGAGCAGCGATCTCGGACTCAGATCCGCCTCGCGCCCGGCCCTGCGTATGCGTTCAGGCAGCCCCAGGCTGATCGCCGCAGCAGGGACTGCTGTCCTCCGGCTTCTTGGCGACCGGCAGGGCGCGTGCGGCCACCGCGGTTCCCGGAACGCCGCCGCCGTGAGTGCGACGGCCACGGCGATGAGAACCAGACCGAGGGCGATCATCGCTCCGCGACCCTCGACAGTCGCGAGATCGCGATGAAGGCCACCGCCTGCATGGCCACCGAGACCGCAACCAGCAGGATCGCAGGGGTCGAACCCGCCAGCGAGGCGAACAGCCCCGGCTTGATCAACTCCGCAAACAGCCCCGCGGCCGCCGGCATGGCGACAACCAGGTAGCCCGTGAAACGCGCCTGCGCTGTGGCCGAACGGGCGTCCTCGGCAACGCGATCGCGTTCGCCCGCCCCTTCGGCAAAGCGCCGGAGCAACGCCGCAAGGTCACCGCCGGCGAGCCGCTGACTCACCAGCGCGGCAGCGAAGGCATCGATCCGTTCGGACCGGAACCGCTCCGCCAGTGCCGCAACCGCCCGGTCGGTCGGGCAGCCGAGCTCAAGATCGTGCCGCAGACGGTTGAACTCGGCCCCTGCCGGCCCCTCGAGTGCTGACGCGGTGGCCGCGAGCGCTCCGCGCGGGGAGTGGCCGGCCGAGAGTGAATCCGCCAGCGCCCGTGCCGTATCCGGCACCGCACGCTCGACTGCGCGCCGGTAGCGGTTGCGGTTTCGGCGAATGACGGCGCCGGCGACCACGGGAGCCAGAAAGACGAGCAGGACGGCAAGAAGAAGCCGGCCGAGCACCAGTCCGGCGAGGATCGCAAGGAGAACGGCGAAAAGAGCGATGTTGAGCCGCTCCTTCGAGCTCGGCAGATACCCCTCGAGCCGGGCCCGGCGCAGTGGTTCGACGGTGATCCGGACCCAGCCGGCGAAAGCCGTACTCCCGCCCAGAAACTCGCGCATCGCCAGCACCGTGAACGCGCCGGCGGCGGCGCCGAGAACGAGTGGGACCGGCCCGAGACCGGAACCCGCCGCAACCAGCGGCCCGAGCTCCGGGGAGGGGGTCAACCCTCAACCTCACGGATTTCGGTGACTTTGCGGCTGCCGTCGGGCTGCCGGGATATGTGCACGACCAGATCGATGCCCCGCCTAAGCTGGGCGCCGATGACCTCGAGAGGCAGCCCGATGCCGGCCATCAGCGAGAGCACCTCGATC
>JAUQWL010000059.1 GCA_030835185.1 Solirubrobacterales bacterium | reverse complement strand
GATCGCCTCCTCGGGAAGGGCGTCGAACTCGACCCGCTGGCAACGGGAGGCAACCGTCGGCAGCACAGCCTCGGCATCCGAGGCGATCAGGATCAGATGCGCATGCGGAGGCGGCTCCTCAAGGGTCTTCAGCATCGCGTTCTGGCTTTCTTCACCGAGAGCCTCGGCGGCTTCGATCACGAATACGCGGTGCTCACCTTCGAAGGGCTTCAGCGGTGCCGGACGGATCAGCCGGCTGCGGACGTCCTCGACCGCGTGGCTCATCCCGACCGGGCGAAGCCAGACGAGATCGGGATGGGGCGAAGGATCGAGCATTGCGCGCCGACGGGTTTCGTCGGCATCCGGACTCCCTTCCGCGAGAATCTCAGCGGCGAAAGCGCGGCTCGCGGCTGCCTTTCCCGAGCCGGCCGGACCGACGATCAGATAGGCGTGGGAAGGGCCGTCGCGAAGCGCAGCGGCCAGGGCGCCGTGGGCGCGGACCTGATGCGCAGTCGCCTCTTCGAGCGCGTTCGGGCTCAAGAACCGGTCCCTGCCGGCTCCGGGCCGAGGAACTCGCGCAGTGCGTCCATGACCCGCAGGTGGACCTCTTCCGGCGTACCGTTTCCGTCTACGGCGACCACCCGGTCCGGCTCACGCCTGGCGATGTCCTCGTAAGCACCGGCGACCAGTTGCTGAAAGCCCAGCCCCTCGGCCTCAAAGCGGTCGCCGCTCTTCGCACGCTCCAGGCCGACAGCCGGGTCCACCCTGAGCAGGACGGTCAGGTCCGGCAGCAGTCCACCGGTGGCGATCCGGTTCAGTTCGGCCACCACCTCTATGCCCAGGCCGCGGGCCACTCCCTGATAGGCCTCGGTCGAGTCCACGAAACGGTCGCTCACCACCAGCCTGCCGGCCTCGAGCGCCGGGTGGATCACGCGATTTACCAGGTCGGCCCGGGCGGCGAAGAAGAGCAGCAGCTCGGCAGTCGCATCGAGCGGGATGCCCGGATCGGCCAACGTGTCGCGGATCGCCTCGGCCGCATCGGTACCGCCGGGCTCCCGGATCCTGAGGGTGTCGGGGCCGAGGGCCTCACACAACATCGCGACCTGGGTCGACTTGCCTGAGCCGTCAACGCCCTCGAGCGCGATGAACACTTCCGCTCAGCCCTTCGGGGCGGACTTTCCGCGGCTGCCGGCCCGCTTGACCCGGCGGGTACCCGGATCCGGCGGACCGCCGGATTTCGAGGCTGCGACGGTCTTGCTGCGGGACTTCTTCGAAGGGCCCGACTTGGCCTTCTTCCTGGCCCCGCCCTTCGCCGATTTCGGCTTCGACTCGGCCTCGGCCTGCTTTGCCTCCTTGGCCGCGGCCTGTGCGGCCTGGCGCTCGGCGCGCTTTTCGCGCATCTCGACCATGGTCGGGCAGTCATCGTTGAAGCAGAGCTTCCACGGTCGACCGGCTCGACCCCTGGTCTTGACGCTGACCCGGGGGGTGCGGTGGCAGACCGAACAGTTCTCCTCAAGCGGCGTGACTTCATAGAAGTTGGGCTGAGGCATCGGGAACGTCTGGTCACAGGCGTCGGGGTTGTCCGGTTCCCAGCCGGAGCAGCCGACGAAGGACTTGCCGGACTTCTTCGCCCGGATGATGCGGAGCATGTTCGGCGAGCCGTCTTCCCTGGTCCGGCCGGCCTCCTGGCAGACGATGCATGGGCCGAGGATGCGGTCCTTGTCCATGCCGGCCCAGATCATTTTCGAGAGCTCTTCTTCACCGGCCATGAGCTCGTCGAACGTCGAGTGGACCAGCCTTCGGCTGTCGTCGACGACCTCTTCCTTCTCCATCTTCGACTCGGCGATCTGGTCCATTTCCTCTTCGAGGCTCGCGGTCATCTCCGAGGTCGACATCTCCGGCACGTAGGCCTTGAAGGCCTCGTACATCGCGATACCGGTCGCGGTCGGTTCCGGTGGGTGGTTGCGCACGTACTTGCGGCTGTAGAGCTTCTGGATGATGTCCGGGCGGGTAGCCTTGGTGCCGAGCCCCTGCTCGTCCATCAACTGGACCAGCTTGGCTTCCGAAAGCCTGGGCGGCGGCTGGGTCTCCTTGTCGATCAGCCAAGGCTTGCCTTCAAGGGCGAGCTGCTGGCCCTCCTCGAGCGCCGGGATCTCCTCGTCGGCCGAGCGGGCATACGTGTAGATGCCTGCGTATCCGGGGTCGAGAACGACCTTGCCGCGGACGAAATAAGTCTCGCTGCCGGCCCCGATGTCGGCCCGGGTGGACTCGGTGATCATCGGGCTGCCGAAGGTGGCCAGGAAGCGGCGTACGATCAGCTCGTAGACCCGTGCTTTGGGTCCGTCCAGCGCGCTCGGGTAGAGGGCGTGGGTCGGATAGATCGGCGGGTGTGCCGCATCGAACTTTTTGCCCTGGGTCGGCTTCAGGGGCGCGTCGAGCAGCGGTGCCGCAGCGGCGAAGTCCTTGATCTTCACCAGCGAGCCGATCGTCTTCTCCAACGGGAGCGAGTCCGGGTAGATGGTGTTGTCGGTCCGTGGGTAGGAGATGAAACCGTCGTCGTAGAGATCCTGGGCGTAGTTCATCGCCTGCTTCGGCGTTATTCCGAGGCGACTCGAAGCGTCGACCTGAAAGGAGTTCGTGTTGTACGGGGTCGGTGGCCTGCTCGAGTTCTTTCGGCTGGTCACCGACTTGACCACCCCGGGGCCGGCGGTGGCGGCGAGGGCCGCGTCGGCCTCGGTCTTGTCCCAGAACTTGTCCGTCGCGTGGTGAGCCTCGAAGCCGGCCCCGTCCGGATGCTCGAACTTGGCGAACAGCTCCCAGAACGGCTTGGCCACATGGGCCCGCCGCTCGAGTTCCCGTTCGACGATCAGGCCCAGGGTCGGGCTCTGGACGCGTCCGACCGAAAGGAAATTCGCGCCATAGGCCTTGCTGACCAGCGAGACCGCCCGGGTGAAAGCGGCGCCCCAGATCAAATCGATGTCCTGTCGTGCGGCCGCCGCGTTGGCCAGCGGGTGGGAAAGATCGGTCAGGTTGGAAAACGCCCCCTCGATCTCCTCGCGGGTCAGGGCCGAATAGCGGGCACGGCGCACAGTCGGCCCCAGATCGGGATTGACCTCGAGGCAGCTCTCGAGCGCCTCCAGCCCGATCAGCTCCCCCTCGCGGTCGAAGTCGGTCGCGATGACCAGGCTGTCGGCGGCCTTCGCCTCCTTCTGGACAGCCTTGACCACGTTCTTCTTGCCGTCGGTCGGCCGCGTGACCAGCGGCGCGTCGATCAGGCCGTGGATCAGGTCCAGCTTCCACTGTTTGTATTCCTTGCCCTCGGGGAAAGCGCGCTCGACGGCGTGACCGCCGGTTCCGAGTACGGCGTGTTCACCATCGGAGTCGGTCCACCGGAAAACCGGCACGGTGAACGACTTGGTTTCGGTCGCTCCTCCGCCGGAAAGGATCTCGGCGATCTTCCGGGCTGAGTTGTTTTTCTCGGTGACGATCAGTCGCATCTCGGAGCCGACGGTAGCAGAGCGGGTGGGCAGTACCCCGGACTTCAGCGCCCGGTGGACACCGTCGTCTGGTTTTCGTTGACTAGTATTCCGCCCCGTGAAGGCCCTCGTTACCGGCGGTGCAGGATTCATCGGCTCCCATCTGACCGATGCGCTGCTCGCGGGCGGGAACGAGGTCCTGGTCGTCGACGACCTCTCTTCCGGCCGGCGGGAGAACCTCGCCCCGGCGATCGCGGTCGGCGCCGTCCTCGAGGTGGCCGACATCACCGATCGCGAGGCGATGCTCGACGCCACCGGGTCATTCCGCCCCGACGCAGTCTTCCATCTCGCCGCCCAGATGGATGTGCGCAAGTCGGTCGCCGACCCGGCCTTTGACGCCCGGGTCAACGTCGCAGGCACGGCGAACGTGCTCGAAAGCGCCCGCCGGTGCGGTGCCCGGCGATTCGTCCTGGCCTCGACCGGCGGAGCGATCTACGGTGAAGGCGACGGACGTACGCTGCCGCTGGACGAGAACCAGCCGGCGATGCCGCTCTCCCCCTACGGTCAGAGCAAGCTGGCGGCCGAGGGATACGTCGGGCTCTACCGCCGGCTCTACGGACTCGACGGTGTATCGCTTCGTCTCGGCAACGTATACGGGCCCAGGCAGGATCCATACGGCGAGGCCGGGGTCGTCGCGATCTTCTGCGGCAAACTCGAGCAGGGCGCGCGGCCGTCGGTGTTCGGATCCGGCAAGCAGACCCGTGACTACATATATGTAGCCGACGTCGTCAACGCGATGATCGCCGCGGAGGCGGCCACCGGGCCCGGTTCGTTCAACATCGGCACCGGAATCGAGACCTCCGTGCTCGACCTCGTCGCCGCGCTCGGCGAGGCGACCGGGACCCCTGACTTCGAACCGGACTTCGAACCGGCACGTGACGGGGAGGTCGAGCGGATCTCGATCGACCCCCGCCTTGCAGGGAGCGCCCTTGCGTGGCGGGCCGAAACAGAGCTCGGCACGGGCCTGAAGCTCACCTTCGACGCTCTGACCGCCGCGGCAGCCTAGGTGAGAACCGCCACCGTCTCCCCTACCCTGGCCAGACGAATGAAGCCTGAAACCGGCGAACTCCAGGGCAAGGATCTCGCCCGGTCCGCAACCATCCTCAGCCAGGCAGGCGGCCCGGCGAAGAGCACCCCTCCGGCCTGCTACGACAGCCGCGGCTCCTTCGAGGACATCCTCAAGGACGAGCCGGACCCGATCGACCTGCTCCGCTCCGACCGCGAGCCTGAACTGCTGGAAGTGATCGAGGTGACCAGGGACTCTGCCGCCGCAGGAGCCGGCAGTTGACCGATCCGGCGGACAGGTCCCTGCCTGTGGACCTGCGGTCGCTCGGCTGGACACCCGCCGAGCAGAAGGAGTGGGACTCAGCCGCGCGACCGGACCGGATTCCCGCCAGGGTGACCGGGCTCCATCGCGACCACATAGTCGATCTGATGACCACGACGGGCGCCCTGCAGGGCAGGCCGGCCGGACGTCTTCTCCAAGGCCCGACCGACGCCACGGCGATGCCGGCCGTCGGCGACTGGGTCGAGGCCGATCGGGAAGGGACTGTCCACGAAATCCTGCCGCGCAGGACGGAACTCGCCCGCCGCTCGCCGGCCGACCGTGACCGGGTCCAGGTACTCGCAGCGAACGTCGACGTGGTCATCGTGCTCAGTTCGCTCAACAAGGACCATGAACTCGAGCGCTTCGGACGCATGGTCGCGATGGCCGAGGGCTCCGGTGCGCGGACGGTGATCGCCCTGTCGAAATCGGACCTGATCGAGGACGCGGAACCCACTCTGGAAGAGACCCGCGAGCGTTTTCCGAACCTCGAGGTGCTGGCCTTCAGCTCAGAGACCCTGAGCGGCCTCGACCGCCTGCGAGACAGCCTGACCCCGACCGAAACGGTGGTCCTGCTCGGCTCTTCCGGTGTCGGGAAGTCGACTCTCGCCAACACGCTGCTCGGCTATGAGCGCCAGACCACCGCCGAGATCCGCAAGAAGGACGACCGCGGGCGTCACGCGACGACCAGTCGGGAGATGTTCGGTCTGCCCTGCGGAACCCTGCTGATCGACACGCCGGGTCTGCGAGCACCGGGGTTGCTGGTCGAAGAACCGGTCGACAGCCGCGCCGACGAGATCGAGCGTCTGTCGCGGTTCTGCAAGTTCCGCGACTGCAGCCACGGCAACGAGCCCGGCTGTGCGGTCAACGCCGCGATCGAAGCCGGCGAGCTGCCGGCGAGCTGAACCGGGCGCGGGCGTTGCGGCACAGGTTCGGTACGGGTGATGGCCACACCCGACCTCGGGGGCGGGCGCAGCGGCGACGGCACATTTCAGAGACGCCGGCCGTCGGGAACTCGAGACGCTCGGGCACCGGGGATGTGGCGCAGTCGCAGAGGCGGACTACTGGACCCTGAGCAGAAAGTCGGTGAGCAGACGGGCGACGGTGACCGGGTCGTCGATGAACGGCCAGTGGCCGGAACCCGGCAGGATGCGGATCACGGCTGAGGGGAACGCCTCTTTCTGGCGTTCGGCCAGGGAAACGGGCAGATAGGGGTCGCCGGCACCCCAGATCACGAGAGCCGGAATGTCTGCCTCGGCAAGTGGGGGGACCAGCAGCTTCGAGGTCTTGCCGATCTTCCTCGCGTCGCGGTAGAGACGGATCACCGCGGACTTGGTCCGGCGATCGAAGTTGTCGTACATCCCGTCCGTGAACCCGGTCGGGAGGCCGCGCGGCTCCGGTGATGAGATCAGCCGGCGAAAGACCGGCCTGGTGATCATCGCGTTGGCGAGTCCACCGAGGCCGGGCGTCTGCCAGATCCGGGCCTTGCGATGCCATTTGTAGTCGAGCAGCAGACCGGTGTTGATCAGGACAACGCCCGCGACCCGGTCCGTATTGGCCGCTGCCCAGGTGAGTCCGATCGGCCCGCCGAAATCGTGGAGGATCAGCCGTGCTCTGGTGATCCCGAGAGCTTCGAGAACCTGGCCCAGGAAATCCGCGTACTCCTCGACCGTATTGCTGAATCCGGGTTCGGCCACCGACTGGCCGAAATCCGGAAGGTCGAAGGCCACCGCCCTGCCCAGTGAACCCATCTCCTCCACCAGCCCGGTCCAGTCAGCGGCCGAACCCGGATTGCCGTGGATGAAGACGAATGCCTCGGAGGCCTGGTGCGGGCCCGCCTGAAGCAACCTCGTCGTGACACCGCCAACCGGGATCGAGCTCCATTCGAGCGGCTCGGCCGGGCTGACGATACCCGGCCTCACAGGGCGAAGAGGGCGATCGCGGCAAAGTGGCTTGCTGCCGCGCCGATAACGAACAGATGGAACACTTCGTGGTAGCCGAAGTAGGTGGGATTCGGATCAGGTCGCTGAGTTGCGTAAACGACGGCGCCGACGGTGTAGAGGATGCCTCCGGTCGCGATCAGGAGGCCGGCAAAGACTCCGGCGGTACCGACGATCTGGGGAAAGGCGAGCGCGCCGATCCAGCCGACCGCCAGGTAGATGATCACGCTGACCCATTTCGGCGATCCGGTCCAGAGCAGTTCGATCGCAACCCCGATCGCCGCCCCCGACCAGACCGCGATCAGGATCGCGGTGGCCCAGGTGCCGGTCATTGTCAGCAGGGCGAACGGGGTGACGGTGCCGGCGATCAGCAGAAAGATCATCGAGTGATCGAGCCGCTTCATCAGAGTGCGTGCCTTCGAGGTCTTCCAGGTCACCCGGTGGTACAGGGCGCTGGTGCCAAACAGTGCGCAGAGCGAGACCGTATATATGGTGACCGCCAGCAGCTTGCGCGGCGTGTCGGCGAGCACCAGCATCGAGATCCCGAGTCCGAGCGAAAGGAAGAAAGCCCATTCGTGGCTGACCCCGCGGAACTTGGGCTTGACCGCCCGGATCGTCTCGGCCGCGGAATCCCGGATCGCCCCGGCCTTCTCAACTGCCGCCTCTCTGGCGACTCCGGCCCGCTCGGCTACGTTCTCACGGGCGGTTGTGGCCCGGTCGGCGACGTTCTCACGGGCGGTGGTGGCCCGATCGGCGACGATTTCGCGGGCTGCAGCGGCTTTCTCCCGCATGCTCGTGACCTGCTCTTCGGGCTCTTCGGACTCGGGTCCGACTTCGTTTTCTTCGCCGTGGCTCACTCCAGCATCGTACAGGGCACCGCGAACGGGCCTGCCGATGGCGGTTGACTGGCCGCAGACCTCGCAAATAGGGAGTTCGTTTTTCGGAACAGACGCTATATGTAGCGTACCCCAAAGGTGTCCGACTCCAGTCCTAGTATAATTCGAAATGTGCGTTGCCCCCATTGCGGACATCAGGGAAGCCGGGTTCTGGAGAGCCGTGGTTCCGAGGAAGGCGCTTCTGTGCGTCGCCGACGCCAGTGCACCAACTGCGAACACCGGTTCACGACCTACGAGCGCTGCGATACGCAGGCGCCTTTCGTGCGCAAGCGCGATGGCCGCCGCCAGCCCTTCGACCGCACCAAGCTGCGCGGTGGACTCGAGCGTGCCTCACACAAGCGCCCGGTCCGCCCTGAGGCGGTCGATGCCCTGGTCAACCAGATCGAGACCGAAGCGGTCCGGTCGAGCGGCGAGATCGACGCGGCACGGATCGGCGAGCTCTGCCTGGCCGGCCTGCGACGGATCGATCAAGTCGCCTACCTCCAATTTGCAGCGGTCTACAGACAGCTTGACGTCAGCGACGTGCAGGCTGAGCTCGACCGCCTGACCCCGAAAATGACCCCGAGCACCTGAACCAGCCTTAGAGACCGATCATCAAGCGCCGCCGGATCTTCCGACGCCGCCGCATCACCAGAGACAACGATTCGAGAGACCTGTCAGTACCGAGCAGAGAGCGAGAGAGAATGGCCCAGTCCCAGTCAGTACCGGATTCGACGAGGATCAACCCCGACGGCGTCGTCGTGGAACGTCGCCTGAGCAGAGAGGGCGTCCACCCCTTCGACGAGGTCGAATGGGAGATCCGTGACGCGGTGATCGGAGATCCTGCCAAGCCCGCCTTCGAGCAGCGCGGAGTCGAGTTCCCGCGAAGCTGGTCCCAGAACGCGACCAACATCGTCGCTCAGAAGTACTTCCGCGGCCAGCTCGGCTCCGATCAGCGGGAGAACTCCGTCAAGCAGATCATCAGCCGGGTCGCCGGCACGATCGCCGGCTGGGGCCGCGAAGGCGGTTACTTCGCCTCTACCGCGGATGCCGACGCCTTCGAAGCCGAGCTCACCGCGGTACTGCTCCACCAGGAGGTCGCCTTCAACTCGCCGGTCTGGTTCAACGTCGGCTTCGAGGAGACGCCGCAGTGCTCGGCCTGCTTCATTCTCAGCGTCGAGGACACCATGGAGTCGATCCTCGACTGGAACACCAAGGAGGGCAAGATCTTCCGCGGCGGTTCCGGCTCGGGCATCAACCTCTCGAACATCCGTGGCTCGATGGAACAACTGAAGAAGGGCGGCACCGCCTCCGGTCCGGTCAGCTTCATGCGCGGCGCCGACTCCTGGGCCGGCACGATCAAGTCCGGTGGCAAGACCCGCCGCGCGGCCAAGATGGTCGTCCTCGATGTGGATCATCCGGATATCGAGCATTTCGTCTGGTGCAAGGCCGACGAAGAGAAGAAGGCCGCAGCGCTGCGCGACGCCGGCTTCGACATGTCGATCGACGGTGAGGGCTTCACCTCGATCCAGTACCAGAACGCCAACAACTCGGTCCGGGTTTCGGATGAGTTCATGGAGGCCTGCCGCGACGACGCCGACTGGAATCTGACGGCCCGGACGGACGGCTCGGTCACCAGGACCCTGCCGGCGCGGGACCTGATGAACCAGATCGCCGATGCCGCCTGGCAGTGCGCCGACCCGGGCATGCAGTACGACACGATCATCAACCGCTGGCACACCTGCCCGAACTCCGGCCGGATCAACGCCTCGAATCCGTGCTTTCCGGGCGATGCGCGCGTCCACACCACCCGGGGGCTGATGCCGATCGCCGAACTCCATGCGCGGCGGCTGGCCGGTGACCCGGTCGACGTCTACAGCCATCGCTGGACCGCCGGCGAAAACGGGGCCGACCCGCTGCCGAAGGGCGACGGGGTCATCGCCTCGACCCCGCTCGAGGTCAGGCAGACCGGCATCAAGCCGATCGTCAACCTGGAATTCTCCAACGGCGCGACACTGCGCTGCACGCCGAATCACCGGCTGTGGACGGCGGGGGGATACGTCGCCGCCGAAGATCTCACGGTCGAAGACGAAGTGCTGCTCAACGACAGCGTCACCGCCGGAACCAGGGCGAGCGCCGAACTGCCGGTCAAGGTCGAGGCCCTGGCCAAGTCGTTCAGCCGCAGCGGTACGGCGACCCATACGCCGATGCCCACGCGGTGGAGCGACTCGCTGGCTGAGTTGACCGGTCACCTGATCGGCGACGGCTGCCTGACCGATATCCAGACCAATTGGACCTACGGCGGCGACGACATCGAAGACGGCATGACCGATGCGCACGCCGAGGCACTCACCGGCCTGTTCGGCGGCGTCTCCCGGCAGGAGATGGACAACGGCACGGTTCAGCTAAGGGTCGGCAGTTCCGCGGTGCGCGAACTGTTCAGGGGTCTCGGGGTCAGCTCGGCCAGGGCGCATGAGAAGCGGATCCCGGCGTCGGTGTTCGCGGCGCCGTCAAAGGTTCAGGCGAAGTTCCTCGCCGGCCTGTTCGGTGCCGACGGTTGTGTGTCGAGAGTCGAAGGCAACGGCAAGGCCAACCGGTACGTCGGACTCGGCAGCCGCAGCAAAGCGCTGCTCAAGGACACGCAGAGCCTGCTCAACACCTTCGGGATCAGGGGCCGGATCTACCGTATTTCCGAGTCCGACGGACCCTCATTCTCCTATACACGAAAGGACGGGACCGAGGTCGAGTACAGCTCCCGCGAGGGTTTCGACCTGCGGATCACCGGCACCGACATGGCCCGGTTCGCCGAAGCGATCAACTTCTCGACCCCGCGCAAGCGCGCCGCCCTGGCGGCGCTGCTGGGCGAGACCGGCCGGTACCAGACCAAGCAGGGAGTCCACCTCGTTTCCCGGGAGGACGACGGCCAGGAGGCGGTTTACAACCTCTCCGAGCCGGTCCATCACTCCTACCTCGTCGACGGCTTCATCGTCGCCAACTGCTCGGAGTACATGCACGTCGATGACTCGGCCTGCAACCTGGCTTCGATCAACCTGATGAAGTTCCGTCGCGACGACGGCAGCTTCGACACCCGCGGCTTCGAGTCGGTGGTCGACACCGTCTTCCTCGCCCAGGAGATCGTGGTCGGCTTTTCGAGCTACCCGACCGAGGAGATCGGCGTCAACGCCAATGCCTTCCGCCAGCTCGGACTCGGCTACGCCAACCTCGGCGCACTGCTGATGTCAAACGGCATGCCCTACGACTCGGAGGAAGGCCGCAACGTCGCCGCGGCGATCACCGCCCTGATGACCGGACGTGCCTACCGCCGTTCGGCCGAGATAGCAGCCGCGATGGGTCCGTACGAAGCCTACGAGAAGAACCGCGAGCCGCACAACAAGGTGATGCGCATGCACCGCGACGCCTCCTACGAGATCCAGGGTGAAGGCGTCGACACCGAACTGCTCGACGCCGCGCGGGACGAATGGGACGCCGCCGTCGCGGTCGGTGACGAGCACGGTTACCGCAACGCCCAGGCGACCGTTCTGGCGCCCACCGGCACGATCAGCTTCCTGATGGACTGCGATACGACCGGCATCGAGCCGGACTTCTCGCTGGTCAAGTTCAAGGAGCTGGTCGGTGGCGGCAGCATGACGATCGTCAACCGGTCGGTCCCGATGGCGCTGCGCACACTGGGCTACTCCGAAGCGGAGATCGCCCAGATCGAATCGCACATCAACGAAAACAACACCATCGTCGGAGCACCGGGCCTGAAGCAGGAGCACCTGCCGGTATTCGACGTGGCGGTCGGCGAGCGGGCGATCTCGCACACCGGCCACATCGACATGATGGCAGCGGCTCAGCCCTTCCTCTCGGGAGCGATCTCGAAGACGGTCAACCTGCCGCATTCGGCGACGGTTGACGACATCGCCGATGCCTTCACGCGTGGCTGGGAGGGTGGCCTGAAGGCGCTGGCGATCTACCGCGACGGCTCGAAGACGGCGCAGGCCCTGCGGACCGACGCTCAGGACGAGAAGGGCGAGGACCCCGGGGCCGAACCGGCCCCGGCCGGTCCGGTGCGCCACCGCATGCCGAAGACACGCGAGTCGGTGACCCATAAGTTCTCGGTGGGAGGGCACGAGGGCTACATCACAGCCGGCAAGTACACCGACGGATCGGTCGGGGAGATCTTCCTGACCGACATCGGCAAGGAAGGTTCAACCATGCGCGGCATGATGAACGCCTTCGCCACGGCGATCTCGCTCGGTCTCCAGTACGGGGTGCCGCTGGAGGTCTTCGTCAACAAGTTCAGTTACATGCGCTTCGATCCGGAGGGGGTTACCGGCAACCCGGAGATCCCCTTCGCCAAGTCGATGCCGGACTACATCATGCGCTGGCTTGCCTCACAGTTCGTCGAGGACACCGACTTCCTCGAGGAGCAGGGCATCCTCACCCAGGAGGTCCGCAACCGCAAGGAGGCCGCCGAGCTGGCGATCGGGACCGACGATGACTCCGGGGACGGTGGTAACGGCTCGGGCAATGGAAACGGTAACGGTGCCGAGGCCGGACCTTCGGCAGCCGGCGACGCCGGTGGCTCGGCCGTCCCGGCGGGGTCGGCCCTGACCGATGACGTACCGGTGATCCCGGCCCGGGTGCACATGACCGCGGGAGCGGCCGAACTCGGCCCGGCCTGCGACCAGTGCGGAGGCATGATGCAGCGGACGGGCTCCTGCTACACCTGCTCCTCCTGCGGGAACAACACCGGCTGCGGCTGATTGCCATCCCTGAGAGGCTGTCCGGACTCTGCGCCATTGCCAGGCGCCGTCGGAGACTCTTCGCGGGGCCTCATCCACCGGCTGATTCGAAGTCGTAGAGGCCATCCCGGGACTCGGCGAGTTCCCCGTAGAGTTCGGGGCGCCGGGCCCGGAGGAGTCCGGGCAGGGAGCTGAACTGCTTCGGCTCGACCATCGAGTCGTCCTCACTGCGCAGCCACCTCGCCCGTTCAAGGTCCAGATCGGCCACGAGCAGACCGGCTTCGCTGCGCTCCGCAAGCACCGCTTCGGGGCCCGCAATCAGGGCAGAGCCGGTCTCGCCGTCGAACAGCTGCTGGGTCATTCCGACGAAGAGTTCATTTTCGATCGCCCGGGCCCGGGCCATGACCTTCCAGGTCCCGGCGACCCGGTGGAAGCCGCCGCCGGCCGGTGCCAGGAGCACTTCAGCCCCGCGGAGGGAGAGGACGCGGCAGAGCTCTGGATTCCAGAGCTCCGAGCAGACGACGACACCGAAACTCAGACCGTCCAGCTCGAACAGTCCCGGCTCCGGTCCCGGAGCCATCGCGGCCCCCGACAGCGTCGGATGGACGTCACCCGTCGCCGGGTGACTGCGCACATAACGACCGGCATCCCGTCCGCTCGCATCGGTCAGCCTGACGACAGTTACGAATCGACCGTCACCGGTCTGCTCGATCCTTCCCCAACAGGCCCCGATGCCTCCGTCCCGGCATGCCCTGGAGATCCGCGGCTCGGCATCGTAATCCGCTCCGGCGCTGATCGGGCCGGGGTAGCTCTCCGGAAAGAGGACCAGGTCGGCTTCTTTCTCCGCCGCGTTCGCGATCGCCGCGACTGCGTCTTCGACCCGCGTCGCCTCGGCAGACCCGGTAACGATCGCGGGTTGAGCGAGCGCCAGCCTGATGCCGCTGCCCGGGCTCACGATGCGGCTGCCCGTCCAGCGACCGTGGCCACCAGATCGCCGGCTTGCCAGCCTGGAATCCCGGTATCGGGACAGGCCGAAACGGCTACCTCGACATCGCGCAGAGCCCGGAACTTCAGGTGATCACCCGACGCGAGATCGACCGGACCGAGGCCCCGATAGACCTTGTCGTCGGCGGTGGAACTGATGAAGAACGAGAGCATCCCGGTTATGCCGCTTCGGTCGATGCCGAGTGCGGAAGAGATCAAGTCGCGACAGCCGGGCCTCCTGTCGGCGTAGACCTCGTCCCAACAGCCCGGGTACATGATGTCGGCTGCTCCGTCGGCCTCGTAGGCGACCATCTCGAGAACCGGTGCCCCGTCTCCGTCGAACAACGAGTCGCCGGGCTCGGCTGCGAAGACCAGCCAGGGCCGGCCGAATCGCTTCCAGCCGAGCTTGTTCCGGGTGATCGCCTGGTCGAATCCCGGAAAGCTGAAGTCACCCCCCTGGGATCCATCCGGAGTCGTGATCGTGATCGTCTCACCGCGATCCAGCTCCAGGCTCACCGCGGTTCCGTGAGCGATGCGGATTTCCTGCGCCTGTTCTGACATGGCAGCCCACTTTCAGCCGGGCCGCACTCCTTAATCGAAGCCACGCTTACGAACTCAGTGCGACGATTTCCCCCATCCTAGCCCGACCCGTTCCGGTCCTGAGGTGCCGGTGCCCGGGAGGTGCCGGTCCAGCAGCGCGGCAGCCCGCAGCAGCAGGCGGATGGGCATGCCGTCAGCGTATTCGGCCCGGAATGCGACGGGTAACCTGAAGGGTCGTGTCGGCGGCAGACGCAGAAATCGGACCGGGAGGCGAGCAGGCCGCACCGCGTCGTATGGCCGTGATCGGTGGCCTGATGCTGATCATGCTGCTGGCTGCACTCGACCAGACGATCGTCTCGACCGCACTGCCGACGATCGTCGGCGAGCTCGGTGGACTCAACCACCTCTCCTGGGTGGTCACCTCCTACCTGCTCGCAGTGACCGTCGGAACGCCGCTGTACGGCAAGCTCGGTGACATGTTCGGCCGGCGCCGGGTGATCCAGGGTGCGCTGGTGATCTTCCTGGCCGGCTCGATGCTCTGCGGCCTGGCCGACAGGATGACCGAGCTGATCGCATTCCGGGCAATCCAGGGGATCGGCGGAGGCGGGCTGATGGTGAGCGCCCAGGCCGGCGTCGGCGACGTGGTCTCGCCGAGGGAACGCGGCCGCTACATGGGCCTGTTCGGCGCGGTGTTCGGTGTGGCCAGCATCGGCGGGCCGCTGATCGGCGGCTTCCTGACCACCCACGTCTCCTGGCGGGCGATCTTCTACGTGAACGTACCGCTCGGCCTGGCCGCGCTCCTGGTACTGAGCCTCACCTTTCCGCGGGTGAAGAACGTGGTCAAGCGCTCGATCGATTACGCGGGCACGGCCCTGCTTGCAGTCGGCCTGAGCTCGGTCATCCTGCTGACCACTCTCGGCGGGACGACTTACGCCTGGGCCTCGGCCGAGATAACCGGTCTCGGCGCGATCGGCGTGGCTTCCCTGGTCACATTCATCCGGGTCGAAAAGAGCGCGGCCGAACCGATCCTTCCGCCTCATCTGTTCCGCAACCGGGTATTCGTGATCACCAGCGCGCTCGGCTTCGTGGTCGGATTCGCACTGTTCGGTTCGCTGACCTACCTGCCGCTCTTCCAGCAGGTCGTGCGCGGACTCGACCCGACCGAGTCCGGCCTGCAGATGCTGCCGTTGATGGCAGGGCTGCTGGTCGCCTCGATCGGATCCGGTCAGATCATCAGCCGGGTCGGCCGGTACAAGGTCTTCCCGATCTTCGGGACCGGAATCGCCGCGATCGGGCTGTGGTTGCTCTCCGGCATCGACAGCTCGATCGGCACCGGAACGATGGCGCTCTACATGGCGATACTCGGTTTCGGTCTCGGGCTGGTCATGCAGGTGCTCGTACTCGCGGTCCAGAACGCGGTCGACTACGACGAGCTGGGTGTGGCGACCTCGGGTGCGACGTTGTTCCGCTCGATCGGCGGCTCGATCGGCACCGCGGTGCTCGGCGCCGTCTTCGCCAACCGCCTCGCGACCGAACTCGCGATCAGCCTGCCCACCGGTGCTCCGAAGTCCGCGAGTGCCGGTCAGATCGATCCTGCCGCGGTTCAGTCACTTCCCACGGCCGTCAGGCTCGGCTATGTCGACGCTTTCACATCGTCGCTTACCACGGTCTTTCTGGCCGCAGCCGGCGTAGTCGCGGTGGCCTGGCTCATCTCATGGCTGGTGCCGGAGAAACCGTTGAGAAAGACCGTTGAGACTTCCGGCATCGGTGAAGCCTTCGCCTCGCCGCGCTCTTCGCTCTCGCTCGACGAAGCGGTCCGCGAGCTTACGGTCACGATCGGCCGCGAGAGTACCCGCGGGCTGATTCAGCAGGTATCGGACCGCTCCGGGCTCGAGCTGTCGGTAGGCGAAACCTGGCTCATGGGGAGACTGCGCCGTGGCATCGAGCTGGACATCGGCCGACTTTCCGAGCAGCACTCTGTCGACGCCGGGCGCCTGCGTGCGGCCCGCGACGATCTCGCGGATAAGGGGTTGATCACGCTCGAGGACGGTGAAGCGAAACTCACCGGGCAGGGCAGGGAGGACCTCGCCCGCCTGGCCGAAGCGCGCCTCCAGGTGCTCCAGAGCCTGATCGACGACTGGTCTCCGGAAGCCGACGAGGCCCTGGCCCCGGTGCTTGAGAAGCTCGCCGAAGAACTGGCAAACCTGGAAGAGCTCGAGGCCGTGCCGGCCGGAGCAGCCCGATAGACGCTCCCGATTCCGGCGCAACGGGTAATGTCAGGCACGTGAACCCAGACCCCCGCGTGAACCCAGTCGTCCTTCACACCCTTCCACGGAGTACCGGATGAAAAAACAGATCGCCCTCGCACTCGCCGGAACCGCGGCCGTTGTGGCCGGCGGCCTTCGGCTGGTCCAGGAACTGGTTGACCGCGGAGACCGCGACCAGCCCGCGACCGGCGTTATCCCGGAAGACCAGCGACAGCCGACCGCTCCGCCGGCGACTTCACCCGCGCAACCTGCACCGCCATCTGCTTCACCCGGCACGCCACCGGAAGGAGCGGGGGCCGGGGACACGGCGTCGGCGTCCACGGGGCCACCCCCGGTCGTAGCGCACGAGGGAGCGACCAAGGCCGAGCTCTACGAGATCGCAACGGTTCTGAAGATCAGCGGACGCTCGAAGATGAGCAAGAGCCAACTGAAGGCAGCGATCGACGCAGCCGGCCGGGCCGGCTGAACAACCGCCGTCGGGCGCCGCGTACAGCGAGCGTGAACCGGGCGTTTGCCGGGGCGGATCAACCGTGGCGCATCAGGCGCTTGATCGCGGCCATCAGCTCCTCGGTGCGCTCGTCCTGAAGTTCGGGCGCAGCGCCGACCACACAGTGGGCCGCATGATCCTCGAGCAGTCCCAGGGCCACCTTGTCCAGGGCCGCCTGGATTGCCGTGATCTGGGTTACCACGTCGATGCAGTAGCGGTCGCTCTCGACCATCGCCTCGACTCCCCGTACCTGACCCTCGATCCGGCGCAGCCGCTTGAGGAGGGGATCGCGGTTGGCAGAGTAGCCATGCGTTCCGGCAGCAACCCCGGGGCCGGCATCGGCACCGGCGTCTGCGCTTACACCAGTTCCGGCCTCTGCGCCGGCATCGGCACCGGCCTCTGCGCCGGCATCAGCTCGGTCGGGGGGTTCTGCTGACATGCCGCAAGCTTACGCGAGGACCGAGACGAGCTAACGGCGACGCGCGATAGCCGAAACGGTCCGGCGCGACGACGCTTTCAGGCTGGCCTGGACCCGGAAAAGTCGACCGGTCGAAGAGCCACGATCGAGGGTCAGCCGGATTATCCCGGAGTTTTCAGGCAGACCCTTGATCTTGAGGACTTTTCGGCCTGCTTCCACACTGACACCGTTGGATGAGGTGCGCCTGCCAGAGAGCAGAAAGGTTTCGGCCGGCTTCGACAGGGCCTTGAAGCCAAACCGGCCTCGTAGCTCTGCCGGTGAGAATGAGGTGCCCTTCCGGGCCTTGATCAGGACGTTATCCATGCCGACCGACGTCGAGATCCTGAAGCTCGTCGCCCTGCCCCGGAGCACGGCCCGGGCTGAAAGCAGACAGCCGGCCAGCGACACCTCGGCCTGATTGCTCCGGCCACCGACGCCAATACTCAGCTCGTATCCGCCATTCGCGAACGAATGCAGACGGCGTGGAGGAATCTTCAACGGGGAGTTGCCGTCCGCGATCGTCTGGCCGTCGAGTCTGGCCGTCATCCTGCCTTTTCCGGTGATGACCAGGGGGTCAAGCGGAGTCATCGGCAGACCGTATGAGATGTTCGCCGAACCTATTCGGGGCGGCTCCGACTACGAACAGCTGCTCGATCTGGAGCTCGTAGTCACCTTGATTCTCGATTGCCACCTGACTTGGCGCCGAGCTGGCACCGATCGCGACGTTCCCCAGATCGATCTCCGAAGGCAGTGGGACTGCCACCGGTCCA
>JAUQWL010000058.1 GCA_030835185.1 Solirubrobacterales bacterium | reverse complement strand
CGAATGCATGGGGCACGTTCGCATCATCGAGGGCATCGTGGACTCGAAAAAGCTTCTCAATGAGAACGCTCAAGCGCCGTTTCCCCCGGCCTTCTTACCCCCGTGTCTGGGCAGATCGAGACCTTCTCGCGGTGTGAATGGAAGGGCTTCGGCGAGCTCCAGAACCTCAACCAGCCTACGAGCGGCGAGTTCCTGACGTTCACGTACGGACAGATCCGGGTCCGGTCGCTGCGACTCGAAAGCAGGCACTTTCGCAATGCGGGGCATGGTCCGATGGTACCCCCCGTCAAGCCGCCGTCCCGAAAGAGAGGGTTCAGCGGCACCGAACTTGCCGCGAGGATTGCAGACGGGCGATTTCGTCAGTTTTCGATGGAGAAGCCGGAGGCGTCGATCACGTTCTGTGTGGCCTGGGGGACGGTCAACTTCTCCTCGGCGACATCACGCTCCGCTTCAGCGACTGCCTGCTCGACTCCGGGTCGGGCGCGAAAGGCTTTCAGGGCGGCCTCCTCGATCATCGAAGAAAGCCACTTCTGCTGCTGATGCAGGCGACGCACCTCGAGCAGCCCGGTTTCCTCCAGCAGGGCACGGTGCTTCTCGATCGACTCCCAGATCTCCGCCAGACCGGTGCCTTCGGTGGCCGAGGCGATCTGGACCGGCGTCTCCCAGCCCGGGGTCGACGGCGGCAGCATCCGCAGTGCATGACGGTAGTCGCCGCGGGCCCGCTTGGCCAGCGGGATCCGGTCGCCGTCGGCCTTGTTGACCACGACCAGATCGGCCCGTTCCACGATCCCGCGCTTGATCCCCTGGAGTTCGTCTCCGGCCCCGGGAACCAGAAGCAGGCAGAGGCAGTCGACCAGTTCGGCCAGTTCGGCTTCGGACTGCCCGACCCCGACCGACTCGACCAGCACCACGTCGAAACCGGCCGCTTCGCAGAGCAGCATCGCTTCGCGGGTCTTGCGGGCGACCCCGCCGAGCACCCCGCCCGATGGCGAAGGCCGGATGTAGGCGTCCGGATGCGCGCTCAATGCCTGCATCCGGGTCTTGTCCCCGAGGATGCTGCCGCCGGTTCGCGAGCTGGTCGGATCGACCACCAGTACCGCGACCTTGTGACCCTGCTCGATCAACCACAGCCCGAGCGACTCGATGACGGTCGATTTCCCGGCACCGGGGACACCGGTCAGCCCGACGCGGCGTGCCGCCCCGGTCCGGGGCAGGACCCCGGCGATCAGCTCCTGGGCCCGTTCCTGGTCGTCGGCCCTGCGGCTCTCGGCCAGCGTGATCGCCCGGGAAAGCGCGGCGCGATCGCCGGAGACGACCCCCTGCTTCAGCTCCTCGACCGAAGCGCGCCCGGACATCAGCCGGCGGCGGTTCCGTCGATCTCGGGTTCCGCGTCGTCGCCACCTACGCGATCACCACCTCTTGCGGACGAGGCAGCGATACCTGCGTCAAGTCCGAGCCGCTCGCTCAGCAGTTCGAGAAGCTCAGCCGCGGCCTCACCGATCACGGTGCCCGGCGGGAAGATCAGGTCGGCCCCGGCCTCACGCAGCGGCTCGAAGTCGACCGGAGGGATGACTCCTCCGACCACGATCGCGGTGTTCTCGCGCCCGGCCTCGTCGAGAGCCTTGCGGAGCGCGGGCACCAGGGTCAGGTGACCGGCGGCAAGGGAGCTGGCTCCGACCGCATGCACGTCCGCCTCGACCGCCTGCCGGGCAACTTCCTCCGGGGTCTGGAAGAGCGGCCCGATGTCGACGTCGAAGCCGATGTCGGCGAATGCCGTGGCGATCACCTTCTGGCCACGATCGTGCCCGTCCTGGCCCATCTTGGCGACCAGTATCCGGGGGCGCCGGCCTTCCGCCTTCTCGAACTCGAGCACGAGTTCCCTGGTCCGCGAGAACGAATCCGAGTTCACTCCGACCTCCTGCTGGTAGACGCCCGCGATCGACCTGATCTCAGCCGAGTGGCGACCGTACACTTTTTCAAGCGCGGAGCTGATCTCTCCGACGGTCGCATGTGCTCTGGCAGCCTTGACGCCGAGGTCGAGCAGGTTGCCTTCGCCGCCCGCGGCGGCAGCGGTCAGGTGGTCGAGCGCCTCCAGCACGGCAGCTTCGTCGCGCTCGGCCTTGAGCCGCTCGAGCTTGGCCAGCTGGGCGGCGCGCACCTCGTTGTTGTCGATCTTGCGCACGTTGACCAGCGTGTCCTGCTCCAGCCGGTAGGAGTTGACGCCGACCACGGTCTGCTGGCCGGAATCGATCCGGGCCTGGGTGCGGGCGGCCGACTCCTCGATACGCAGCTTGGGGATGCCCGCGGCGATCGCCTCGGTCATGCCGCCGAGGTCGTCGATCTCCGCCATGTGCCCCAGTGCCTTGCGGGCCAGTTCACTGGTCAGGTGCTCGACGTAGTAGCTGCCGGCCCACGGGTCGATCACCCGGGTGGTGCCGCTCTCCTGCTGGAGGAAGAGCTGGGTCTGGCGGGCGATGCGCGCGCTGAAGTCGGAAGGCAGGCCGAGTGCTTCGTCGAGGGCGTTGGTGTGAAGCGACTGGGTATGGCCCTGGGTCGCGGCCATCGCTTCGACACAGGTGCGGATCACGTTGTTGTACGGATCCTGGGCGGCGAGGCTCCAGCCGGATGTCTGACAGTGCGTGCGCAGCGACATCGACTTGGGGTTCTTCGCACCGAATTCCTTCATCAGGCCGGCCCAGATCAGGCGGCCGGCGCGCATCTTGGCGACCTCCATGAAGAAGTTCATGCCGATCGCCCAGAAGAAAGAGAGGCGCGGAGCGAAAGCGTCGATGCCGAGACCGGCTTCGAGGCTCGCCTTGACGTACTCGACACCGTCCGAGAGCGTGTATCCGAGCTCGAGGTCGGCGGTCGCCCCGGCCTCCTGCATGTGGTAGCCGGAGATCGAGATCGAGTTGAATCGCGGCATCTCCTTCGAGGTGTACCCGATGATGTCGGAGACGATGCGCATCGACGGCTTCGGCGGGTAGATGTAGGTGTTGCGCACCATGAACTCTTTGAGGATGTCGTTCTGGATCGTGCCGGTCATCTGGTCGTGCGGCACCCCCTGCTCCTCGCCGGCGACGATGAACAGCGACAGCACCGGCAGCACCGCGCCGTTCATGGTCATCGAGACGCTCATCGCCTCGAGCGGGATGCCCTCGAACAGCGTGCGCATGTCGTAGATCGAATCGATCGCCACGCCGGCCATGCCGACGTCGCCGGGCACCCGGGGGTGGTCGGAGTCGTAGCCGCGGTGAGTGGCAAGATCGAAGGCGATCGAGAGCCCCTTCTGGCCGGCGGCCAGGTTGCGGCGATAGAAGGCGTTCGACTCCTCGGCGGTGGAGTAACCGGCGTACTGGCGGATCGTCCACGGCTTGTTGACGTACATCGTCGGGTACGGACCGCGCAGGTAGGGCGCAAAGCCGGGCTTCGTATCGAGGAAGTCGAGCCCCTCGAGCGCCGCGGAGGCGTAGGCCGGGTCGAGCTCGATTCCTTCGGGGGTCTCCCAGGTCACAGCGGTCCCGGAAGGATCCGAAGCAGCCACTTCCTCCAGCCGGGCCTTCAGCCGCTGCGGGTCGACCGGCTCCTGCTCCACCCCGCCGAGTTCGACTTTCGAAAAGTCGGGGATGCTCATCGCCCCACCTCCACGCCGAGGCGCCCGAGCGCGGCGGTCAGGACCGCCTCCATGTCGACGCCGTTCCGCACGACCTCGTCCGCACCGGAAGCCTCGTTGATCTCCGGGGTCGAGTCGACCATGTAGACGTACTCGGCACCGGCCTCGCGCAGGCGGCCGATCAGGTCGGCCACCTCGGCCGGGTCCTCGCCGCGGCCGGCGCAGACGGCGGCCAGACGGAATCCGCCGTCCGAAAAGACGGTGGCCTGCTGCTCGTTCCCGGACAGCGCGCCGGAAGGGACGGTCTCGATGCCGGCGACCTCGAAGAAGCTCTTGGCCCAGTTGGCGAAATTGACGTGAGCGGCGATCGCGCCCATACCGGCGAGGTAGATCCGGGGCCGCTCTCCGCCCTCGTCCTCGTGGGTCTCGGTCGCGTCGCGCAGCCGCTCGAAAGGCGCGGCGTCGGGCCTCGGCTCCAGCGGTGCTATCGCCGCTACCGAATCGCCGGCGCGGTCGGAGAGTGCTGCCGCGATCTCGTCGGTCCGCGCGCCGGCGACCGCCAGTGCGACCGCGCGCCCGAGCAACTCACCGGACGGTACCGCTGACAAAGCGCCCGGCTCGAGATCCTCGAGTCCGGTGATCCCGGGTCGTTCGGCGCGACGGGCCGCGTCGGCCCGGGCCAGTGGGTCGCGGTCGACCTCGACCGGCTCGGTTCCGTCGTCGCCGAGCAGCGGAAACTCGTTTACGCCGGTCATCACCCGGTCCCGGTGGATCAGCTCCTGCTCACGGCGGTCCGCGGCTTCGGAAAGTGCCGCTGCTATCGCGCCGGAACGCAGGGCCGCGACTGCGCCGCCACCGGCCTCGATCTCCTGAAAGCGGCTCCAGCCGGCCCTGGCAATCTCGTCGGTCAGATTCTCGACGTACCAGGAGCCGGCCGCCGGGTCGGCGATCCGGCCGAGGGAAGACTCGTCTTCGAGCACGATCTGGGTGTTGCGGGCGATCCGCCGGCCGATGCTGCCCGGCTGGCCGATCTCGCTGTCGAACGGGGTCACG
>JAUQWL010000057.1 GCA_030835185.1 Solirubrobacterales bacterium | reverse complement strand
CGCGAGGAGATCGTCATGTCCCTGACCTCCTTCATCGGCCCGAAGCCCAACCTCATGGGCATCGCCGATGACGAGGACACCCTGACCGGCCGCCTGGAGGTCACCCAGCCCGTGCTGACGGATGACGACATGGCGCGCCTGCGCGACATCGACCGCCTGACCAAGGGGCGGTTCAAGTCCCTGGTGCTGGACATCACCTACCCGGTGGCCGATGGTGCCGCCGGCTGCGAAGCCGCCGTGGCTGCCCTGTGCGCCGCCGCCGAGAAGTCGGTGGCCGACGGCTACAACGTGGTCGTCCTCTCCGACCGCGGCGTCGCCGCCGAGCGCGTCGCCGTGCCGGCCCTGCTGGCCTGCTCCGCCGTCCATCACCACCTGACCAAGAAGGGCCTTCGCACCAGCACCGGCCTGGTGATCGATTCCGGCTCCGTGCGCGAAGTGCATCACTTCGCCCTGCTGGCCGGCTACGGCGCCGAGGCCGTCTGCCCTTGGCTCGCCTTCGCCACCGTCAAGGAGATGGTGGGCGCCAAGGGCGACGTCAAGGCCGCGATCAAGAACTACATCAAGGCCGTCGGCAAGGGTCTCAACAAGGTGATGTCCAAGATGGGCATCTCCACCTACCAGTCCTATTGCGGCGCCCAGATCTTCGAGGCCATCGGCCTCAACTCCGCCTTCGTCGCCCGCTACTTCACCGGTACCGCCACCCAGGTGGAAGGCATCGGCCTGGCCGAAGTCGCCGAAGAAGCCGTGCGCACCCACCTGGCGGCCTTCTCCGCCGATCCGGTGCTGGTCAACGCCCTCGACTGCGGCGGCGAATACGCCTTCCGCGTGCGCGGCGAAGAGCACATGTGGACGCCCGACGCCATCGCCAAGTTGCAGCACGCGACGCGCTCCAACAGCGCCGCCACCTACGCCGAGTACGCCCGCATCATCAACGACCAGAGCCAGCGCCACATGACACTGCGCGGCCTGTTCCAGCTGAAGGCCGCCGCGCCGGCCGTGCCGCTGGAGGAAGTGGAACCGGCCAAGGAGATCGTCAAGCGCTTCGCCACCGGCGCCATGTCCCTGGGCTCCATCTCCACCGAGGCCCACTCGACCCTGGCCATCGCCATGAACCGCATCGGCGGCAAGTCCAATACCGGCGAAGGCGGCGAGGACCCGACCCGCTTCAAGCCCGTGGAAGCCGGCAAGAAGCTCTCCGACATCATCGGCAAGAGCCGCATCGAGCGCGACATCGAGCTGAAGGCCGGCGACAGCCTGCGTTCCGCCATCAAGCAGGTCGCCTCGGGCCGCTTCGGCGTCACCACCGAGTACCTGGCCAACGCCGACCAGATCCAGATCAAGATGGCCCAGGGCGCCAAGCCCGGCGAGGGCGGCCAGCTGCCCGGTCACAAGGTCTCCGAGTACATCGGCTTTCTGCGCCATTCCGTGCCGGGCGTCGGCCTGATTTCCCCGCCGCCGCACCACGACATCTACTCCATCGAGGACCTGGCCCAGCTGATCCACGACCTGAAGAACGCCAATCCGCAAGCCAGCGTCTCCGTGAAGCTGGTGTCGGAAGTGGGCGTCGGCACCGTGGCCGCGGGCGTCTCCAAGGCCAAGGCCGACCACGTGGTGATCTCCGGCTTCGACGGCGGCACGGGGGCTTCCCCCATCTCCTCCATCAAGCACGCCGGTACCGTGTGGGAACTGGGCCTTGCCGAGACCCAGCAGACCCTGGTGCTCAACCGCCTGCGCGGCCGCATTCGCGTCCAGGTGGACGGCCAGATGAAGACCGGCCGCGACGTGGTCGTGGGCGCCCTGCTAGGCGCCGACGAGTTCGGCTTCGCCACCGCGCCGCTGGTGGTCGAAGGCTGCATCATGATGCGCAAGTGCCACCTCAACACCTGCCCGGTCGGCGTCGCCACCCAGGACCCGGTGCTGCGGAGCCGCTTCTCCGGCCAGCCCGAGCACGTGGTGAACTACTTCTTCTTCGTCGCCGAGGAAGTGCGCCAGATCATGGCCCAGCTCGGCATCCGCAAGTTCGACGACCTCATCGGCCGCACCGACCTGCTGGACATGAAGGACGGCATCGAGCACTGGAAGGCCAAGGGTCTCGACTTCTCGCGCATTTTCCACATGCCGGCCGTGCCGGCCGACGTGGCGCGCCACCACTGCGAGACTCAGGACCACGGCCTCGCCGGCGCCCTCGACCACACCCTGGTGGCCAAGGCCGCGCCGGCCCTGGAGCGCAAGGAGCGCGTCGTCATCGACACGCCCATCAAGAGCGCCAACCGCACCTGCGGCACCCTGCTGTCCCATGAGGTGGCCAAGCGCTACGGCCATGCCGGCCTCGCCGACGACACCATCCACGTGAACCTGACCGGCACCGCCGGCCAGAGCTTCGGCGCCTTCCTGGCCCGCGGCATCACCTTCGAGCTGACCGGCGAAGGCAACGACTACGTGGGCAAGGGACTGTGTGGCGGCCAGATCGTCATCAGGAAGCCGGACGCCTTCCGCGGCGTGCCGTCCGA
>JAUQWL010000056.1 GCA_030835185.1 Solirubrobacterales bacterium | reverse complement strand
AGAGCCCGGGAAGTACGAAGATCTTTCCCTGACGGCCTGCCGGGCTGCGGGCGCGATGGTAGCCCGTTCGCGTTTCGCTGGACTGCTGGCCCCTTCTGTAACCGGTCAAGGTTCGATCCTGGTGGTTTTCCCCGAGAACTTCGGTGACGAAGACGGTCTTGAGCTTGAGGGAATGGAAGAAGCCGATTGGGCGTGATCGCCTTTCATCCGCTCAGGTACGCTTGATTCATGTCAGCAGTCGAACAGATCCGTGATGACGCCCGCGTTGCGATGAAGGCCGGCGATCGCCGCCGCTCATCGGCGCTACGCATGATCCAGGACGTGCTTCAGCAGGACGCCAAGATGGGCAAGGGCGACGAGATTGCAGTTCTTCAGCGAGAGCGCAAGAAGCGGCTCGAGGCTGCCGAGGCTTACGCCGGGGCCGGCCGGAGCGAACAGGCCGAAGCAGAGAGCTTCGAGGCCGAACTCATCGCCGGCTACCTGCCCGCCCAGCTGAGCGACGACGAGTTGAACGCGATGGTTGCCGAAGCGATTCAGGCCACCGGCGCCGAGAGTCCGAAGCAGATGGGTCAGGTCATGGGTGCGCTGAAGGAGAAGGTCGCCGGCCGAGCCGACGCCAGACGGGTCAGCGACGCGGTCAAGGGGCAGCTTGGCGCGTAGGACGCTGACCCTGGACAACTCGGTTGCCGCCGAGCTCGCCGGGTCGGGCGACTCTGTACTGAGAGCGCTCCGGGATCGCACCACCAGCAAGGTCCATCTGCGCGGCAACCTGCTCACTCTTGAAGGTGAAGAGGTCGAGATGGACCAGGCGGCGCGGCTGGTCGACGAGATGGTCGAGCTGATCGAGGACGGCCACGAAGTCGAGGCCGGCACGCTCGACTCGGTGACCAATGCGATCCAGTCCTCCCGCCGGAGCTCGGAGGTTCTCAAGGACGTCGTCTGGCACAACCGCAACACCAGGGTCGCGCCGAAGACGGTCAACCAGAAGCTCTACGTCGACTCGATCCGCGAAAACACGGTCACCTTCGGCATCGGTCCCGCCGGAACGGGAAAGACTTTCCTCGCGGTGGCGATGGCTGCCGCGGCGCTGGTCGAGGGGGACGTCAAGAGGATCATCCTGACCCGGCCCGCGGTCGAGGCGGGCGAGAGCCTCGGCTTCCTCCCCGGGGATCTCCAGGCCAAGGTGGATCCGTACCTGCGTCCGCTGTTCGATGCGCTGTACGACATGCTCGACCCGGACCGGGTCAACGGCTACTTCGACCGGGGCGTGATCGAGGTTGCGCCACTCGCCTTCATGCGTGGCCGCACCCTGAACGACGCCTTCGTGATCCTCGACGAGGCCCAGAACACCACCCCCGAACAGATGAAGATGTTCCTGACCCGCCTCGGCTTCAATTCGAAGATGGTGGTCACCGGCGACGTGACCCAGATCGACCTGCCGAAAGAGCGGCGTTCCGGACTGGTCGTCGTGAGGGAGATCCTCGACGACATCGACGACGTCAGCTTCGTGCGTTTCGGCGGGGATGACGTGGTCCGTCACCGGCTCGTTCAGCGCATCGTCGCCGCCTACGGCCGGCACGCCGAGCGCGAAGGCTCGAAGTGAGTCTCGACCTCGCGGACGTGCCGGCCGCTTTCCGGCCGGCAGTGCACGCGACGCTCAAAGAGCTCGATGTCGACGAAGGACACCTCGCACTCGAACTTGTGGACGAGACCCGGATTCATGACCTCAACCGCGAGTTCCGGGGCCGCGACCGGCCGACCGATGTGCTCTCGTTCCCGATTGACGAGGACGGAAGTGGTCCCGGCCCGCGTGAACTCGGAGACGTGGTCGTATGCGAGGCCCAGTGCGAGAACGTGACCGAAGCGGTAGTCCACGGTGTGCTTCACCTGTGTGGATACGACCATGAGACCGACGCCGGCGAGATGCTGGCGATTCAGGACCGGATCATGGCCCGCACCGATTCCGGTGCCGGCGAGTCGGCCGGCCCCGGAGGAGCGACGCAGCGAGGCGGGGCCGGCCCATGAGCGACCCGGATCCGGCACCGCTGCCCGACCGGGCGACGCGGTCCGGCTTCGTCGGCCTGGCCGGCCGCCCGAACGTCGGCAAGTCGACGCTGGTCAACGCTCTCGTCGGCGCGACCGTTGCGATCGCTTCGGTGCGGCCGCAGACGACCAGACGGGCGATCCGCGGGGTGGACACCGACGTCGAAGCCGGCACCCAGATCGTGCTGGTCGATCTGCCGGGCGTCCAGCGACCGCGTGACGAGATGACCAGCCGCATGCAGAAACGGGTCGAGAAAGAGCTGGCCGACGCTGATGTCGCTTTGCGGGTCGTAAACGGTGAGGAGGGGGTCGGTCCCGGAGACCGCTACATCGCCGCCGGGTTGCTCGACGCCAGGCTCGATATTCCGGTGATCTGCGCGGTCAACAAGATAGACCGCCTGGGTCGAAAGGTCGTTCCGGTACTTCAGGAAGCTGCTTCGCTGAAGGGTGTGGACGAGGTATTTCCGATCAGCGCCCTCAAAGGCGAAGGTATCGTCGAGCTTCGGCAGCACCTCGCTTCGCTGATGCCCGAGGGCCATTTCATGTATCCGCCGGAGGACCGGTCCGACCAGCCGCTCGAGCTGTTGCTGGCCGAGCTGATCCGTGGCCAGGTGCTGGTCCGGACCCGGGATGAGATCCCTCACTCGGCCGAGGTCAAGGTCCGCAACGTCAGTACCCGTGAGGACGGCCTGGTCACGATCGAGGCCGAGATCTGGGTCGAGGCCGAATCCCAGAAGGGCATCCTGATCGGCAAGCGCGGCTTTCGCATCGGCGAGATAGGCACCGGTGCCCGCAAGGTGATCGAGGAAGAACTCGGCGCTCGCGTGCACCTCGACCTTCAGGTCAAACACAAGAGCCGGTGGCGTCGCGACATCGACATGCTCGACCGCCTCGGCATCGAGTGAGGATCCTCACCCTCGCCGCGTCAGCCGCGACCGTTGCCTCAAACCGTAGGATTGACCAATGAGGATGACGAACAGAGTCGCGCTGGTACTGGCCGCTGCGGCAGTCGCGATTTCCGGCTGCGGCGGGGACGATTCCGGTTCCGAAGCCGACACGGCGGCGATCCAGGATGTCGTCACCGAAATCAATCGCGCCAACGTCGAAAAGGACGGTGCGGCCTACTGTGACCTGCTCCAGCCGAGCACTTTCTCGGGAACCTTCAGCTCCAGAGCCAAGTGCGCGGAGGAGACCAACCAGATTCTCGAGCAGGCCGGCAAACAGCCCGAGCTCGTGGTCGAGAACATTTCGATCGACGGCGACACGGCGAAGGTCACCTTCGCCGAGCGCAGCGGCGAAGCCCCGTTCATCAAGGAGAACGGCAACTGGTACCTGACCCTTGGCCAGGGGACTGCCGATTCGCCTTCCGGCGGCGTCACGGACGATCCGGATGGCAATGGTGGCGGGAACGGTGGCTGAGGTGAGCCCCGTCGACATCAGGTTCGGTGAAGACGGTCTGGTGCCGTGCATCACCCAGGATTCGCGTTCGGGCGAGGTGCTCACACTCGCCTGGATGAATACCGAGTCTCTGGGGCTTACCCTCGACACCGGCGAGGTCCACTTCTTCAGCCGCTCGCGCCAGGAGATCTGGAGAAAGGGCGAGACCTCGGGCAACACCCAGAGGGTGGTCGAGCTGCGCATCGATTGCGATGGAGACGCCGTCCTCGCTCTGGTCGAACCGGCCGGACCGGCCTGCCACACCGGCGAGCGCACCTGCTTCTTCCGCCGACTCGAGGACGGTCAGACCCCCCGGCCGACCTCCGGCGAGGCCCTGCCCGAGCTCGGGCGCACCCTCGACGCCCGGGCGGCCGAACGCCCCGTGGGCAGCTACACGGTGACCCTGCTCGACAATGGCGATCTGGCCGCGGGCAAGGTCATGGAGGAGGCCGAGGAGGTGACCCGGGCAGTGCGCGACGAGAGCGATGAGCGGGTAGCCGAGGAAGCCGCCGACCTGATCTACCACCTCGCCGTTCTGCTCAAGTCCCGCCGGATCGGGCTTGACCGGGCGATGGAGGTTCTGAATGGCCGCCGCGCCTGACCTGAAGGAACGTCTTTCGCCGCGACTCGAGGCCGCACGAGAGCTGGCCGCAGATGCGAACGTGATCCCGGTGACCATGAGTTTCACCGACGACTGTGAGACCCCCGTCTCCGCCCTGCTGAAACTGCGGGGGAAGGGACCGTGCTTCCTGCTCGAATCGGCCGAGCGCGGCCAGGTCGGCCGCTACTCCTTCCTCGGTACGAGCCAGCACGCGGTGATCCGCTGGGCCGATGGCGTGCTCGCCGAGTACCCGGGCGACGCAACGTCGGGCGAGGCCGCTCCTCTGCGCACGATCGACGCGCCCGATCCGTACGCCGCAGTCGCCGATTACCTCGACGAGTATCGGGTGGCCGGGGTCGACGGGCTGCCGCCGTTCGCCGGTGGTGCGGTCGGCCTGTTCGGTTATGACCTGGTCAGGACCGTCGAGCCGCTCGGCGACCCCAACCCGGATCCGCTCGGCCTGCCGGATCTCGCGTTGATGATCTCCGACGTGATGGTGATATTCGACCATCTACACAACGAGACCACGATCCTCGCCTGCGCTTTCGTCGGCGAAGCGGGTGTGGACGAGGCCTACGACGAGGCGGCCGGCAGGATCGGCGCCGTACGGGAGCGGCTGCGGGGCCCCGTACCGGAGGCCGAGGGCGCGGCCGCAATCGATCCCCCCGAGTTCGAGTCGAACCTCGGGCGCGAGGAGTTCGAAGGCATCGTCTCGCGCATCATCGAATACATCCACGCCGGCGATGCCTTTCAGGTGGTGCCGTCCCAGCGCTTTTCGGCCGGGACCGCGGTCGAGGCGTTGTCGATCTACCGGGGTCTGCGGGCGGTCAACCCGTCGCCGTACATGTACTTCATCGAGTTCGGCGACTTCCAGGTCGCCGGCGCTTCGCCGGAGCCGCTGCTCAAGGTCTACGGTGACACGGTCGAGATCCGTCCCATCGCCGGTACCTCGCCGCGCGGTGGCACCGAAGAGGAGGACCGCCGGCTGGCCGCCGAGCTGATTGCGGACGAAAAGGAGCGGGCCGAGCACATCATGCTGGTCGATCTCGCCCGAAACGACATCGGACGGGTCGCCGAGTACGGCTCGGTCGAGGTCGAAGAGCTGATGGTGGTCGAGACCTACTCTCACGTGATGCACATCGTCAGCCGGGTGACCGGCAGGCTGAGGAAGGGCCTCGGAGCGCTCGACGTGCTGCGCTCTGCCCTTCCGGCCGGAACGCTCTCCGGCGCCCCGAAAGTCCGGGCGATGCAGATAATCGACGAGATGGAGCCGGTCAAGCGCTGCTCATACGGCGGGGCGATCGGCTACCTGTCCTGGAACGGCGACCTGGACACGGCGATCCACATCCGCACCGCCCTGATCAAGGACGGCCAGGTACACATCCAGGCGGGTGGCGGAACCGTCGCCGACGCCAACCCGGAATACGAGTACCAGGAGTCGCTGAACAAGGCAAAGGCGATGTTCAGCGCGGTCGAGATGGCCTGTCAGAATCCGGACTGGGCCTAGAAGCATGCGCGTCCTCGTCATCGACAATTATGACTCCTTCACTTACAACCTGGTGCAGTACCTCGGCGAACTCGGGGCCGAAGTCGACGTGGTCAGAAACGACGCCGCCGAGCTTGAGGATCTCCTGCGCGGCGGTTACGACCGGGTGGTTGTCTCCCCGGGGCCGCGTACGCCCGACGAAGCCGGGATCTCGGTCGCGGCGATTCGCGCCTTTGCGACCCAGCGGGTTCCCGTGCTCGGCGTCTGCCTGGGTCACCAGTGTCTGGTCCAGGCCTTTGGCGGCACCGTGATCCAGGGCGAGCCGATCCACGGCAAGGACGCGGAAATCGAACACGACGGCAAGACGATCTACGAAGGTCTGCCGTCGCCGTTGACCGTAGGCCGCTACCACTCCCTGATCGTCGGCGAACCACTGCCTGACGGGATCGAGGTCAGTTCGTCGTTCGGAGATGTGGTCATGGGAGTGCGGCATACCGGGCTTCCGGCCGAAGGCGTCCAGTTTCACCCCGAGTCGGTGCTCACCCCCGACGGCAAGAAGATGATCGCCCGATTCATCGGGATCGACTCTGGCGAGGCCGGTCCCGGTCTGCTCGCCGGTCCGGTCGCCTCCGGCGAGGGCGACACCGAAGGAGGGACAGATGCCGAATGAGATTCTGACTCGCGCGATCGACGCGGTCGCTTCAGGAAATCACCTGACCGCAGACCACGCCGCGACCGTACTCTCGGAGATCATGGAGGGACGGGCCGGTGAGGTGCAGACCGGCGCATTCCTGATCGCGCTGAGGACGAAGGGGGAGACGGTTTCGGAACTGATCGGCCTCGCCCGTACGATGCGGGGGCTCTCGACCCCGGTCGACTGTGGCCGCGAGAACCTGGTCGACACGGCCGGGACCGGTGGCGGACCGTCCACCTTCAACGTCTCCACCACGGCCGCACTCGTTGCCGCGGGCGCGGGCTGCGCAATCGCCAAGCACGGCAATCGCTCGAATACCAGCCTCTGCGGATCGGCCGACCTGCTCGAGGCACTCGGGGTGAAGATCGACGCCGATCCCGAAGGGGTGTCCCGCCAGATCGGCGAGCTCGGTTTCGGCTTCATGTTCGCCCCGCAGCATCACGGCGCGATGAAACACGTGGCTCCGGTGAGGAAGGTACTGGCCGTGCGTACGATCTTCAACTTCCTCGGGCCGCTGACCAATCCGGCCGGGGCCCGCCGCCAGGTAATCGGCGTTTCCGATCGCAGCTATCAGGAGACGATCGCCGAAGCTGTATCCGGGCTCGGAGCCGAATATGCCCTGGTGGTTTCGGGCGACGACGGGCTGGACGAGGTCTCGATCGCAGGTCCGACCCGGATGATCGAGGTGAAGGACGGCTCCACCCGGGAGGTGATCCTCTCCCCGGAGGATTTCGGCATGGAACCGGCGGAGCTGTCCTCGGTTGCCGGCGGCACCCCCGGCGAGAACGCCGACACGACCCGGTCGATCCTCGCCGGAGAGCGGTCAGCCCGCCGCGATCTCGTCCTGCTCAATGCCGCCGCCGCGATCCTGGTCGCGGGACGGGCAGCAGAGTTCGATGACGCCGTCACAGCCGCGGCAGACTCGATCGATTCCGGCGCGGCAGCGACGGTGCTCGAGCGGCTGGTCGCCTTCGGTGGGGATCGATAGGGTTTCAAGGCCAGTGGGAATTCTCGAGCAGCTAATCGAAGCGGCAGCCGACGGCGTGGAGCGTCGCAAGGGTGAGGTGCCGCAGTCCGAGCTCGAAGCCGCGCTTGCGAGCCGCGACCGCGACCGGCCCTTCATGGAGGCGCTGGGGCGTCCGGGCGTCGCTCTGATCTGCGAGTACAAGCGCAAATCTCCGAGCGCAGGCGAGATCGCCCCGGGAGTGACTCTCGAGGAGCAGGTAAAGGCTTACGAGCGCGGCGGCGCGGCAGCGTTGTCCGTCCTGACGGACGAGACCCACTTCAACGGCAGGCTGGTCGATCTGGCTGCTGCCCGGCAGGCGTGCGGTCTGCCGGTCCTGCGCAAGGACTTCATCGTCGACCGGTACCAACTCGTCGAATCCGCGGCCAGAGGCGCCGACGCCATCCTGTTGATTGCGGGCGTGCTGAGCCGGGACAGGCTCAGGGATTTCCAGGTCGAAGCCCGGGAACTCGACCTCGACTGCCTGGTCGAGGTCCACAACGAGTCCGAACTCGACAGTGCGCTCGAGGCCGAGGCCGAGATCATCGGCATCAACAACCGCGACCTCGACACCGGAGTCGTAGATGTGGCGACCACGTACAAGCTGATCACCGACGTACCCGCCGGCAAGATGGTCGTCTCCGAGAGCGGCATCTCCAGCAGGGCCGAGCTGATCGAGCTGGAGCGGGTCGGGGTGGACGCCGCCCTGATCGGCGAAAGCCTGATGCGTGCCGAAAACCCCGAGGAGACGGTCCGCGAGTTCAGCGGAATCGACGAAACCAGCGAGCACATCCTTCCCTGAACTTCTCCGGACCGGCTGTCCGGGCGCTTGCCGGGCTCGCATGACCCGGCTCACGCCACGGGAACCCGGGTTTAGAGAAGCTTAGGAACCGCCTTAACCAGGGCGAAAGCGCGGAGGTAAGGATTCGCGCATGAAATCCAGCAGAAGCTCCTTTCGTCAGTCGCTAACGGCCGCCCTCCTCGGCGGTCTCGTCGTTGCAGTACTCGGCTTTGCCGCAGTTTCTGCCGGACTCATAGGCAAGACCGAGAGCAGCACCCGGACGATCACCGCCGCGGCACCGGTCTCGGCCGCCGAAGAGACCACGCTCGTCAACCAGATTTACGAACGTGACGGAGATGGGGTCGTATTCATCACGGCTTCAGGCGTGCAGAGCGATTCGAGCAGCCTCGATCCCTTCGGGGGCGGCGGCTCCGGCACGGCGACCGGTTCCGGATTCGTGATCGACGAGGAAGGCCACATCGTCACCAACGACCATGTGGTCTCCGGCGCCGAGACCGTCTCGGTCACGCTCGGCGAATCGAATTCGGACTACGACGCCGAGGTGGTCGGCACCGACCCCTCGACCGACCTGGCTCTGTTGAAGATAGATGCCCCGCAAGACGAACTGACGCCACTTGAGATCGGTGACTCCGATGAAGCGAAAGTCGGCGATCCGGTGGTCGCCATCGGCAACCCCTTCGGCCTCGACCGCACCGTGACCACCGGCATCGTCTCGGCACTGCAACGCGAGATTCAGAGTACGACCGCCTACTCGATCTCCGACATCATCCAGACCGACGCGTCGATCAACCCCGGCAACTCCGGCGGCCCGCTGATCGGCGCTGACGGCAAGGTGATCGGCGTCAACTCCCAGATCGCGACCGGCGGCAGCGGCAACGGCAGTGTCGGGATCGGCTTTGCCATCCCCGCCAACACCGTCACGGACGTGGTCGAACAGCTCAAGGAGACCGGCGAGGTCAAACATGCGTTCCTCGGTATCAGCGGAGTCGGTCTGAACGATGCGATCATCGAGGAACTCAACCTCGATGTCGACGGTGGAGTCCTGGTTCAGGAAGTCACCGAAGGCGGCCCGGCCGCGGAGGCCGGAGTGCGCGGGGGGAGCCGGCCTTCCGGCAACGGCAACGGCCCGCTGACCGGTGGTGACGTGATCACCGCGATCAACGGAGAGCAGAACCCCTCGATGGAGGATGTAGCCGCTCTGGTCAACGAGCTTTCGGTCGGCGACAAGGTCGACCTGACCCTCGACCGGGACGGCCAGACCAGGACGGTCGAGGTGACCCTCGGCGAACGGCCCGACCCGTCGGCCTCGGAGTCCGGATCGGAGACCCCTTCGCAGCCCGGCAGCCCGGCCCTGCCGCCAGGCTTCGGCCAGTAGACGGCTTCCTCGGTCCGGCTGCCTCGAGCGAGCCGGGCTTTCCTCGCCGGACGGGGTCTGGACAGGCCCCGTTCGGCGCTTGTCATACGCTTGCGTGGTGAAGGTCAAAGTCTGCGGGATAACGAACCTCGAAGATGCCGGAGAAGCCGTGCGCCTCGGAGCCTGGGCGATCGGGCTGGTTCACCACAAAGCGAGCCCGCGGTCGGTTCGCTTCGGCATGGCTGCAGAGATCGGCTCGGCATTCCGCAGGGACTGCGAGATCGTCGGAGTCTTCGTCAACCCGGCCCTCGAAAGAGTCGTCGAGGCGGTCGAGAACGCCAACCTGAGCATGGTGCAGCTCAGTGGCGACGAAGGACCGTCGTTCTGCACCGAAGTGGCCCGCCGGACCGGTGCGAAGGTGATCAAGGCGATCCACGTCTCCAGCGCTGCTGACATCCACCGGGCCGAGGCCTTCCGGACCGACTTCCACCTTTTCGACACCGGCGGCGGTCAGTGGGGAGGGAGCGGCAGGACCTTCGACTGGGACCTGCTGGCCGACCATCATTCCGCGGTGCCGTTCCTCGTTGCCGGCGGATTGAACCCCGAGAACGTGACCGAGGCGATCCGGGTGACCCGTCCGGATGCCGTAGATGTCGCCAGCGGGGTCGAGCTGAAACCGGGAGTCAAGGATTTCGGCAGGATGGCGACCTTCTTTCGGGCCGCCCGCTATACGCCGGTGGCCGGGGCATGAGCGAGCCCGCTGCAACGCCCTCTGAGAGAGTGCGCGGCTCCGGGGGCGGGGTCCCGGGCCGATTCGGTCCCTATGGCGGCCGATACGTCCCGGAGACGCTGATCCCGGCCCTCGACGAGCTCGAGGTCGCCTGGGACGAGGCACGCGACGATCCGGCATTCGTCGCCCGCGCCGAGAGCCTCGGCCGGGACTTCATCGGTCGTCCGACCCCGCTGTATCTGGCCGAACGCCTGGGTGAGAGGGCCGGCCGCAAGGTCTACCTGAAGCGGGAAGATTTGGCCCACACCGGGGCCCACAAGATCAACAATGCGATCGGTCAGGTGCTGCTCGCCAGGCGCATGGGAAAGCCCCGGGTGATCGCCGAGACCGGTGCCGGCCAGCACGGTGTCGCGACCGCGACCGCCTGCGCCCTTCTCGACGTCGAGTGCGTCGTCTACATGGGCAGCGAGGACATCCGGCGCCAGCGCCCCAACGTCGAGCGAATGGGCCTGCTGGGAGCCGAAGTGGTACCGGTGGAAGCCGGCGCCCGGACGCTGAAGGAGGCGGTCAGCGCAGCGATCCGGGACTGGGTCGCCAACGTCGGAACGACGCATTACGTGATCGGCTCCGTCGTCGGGCCGGCTCCGTTCCCGGCCCTGGTCCGCGACCTGCAGCGGGTCATCGGGGACGAAGCCCGCGTCCAGGCGCTGGAGAAAGAGAGCGCCTTGCCCGAGCGGGTGATCGCCTGCGTCGGCGGAGGATCGAATGCGATCGGCACCTTCACCGCCTTCGTACCGGACGAAGGGGTCGCCCTGATCGGGGTCGAGGCGGCCGGCGACGGCGTTTCGACCGGTCGCCACGGTGCTTCGCTGAGTGCGGGCCGTACCTCGGTCCTGCACGGTTCTCTCTCCGCGGTCATCGCCGACCGGGAAGGCCAGATACTCGAAGCCCATTCGGTTTCCGCCGGTCTCGATTACCCGGGCGTGGGCCCCGAGCACGCCTGGCTCCGGGACAGCGGCCGGGCGAGCTACGTCACCGTGACCGACCACGACGCCCTCGGCGCCTTCCGCGAGCTGAGCAGGCTCGAAGGCATAATTCCGGCGCTCGAGAGCTCCCACGCGATCGCCTGGATCCTGGGTGACGGCAGCACCGGCGGGAACGGATACGACGTCGTCTGCCTCTCCGGGCGGGGCGACAAGGATCTGGCCGAGGTCCTCGAACTGAAGGACGCCTGACCGTGGCCGAAGACAAGCGGGACTCCGGGGTCGCCCGGATCGAAACCGCATTCTCCGCCGCCCGCGAGCAGGGCCGTGCTGCGCTCATGCCTTACATGATGGGCGGATTCCCTGACGCGGAGGCTTCGCTGGCCGTAGCCGAGGCCTACATCGAGGGCGGGGCCGACCTGATCGAACTGGGGGTGCCGTTCTCGGACCCGCTTGCCGACGGTCCGGTAATCCATGCCGCGGCCACCGCGGCACTCGGAGCGGGGGTGCATCTCGAGACCGTCCTGGAAATCTGCCGCCGGATCGGCGAGCGGATCCCGGTGGTGCTGATGGTCTACGCGAACATGGTCCTCGGTGGAGATGGTCCGGCCGATTTCGCTTCCCGCGCGGCCGGGGCCGGTGCCTGCGGGGTGATCGTCCCCGACCTGCCTCTCGGTGAAGACGAAGATGTCCGCCGGACGCTGAGCGATGCCGGCCTGGCGGTGATCCCGCTGATCGCCCCGACCACGCCCGACGGCCGCCGGGCCGAGATCTGTGCCGTGGCATCCGGTTTCGTCTACGTCGTCTCCTCGGTCGGTACGACCGGCGAGCGAGGTGAGCTGGCGCCCCATCTTCAGGAACTGGTCGCTGACGTGCGTGGCAAAGCCGGTGTGCCTGTGGCGGTCGGCTTCGGCATCGGCAGTGTCGAGCAGGCGGCCGAAGTCGGCAGGGTGGCTGACGGGGTGATCATCGGATCCCGTCTGGTCCGCATGGTCGCCGACGCCGAGGGTACGGATCGCGCCGTCACGGCAGTCACCCGTTTCCTCGGCGAAACGATGGCTGCTCTCGCCGGGGATCAGTCCCCCCGGGTTATGTAGGATGGCCGCAATGGTCATGCCGGTAACACTCTTCATTGCTTTTGCCCTCGCGGTCTTCTCCTGGTCCCAGGGCCAGGGCGGGCCGGTCGCGGGCCTCGTTTTCTTCGGTGTGATCGCGATCGGCTTCACGATCAATGCCGTATCGCCTCTGGCCGCCAGGGCCAGGCCGTCCATGCCGACGCGCTCCAAGTCCTGAGCCGGTGAAGATCGGCGTTCTGACAGGCGGGGGTGACTGCCCCGGTCTCAATGCTGTGATCCGCGCGATCGTCCGCCGGGGAACCTCCGACTGGAACCACGAGTTCGTCGGCTATCGCGACGGCTGGAAGGGGCCGCTCGAGAACTTCACCAGGCCGCTCGGGATGGAGCAGGTGCGCGGGATCCTCCCGCGCGGCGGCACCATCCTCGGCTCCTCACGGACCAACCCGATCGACATCGACGGTGGCATGGAGGCGATCGCCGAGAACATGGAGAACGACGGCGTGGACGGCCTGATCGCCATCGGCGGCGAAGACACGCTCGGGGTTGCCAGGAAGCTTTTCGACGCCGGTGTCAACGTGGTCGGAGTGCCGAAGACGATCGACAACGATCTCGGTGCCACCGACTACACCTTCGGCTTCGACACGGCCGTCAACATCGCCATGGAGGCGATCGACCGGCTTCACACGACTGCCGAGAGCCATCAGCGCGTCCTGATAGTCGAAGTCATGGGCCGTCATGCCGGATGGATCGCTTTCCACTCGGGCATGGCCGGTGGGGCCAACGTCATCCTGATCCCGGAGCAGGACTTCGATCTCGATCAGGTCTGTGGCTACATCGAGCGGCGATTCGAGGAGCAGTACGCGCCGATCGTCGTGGTCGCGGAAGGGGCCAAGCCGATCGGCGGCTTCCCGGAAGAAGAAGACTCGCAGACCGACGCGTTCGGTCATGTCAGGCTCGGTGGCGTCGCCCACTGGCTCGAAGGCCGGATTCGGGAAAAGACCGGCAAGGACGCCCGGGCGACGGTGCTCGGCCACGTTCAGCGCGGAGGCACTCCCACCGCTTTCGACCGCGTTCTGGCCACCCGCTTCGGGCTGTACGCGATCGAAGCGGCCAGCGAGGGCAACTGGGGGAAGATGACAGCCCTGCACTCGACCGGGATCGACCTGGTCGATCTTGCCGATGCGGTCGCCACGCTGAAGACCGTACCGCCCGAGCTCTACAGCGAAGCCGAAGTCTTTTTCGGCTGAGTCCAGCCGATCGGGCCAAGCCGGTCCCGGCGGCCGGCCTCATCGCAGGCCGGC
>JAUQWL010000055.1 GCA_030835185.1 Solirubrobacterales bacterium | reverse complement strand
ATGGTCGAGGCTCACCACGAGATAGTCGAACTCGACCTCAATCCGGTCATGGCCGGTCCCGGTGGAGCGCTGGCCGTGGACGCCCGGATTCGCGTTCGCAGTGCCCCGCCGGCACGGCCCTGGCCCAGCACCTGGAAGATCGACGACGCCTGAACCCTCCGCCGTCAGGCCTGCGCGGGGCGGGTACGACGTATGCGGCCCGGACGGATTTCAGGGTCATGGTTGTTGATCGAACTGGGCGTCGAGCAGGTGCAGCGCCCCCGCCAGGCGCAGGCGCTCGCCCTGGCTGCGGCTCTTCACGAAGGACGTAAGGGCCTGCTGGCGTTTGCTCCGCAGTTCCCGCAAGACCTCATGGCCGCCCTCTGTGAGCCGGGCCGTCCCGCCCTCAGAGGCGACGAGTTCGCGACCCTCGAGGCCCGACACCGCCTCCTGGAGGGCAGCCGGCGACAGCCCGGCCGCCTCCGCCAGATCGCTCTGGCTCATCGACCGTCTGCCGCCGGCACCGGGAGGGCTTCCGCCGAGCGCCCGGAGGATTCGAAGTTCGGCGAAACCGAGCCCGATCTCGGCCACGCTCGAGAACAACTCTGCCAGGGCCGACTCGATGACATCGTCGAAAAGGCGTCCGAACTGCCGTCCCAGGCGCTCGACGTCCACTTCCGTGGATTCGGCGTGCCGTGCGGCTGCCATGCCGCCGTCGATGCTCTCACCCTGACGGATCTGATACCTCCGCCGCATCCGATCCCGCGTGCGTCACGGCCTGTTCCTCCCCGGGTCGGGGACCGGTCGTGTCCCGGTGGCCCGGCCACCAGGCCCAGCGGCCGAGAAGCGTCGTGACGCTCGGAACCAGCAGCGTCGCCATTACCAGCGCGGCGATCGCAATGCCGCTCGACACCGCGAACCCGATCTGCATCAGGGACGCGATCCCGGTGAGCAGCAGTGCGGTGAAAGTACCGGCGAGGATGATGCCCGCTGCGGCCACGGCCGGTCCGCCGTGCTCGACCCCGAGCGCTGTCGCCTGTCGCGGCGAGTGCCCCGCGAGGGCCTCTTCGCGCAACCGGGAGGTCATCAGGATGCTGTAGTCGGTACCGACCGCGACGACGAACAGATAGAGGATGATCGGGAGCATCGACTTCAGGCCGGGTTCGCCGAATATCCCCTGGAAGGCACCGACGGTGAATCCCAGCGTCGCTGCGAAACCCAGCATCACGGCTGCGAGCAGGTAGAGCGGTGCCACCAGGCTCCGCAGCAGCCAGGCCAGCAGGAGTGCGATCACGATCGCGGCAACCGGGAGGACCAGCCCGAAGTCCTTGTTCGTCGCGGTACGGATATCGGCGCTCGATGCCGTCTGGCCGCCGATGAGTACGTGTTCGCCGGCGCCGCTTTCGTGTGCGGCGTCCCGGATCGGTCCGGCGACCGCGTCCAGCGACTGGTTGGAGTACGGGTTGTCCTTGAGGACGACGTCGATTCGTGCGGTGCGCCCGTCCGGACTGAAGATGGGGGGCTTCACCGAGGCCACGCCCGGTGGCCGTTCGGCGTCAGTGGCGAGTGCGTTGATCTTCGACCGGTCGAGCGGCTGCTCGTCGCTCACATAGACCTGTGTCGGAACGATCGCGCCTGCCGGGAACGACTGCCTCAGGTCTTCGTATGCGACGCGCGAAGGGGCATCGGACGGCAGTTGGTTGATGCTGTCGTAGTCGGCGGAGTAGAAGACCGCACCGACGGCCAGGGCGGCAAGGAGCCCGCCCGAAGCGAGGGCGACGCGGCCCGGCCGGCGGGCAATCACGCCGCCGATCCGGCGATAGATCGGGTTGGGTGGGTTCTTCTGCCAACTCCGGGAAGGCCAGAAGACGCGAGGCCCGAGCAGGGAGAGCAGCGCCGGGATCAGGGTCACGCCGGCCAGCCACATCACTGCGACGCCGATCACCAGCCCCGGTGCCATCGTCTGAAGCGAACCGAGCTGGGAGAGCCCCAGCGCGGAGAAGGCGACGATGACGACGAACGCCGCGAACGTTATGACCTCACCGATTCGACCGGTCGCGTAGATCAGCGCCTCGGGTCCACGGGCACCGCTTCGCAGCCGTTCGCGGTAGCGGAACAGGGTGAACAGGATGTAATCCGCGCCGATCCCGAACAAGACCACGGTAAGCAGAGGTGGCAGGTCGAGGCTGACGTCGAAACCGAAGCCCTCGGCGACGAGCGCGATCAGCGAGCCGGCGATCAGGAAGACGAGCGCGATCGAGACGATCGGCAGCAGTGCCGCGACCGGGCTGCGGAACACGACCAGCAGAAGCAGCAGGATCAGCCCGATCGTTGCCATGCCGACGGTCTTCTCGGCGGTGTCGTGTGCGTCCCGGTCGTCGAGCATTATCGCCGCCTCGCCGGTGACGCCGACTTCAAGATCGCTTCCCTCGAGCTGGGCCGCCGCTTCGTCGCGGACAGCTTCGGTCGCATCCATCACCGGTTCTTCACCCGAAGTCCCCTCAAGGCTGACCAGGCCGAGCTGAAGCTTGCCGTCGGGGGAGATCTGGTCGGGGGCACCGGTCCGGACGGCTCTCACACGCTCGATGCCGGCATCGCCCACCGCGACCGCGGTCTGTCTGGCCAGTTGCTGGTCGGCCTTGTCAAGAGGCGCGCCGTCAGACCGCTTGAAGACGAGCAAGGCGGTCGCCCCGGACTGATCGGGGAAGGCCTGGCGGGCGAGATCGTCGGCCTGGGCGGATTCGTAGGAATCGGGCAGGAAGCTGGCCGGATCGGAGTTGGTGACGTCGCCGAGCTTGGGCGAGAACGGAACGATCGCCACAGCGGCAATCAGCCAGGCTGCGATTACCAGCCAGCGGCGTCGAACGACGAATCGGGCAAGGCGATCAAACATCGGAACCTCCGGGGCGCTGTCGAAGTAGTGAGAGGGGCATGACTTGGTCAGTATAGTAGACAACGATGTCTCATTTGTCAAACCTACCGACTGGCCTCCCGCCGTATGGCACTCGATTCAAGACAGCGTTGTCTATAGTCGAGCCCGCTGTGCCGCGCCCACCTGGAGATACCGCCGGAGTCGAGACGTGACCGCACCGTCAGGTTCACAAGCGGAGCCGAACGGCGGTGAAAGGCCCCGGCGCGCCGACGCTCTGCGCAACAGGCGGGCGATCGTCGATGCTGCGATCCGGGTGCTCGCCGACCGGCCGGGGGCGAGCATGGCTGAAATCGCCACCGCATGCGGGATGGCGCGGGCGACGCTGTATCGCCACTTTGCCGATCGCAATGATCTGGTCACGGCGATCCAGATTCAGGCCACCGATGCGGGCGCAGCTGCGCTGGCGGACGCCGATCTCGACAGCGGCAGTGCGACGGACGCTCTGTTGCGTGCGGTGCGGGCGCTTGTCGGCGTGGGTGACCGCTACCGGCTGCTCGCGAGCGAAGCCGCCCTGAGTCCGGAGGTTCTCGAGCGTCGACCGGCGGTCGCCGGCCGGCTCTTCACGGTCGTGGAACGCGGCCAGCGGGACGGAGAGTTCCGCACTGACATGCCGCCGCACTGGATCGTCGCGGCCCTGGCCGCCCAGCTCGTACTCGCGCTGCGTGAGATGGCCGCCGGGAACCTCACCCAGCAACAGGCGGCCGAGCGTGTCACCTCAATGCTGATCGACGGCGTCGCTGCGGGGGAGGCCGGCGGTTAGCCCTCCCGACAGTCGCGCCGCTTCGCGCAGCCGCGACTGTCGTGAGGAGATCGACCTGGCTACGACGCTTCGAGTTCAGCGTCGACGGTCACTTCGGCCCCGGCGAACAGCCGGCCGATCGGGCACAGTGCCATCGCGTCCTCGACCGCCCGGTCGAACCCGTCAGCGTCGAGTCCGTCCACCTGAGCCTTCACTTC
>JAUQWL010000004.1 GCA_030835185.1 Solirubrobacterales bacterium | reverse complement strand
CGATCGCGGGGATCGTCCACTTGATCACGTCGCGGCCTGCGCCGCCATCGGAGCAGACTCCGCCGTCGGAGATCGCGGTTACGATGGTGCAGTCGAAGGCAGCCGGAAGCCGGTCCCAGACCTCGACGTTCTTGACGTCGTCGTTGCTCGCCTTGACGTCCACCTGGTAGGTGGCGACGTCATCGGCACGCACGGTGAGGCCGTCCTTGGGCGGGTCGTAGACGGTGCCGGAGTTGACCCGGCGCACGCCCTTCTTGATCGAGACCAGCGGCGGGATGACCTTGAAGTTGACCTGGTCGCGCAGCGGGAAGGCCTGTCCGGGTGTGTTCTGGATCGCGAACTTCATCAGGTTGCCCTTGATGTCGGACGGATCGATAAAACCGACCGGAGTGGTCGTCGTGGCGAAGGTCACCTGGAACTTCTGGTTGCCGACCGGAACGAAGCCGCCGATGCTCCAGCCGATCACGCCGGCACCGGCGTTGCTCAGGTCGGCAGTGTTGGTGGTGGTGTTCGCTGCCGTGTCGGCGATCGAGCCCGGGATGAAAGTGGTGCCCACCGGCAGGAAGTCGGTGACGTTCAGTTCCTTGGTGTCGACCCTGGCCGGGAAGTCGATGGTCAGGCGCCAGCAGACCTTGTCGCCGGGGAGGTAGACCGGCAGGTTCTTTCCGTAGGCAGCAGTCTCGCAGTTGATGCCACTGTCGGCGACTTCCTTCTTCAGGACCACAGACGGGGCCGACTGGCCGGCCGCGGAAGCGTCCACGACCGGCTCGGGATCGCCAGCCGGACCCCAGATACGGGGACCGGTGGCCGAGCAGTCGGGTGTACCGGGCGCTATGCAGCGCGAGAAGGCGTCGCCGGTCAGGTTGACCTTGTTGGAGGCTGAATCCCTGGCCAGGATCGGAGTGGCCGGCAGGAAGTTGCTCTGGTACGCCTTGCGCGTCCTGGTCGGGAAATCGATGACGAACTCGTCGTTGACGTCGGTGTGTCCGAGCTTGGTCAGCTCCGTCTTGTCCCAGGTGATCGTGAAGGTGCCGTCGCTGTTCTCGGTCACCGTCCTGTACGGAACCGACGGGTTGTGAACGGGCACGGTCGGGTCGCATTCGCTGTCGCTCGGATCGTTCGGCTGGTGCGTGTAGTTGTCCGGGCCCAGCGGACAGAAGCCACTCGGCAGGGTGTCGGTGACGACGATGTCGTCGCTGTAGCGGTACTCGCCGGTGCGGAACTTCAGCTCCCAGGTGGTGATGTCTCCCTGGCCGAGCGAACCGGAGTCGTTGCTCTTGTAGACGACGAGATCTTCGGCGGTGCGGCTGAGGCGGGCATCCGAGGAAACGGCGAGGTCGCCGCGGCTGCCTTTGTAGGTGCCGTTGCCGGTCGCGTAGTTGGTCAGGTCCTGCTCGTCGGTTATCTCCGGTCCGGAGTTGTTATCCAGGTTGGCCGCCTGCTCGCCCGAAACCGGGGTCGGTTCGCCGCCGGGCCAGTCGAGGGTGTTCTCGGCCAGCGGAACTGCTGCGCGGTACCTGTAGGTCAGGATCTGCGACGGGGCCAGCGTGCCGGTGCTCCAGCGTACGTGGGTGTAGACGGCGAAAGGCATCGGGCCGGCCAGGTCGGGGTCGAGCTCTACCGTCTCGACCAGGTCCGGGGTGTGACAGTCGGTGACCGGCTTGACGACGATCGGGCCGGATCCCGGGTACTCCTGCGGGCTGCCGGGGTTGGTCGGCGCGTCTGTGGTGCTGTCGGGCGTGAGCTCGCAGCTCAGGAATTCGAGGCCGACAGGCAGGTAATCGTCGATCGTGGTTGCTTCGGTCGGGTTGACCGCGTTGTTCTCGAGCTTCAGCGTGTAGATCGTCTGGTTGTCGTGGACGCCACGGAGGATCTCGCCTTCGCGGCTGGGCTCGGACTTGGTGATCTTGATCGCGGAGATGGTCGAGGTCGAGCCCGCCGAGGCCGAACCGGTGTAGGTACCGGCGATGACCTCGCCATTGCCGTCGAACTTCGGCATGTAGCGCGGATCGGTGTTGACGAAGGCCTGCCAGTCGACGCTGTAGGTATCGCCGACCTCGTAGACGTTCCGGTCGTGCGCCAGGTTGAGCAGGATTCCCTGCTGCGAGTTGGCCACCAGGTCGGAGACGTTCTGGAAGATCAGAGTGGTCTGGCCGACCGCGGGCTTGTTGTTGATGACCTGGGGCGGAAACTCCGCGCCACCTGTATAGGTGATGCCGGCCGGGAGAACGGCGCGGAAGCTGAGGTTGTAGCCCTTGGGCTGAGTGTTGCCCAGGGCGGCGGCCGAGGAGGCCGAACTGGACTGGCCGTAGAGGGGGTTACCTGAAGTGGCGGCGAGCTGGAGATCAGGGGTCCCCGCTGCACTGGCAACCTGAGCACCGAACAGGCCCGCCACCAGTACGGTGAGGAGCGCAACTGTACGGACAACCGGGTGGCTAACTGATTTCAACTTTTCTCCGTCTGTTCGGGTATCCCGGACTCGCTAACCCGGGTATTGATCGCGCAATTCGGTCGACGGGGACAAGTGGCCGTCCCCCACGAACAAGCTGAACTCGGAAAAGCCCCAGAGGGACCAGGATGCGAGTGGTAGTTGAGCGTTCGCCCGCATCAGGGTGGCTGTCTGGAGCCGGTCCCGACCATCAGGCCGGGTCTCAAACCGGGCTCCCACCCGTCTCCCTTGTCCTTATTTGTAATAACAGGGTACGCAACTTTTCGACGAAAGTCAACCTGACCCTGCTCGCGCAGCACTTCTTTCAACCGTGCAGTCCAACTCCTCCCGTCACAGAACGCGTGAGGTTGGGCCGCGATCGCTCGGTTGAAGGCGCTTCAGTTGAAGACGTAGAGGATGAGGAAGGCGGTGATCGCGAAGACGGCACCGGCGAGGATCACACCGCGGTCCTCGGCGACGATGGCAGCGGTTGACCGGTCGTCCGACCGATCATAGATCAGGTAGAGGTATCGGAAGATCCCGTAGATGACCGGCGGCAGGGTCAGCATCATCCGGCTTCCAACCAGCGGTGAGTAGACGGTATAGATCGCATAGCTGATGACTGTTCCGGTGGTGACCATGGCCACCATCTGGTCGAGGAAGGGCAGCGAGTAGTGCTCGAGTACCGGTCGGCTGCTCGTGCCCTCGTGGAGCTCGGACACCGCTTCCTGGCGGCGTTTGGTGAAGCCGAGAAAGAGCGCCAGCATGCCGGTGCAGAGGATCAGCCACTCGGAGGCACTGGTCTCGACGGCCTCGGCACCGGCCATCACCCGGAGTACGAACAGGGTCGCCAGCGTCATCACATCGATGATCACGACCTGTTTGAGACCGAAGCTGTAGGCGACCTGGATCACGCCGTAGCCGGCGACCATCAGACCGACCCTCCAGTTGACCGCGGCGAATGTAACGGCCAGGGCGCCGAGCGCCAGAAATGCGGCGATTACCCAGGCAGAGCGAATCGGGAGCTGGCCGACGGCGATCGGGCGAAAGCGCTTCTTGGGATGGGCCCGATCGAGCTCGACATCGTTCAGGTCGTTGATGAAGTAGCCGGCGCTCGAGATCGCACAGAAGGCGACGAACGTGATGAGCGCCTGGCCGACTGCCCAGGGGTCGTCGACCTGACCTGAAAAGAGCAGCCCGGCGAAGACCAGGACGTTCTTGACCCATTCGTGCGGACGGGCAGTTTTGATCGCGGCCCGCAGTGGCGAACGATCGGGAGCGGTTTCCTGGGAGGTGGACGAACTCATCTTTGTGGGGGTTGCGGTCACCTCGGACACGGGTTCTTTGCCCGGTAAACCGCAGCCGGAGCAGGCTACCGAGTCCCGGCGTGGCGGGAGCGCGGGAGCCCGGAGCTGACCCCGATGTTGCCGTCCGGCCGGTCAGGTGGGCGGGTCGATCAGTACGCCGGGATTCAACATCGCGTCGGGGTCGAGTTCGGACTTGGCCGCACCGAGGACCGCCGCGAAAGCGTCCGGCCGTTGGCGGTCATACCAGGGACGGTGATCGCGTCCGACGGCATGGTGATGGGTGATCGTGCCGCCGGAGTTGACGATCGCCTCCGAGGCGGCCGCCTTGATCTCGTCCCACTGCTCGACCTCGCCTCCCCTGACGGCCGGGGCGATGACCGTGAAGTACGGGGCCGCCCCGTCCGGATAGACGTGGGTCAGGCGACAGCTGATCCTCGGTGAACCCTGCCCTTCGACCGGTACGCCGCCGGCTTCTGCCACCGCCCTGCGGGTAGCCTCGCTGACCGCCGTGTGGAATTCTTCGAACCGGTCCCAGGTGACTGCGCTCTCGAAGGTCTCCGAGAGGACGCCACAGCTGACGAAGGTGTCCCTCAGGTACGGGGCCATCAGGAAGGCGTTTCGCCAGAGATCGGCACCCGACCCGCCCCCTCCGTCCACCGTGCGATCCGGTTCGCCGGGTGGCCCGGCCACCCGGCTTGAGTCGGCTCTCCTGGCCGCGTGGCCGTCCCCGGAAGGCTCGACGACTTTGCGCGCGGCCACTCTGCCCCCGTGATCGGTCGCGATGGCGATCGCCTGCTCGAGCAGGTCAGCGACCGGTACGTCGGCCGACTCGAAGCCGAGCAGCAGCAGCGTGGCCCTGCCGTCGCCGGCACCCATCGTCACCGCCTCCAACGGATCGATCAGGCGGCAGTTGCTGGGACCGAGCCGCGACTGGGCGATGGCCCTCACGGCACCGACCGCGGCCGCGGCGAAGTCACTGAATTCGACGGTCGCGCTCGCCTTGAAGACCGGACGCGGGCGTACCCGCATCCACGCTTCGGTGATCACGCCGAGAATGCCTTCCGACCCGATCAGCATGCGGTCGGGCGATGGGCCCGCACCCGAACCGGGAAGGCGGCGGCTCTGCCACTCGCCGGCCGGCGTAATCGCCCGGACCGACTCGACCAGATCGTCGATATGGGTTTCGCCAGTGGCAAAGTGCCCGCCCGCTCTGGTCGCGATCCAGCCACCCAGAGTCGAATACTCGAAGGACTGGGGGTAGTGCCGCAGGGTGAGACCCTCGGCGCGGAGGCGGTCTTCCAGCGCGGGGCCGCGCAGGCCGGCCGCCATTCGTGCCGCCATCGACTGCCGGTCGAGTTCGAAGAACGAATCGAGCCGGCCGAGGTCGAGGCTGATCGTCGGCCGGTCCTCGTCTTCGAGCCTCGGCTCGATGCCACCGACGACGCTGGTGCCACCACCGAAAGGGATCACTGCGGCGCCCCAGTCGGCCGCGCGGTCGAAGACCTCGTTCACCCCGGCTTCGTCTTCCGGAAAGGCGACGAGATCGGGCGGGCGGGGGAACTCGCCCCGGTGTCCACGGACGATGTCGCGATACGCCTTGCCGAGCGAATGGACGGCCCGCTCATGGAGGTCATCCGTGAAGAGGGAACCCGAGATGCCGTCCGCTGCCGACGCCGACGCCGGAGGTTTCAGCCGGGAAGCACGGATGCCGGCCTGCTCGAGCGGAACCGCCGGGACCGGATCGCCTCCGAAGCCGAACATCGCCCGGATGCCGGCCGCGGCTTCTTCGATTTCGCGCTGTGGCCTCTGCTGATCCTCGTACCCCCAACCCCAGTGCTTGAGCCGGCGACGCCGTTCAGCCATGGGACCGCTCGTGAATCCGCATGGTTCCGTCGCCCTCCCGCCCGCTGTCTACCAGTGGACGCCGCGGAGCAGGTGAGCGAAGGCAACCGCTTCGGTCGACGGTGCCTTGTCGGCCTCGCCTTCGCCCGGTTTCTCGCCTTTGGCCGCCTTCGACTCGGGGAAGAGCTTGTACCCCGTATTGAGCAATGCGTCGCTTGCTTTCGGAGCGATCGTATAGAGCGCTTCTCCGAAGTTGCCGAGCTTGGTCGCCACCTTTTTCGGCTTGCTTATCATCGCGCCGGTGATCATCTCGGCGGCTTCGTCCGGACTGATCGTCGGGAAAGCGTCGTACATCTTGGTCGGCGCGATCATCGGCGTTCTCACCAGCGGCATGTGGATGGTGGTGATGTGGACCTTGTCGTCGACGATCTCCGAGGCGATCGTCCGGCTGAACGCATCCAGTGCCGCCTTCGAGGCGACATAGGCCGAAAAACGCGGTGAATTGGTCTGTACCCCGATCGAGCTGATGTTGATGATGTGACCGCTCTTCCTCTCCCGCATCCGCGGCAGCAGGGTCAGGATCAGCTTCAGCGCGCCGAAGTAGTTGAGCTGCATGGTGCGCTCGAAGTCATGGAAGCGGTCGTAGGAAAGCGCCACCGAGCGCCGGATCGAGCGGCCGGCGTTGTTGACGAGGACGTCCACGTGACCATGGGCCAGAAGGACCTCGTTACCCATGCGCTCGACATCCTCGATGTCGGACAGGTCACAGGGGAAGATCTCGGCTGTACCGCCGGCCTCCTCGATCTCAGCCTTCGTCTCTTCGAGTTTGTCGGCCGAACGGGCCACCAGCAGCACCGTCGCCCCTGCCTCGCCGGCCTTCAGCGCCGCGGCATAGCCGATGCCGGAAGAAGCACCGGTGATCATCACGACTTTGCCGCCGATCGCACCGCCCAGCGAGCGGTCCTTGAAGAGGTCGGGGTCGAGGTTTCGCTCCCAGTAATCCCAGAGCTTGTCGGCATAGGTAGCCAGGGGCGGCACCGCGATTCCGCTGCCTTCGAGCGCACTGAGCGTATTCGAGCAGTCGAACCTGGTCGGATAGTTGATGTTGATCAGGACGTCCCTCGGGATCCCGAGGTCCTCGAGGACGGTGTCGGTGATGCGCTTGACCGGGGGCAGCATCATCAGACCGCCGCGCACCGCCGGCGGGATGATGTCGAGCATCTGGGGATCGACCCGCATCGATGTCTGCGGCGCATGGGCGGAGCGGGCGAACAGATTGAGGATCTGGCCGGCGCGCAGAGGGTTGGGGTCGGTCAGGTGGAAGGCCTTGCCGTCGAGGCCCTCCTCGTGGCTGATGTGATCGATCGCGTCGGCGGCGAAATCGACCGGGACGACGTTGATCTGCTTGCCTTCGAAACCGATCGTCGGCACCCACGGGGGCAGTACGCTGCGAAGCCGCTGGATCAGCTTGAAGAAGTAGTACGGGCCGTCGATCTTGTCCATCTCGCCGGTGTGCGAGTCACCGACCACGATGCCCGGCCGGTAGACTCGCCACGGCCGTTGGAGCTGCTCGCGAACGATGCGCTCGGATTCGTGCTTGGTCCGGAAGTACGGGTGCCTGTCGAGGTCTTCGGCCTCGTCGAACATGTCTTCGCGCCAGGTCCCCTTGAACAGGCCTGCGGCGGCGATCGAGCTGGCCAGATGGAAGCAGCCGACCTCGAGCCGGTTGGCCAGCTCGACGGCGTGCATCGTACCTTCGACGTTGGCCAGCCGGTGGGCCTCGTCGTCGGCTTCCATGTCGTAGACAGCGGCCAGATGGTAGAAGTGGTCGACCGTACCCTTGAGCCGGTCGATTTCGGCGTCGGCGATGCCAAGGCCCGGCTGATTCAGGTCACCGACGACCGGCAGGACCTCACCCTCGCCTGTATCCCACCCTGCGATCAGCTCCTCGAGCTTGCCGCGGGATCCTTCGCGCACAAGCACGTGCAAGGTTCCGCCGCGCTTCAGAAGGCGCTCGATCAGGTACCGGCCGATAAAGCCCGTTCCACCAGTTACGAAGTAATCCATCGAACCTCCTCCAGACTCGCGATCCTCGTTTCCCGCGGCTGCTCAACCAGCTTCGGGACGGAATGGACCGGACCATACATTGCCCGCAGTGACAGCGAAGCTGCAGTCCTCGACGACGCGGAACATCCCTCCTTGCCGCTTTGCATAGACTCACCTCAAATGGCCGAGTCCACCATGATCGAAGTCGCGATGCCCGAGATGGGCGAGTCGGTCACCGAAGGGACCGTCCTCGAGTGGCATGTGGCGGCAGGTGACGTCGTCGAGGAAGGCCAGACCCTGGTCGAGGTCTCCACCGACAAGGTCGATGCCGAGGTGCCCGCGCCGACCGCGGGGCGGGTGACGAAGCTCTGCGCAGAACCCGATGACGAAGTCGCTGTCGGCGACGCCCTGGCCGAAATGGATCCTTCCGACACCGAAGGCGCGTCGGCGGAGGGTGGTCCGAGCGGTGACTCGGCGGGCTCGTCCCCCGACCACCCGGCCACCGCCGAATCCGGCGACGGCGTTGGGGACGATGCGTCCGGTCCCGGAGCGGTCGATGCCGGCGAAGGCCGCGCGACCCCGATCGCCAGGCGGATCGCGGCCGCCGAGGGTCTGCCCCTCGACACGATTCCGGGCAGCGCGCCCGGCGGCAAGGTGACCAAGGTCGACGTGCTCGCCGCGACCGACGGGAGCGCGACACCGGCCGCCGAAGAAAAGGTCCTGCGAGGTCCCGCCGGAATGCTGGCCAAGGCGATGGACGAAAGCCGTTCGATCCCGACCGCGACCTCGTTCCGGACGATTGCTGTCGACACGCTGGATGCCAAGCGCAAGGGCCTCAACAGTGAGCTTTCACAGCGTGGCATGAAGGTTTCTTTCACCCATCTGATCGCCTGGGCCATAGTCCGGGCCGCCCGCGAGTGGCCGGCGATGACCAGACACTTCGAGGATCGGGACGGAAAGCTCTACTCGATCGACGACGGATCGATCAATCTCGGTATCGCCGTGGACGTCGAACGCAAGGACGGATCCCGCAGCCTGATGGTCCCCGCCATCAGGAACGCCGGCGAGATGAACTTCGCGGATTTCCACGCCTATTACGAGAATCTGATCACCAAGACCCGCGAGAACCAGCTCTCGCCTGACGATTTCGCCGGGACGAACATCACCCTGACCAACCCCGGTGGCATCGGCACGGTCGCCTCGGTGCCCCGCCTGATGACCGGCCAGGGAACGATCGTCGCCGCCGGAGCGATCGCCTACCCCCCCGAGTGGTCGCATGCCGATCCGGCGAGGCTCCGGAACCTCGGCATCTCCAAGGTGATGACCCTGTCCTCGACCTACGATCACCGCATCATCCAGGGGGCCGAGTCCGGCAACTTCCTCAAGCAGATCGAAGGTCTTCTGTTCGGCGAGGGCGACTTCTACGAAAGCGTCGCCACCGACCTCGGACTCGAAGCATCGGTGCTGGCAGCCGCAGTCCCCAAGGCGGCACTCGCTCCTCCTTTCTCCGCCGAGGTGCCTCCCGCATCGGCGATCGCCGGCGCGCCCAGCCCGGAACTGCTCCAGGCCGTGCAGGCGGCGACCTCGCTGCTCAAGGCTTTCCGGACCCACGGGCACCTGGCGGCCGACCTCGACCCGCTCGGCAGCGGTCCGAAGGGCGACCCGGCCCTCGACCCGGAAACGGTCGCGCTCACTCCGGAGCTGATGAGCCAGATTCCCGCTTCGATCCTGAGGATCGGCGTGCCGGGGGAAACCCTGCTCGAAGCACTGCCGCGGATGCGAGCGGCCTACACCGGCACCATCGGCTATCAGTTCGAGCACATCTCCTCCCACCAGCAGCGCGTCTGGATGCGGGAGATGATCGAGACCGGCGCACATCGCAAGCCGTTTTCGACGGAAGAGCAGAAGAGCATGCTGAACCGCCTGATCGAGGTGTTCGAGTTCGAGCGCTTCATCGAAAAGGCATACCTTGGCCAGAAGATGTTCTCGATCGAGGGCCTCGACGCGATCGTGACCATGATCGACGAGCTTTCGACCACCGCCCGGCGGGACGGTGCCGAGGAGGTCGTAATCGGCATGGCCCACCGCGGCAGGCTGGCGGTGCTGACCCACAATGCCGGGCGCTCCCCCGAATCGATCTTCGCCGAGTTCGAGGGGTCGAAGCGGATCGAGGATGTGAAGGCCGTTGCCGCCATCCCCCACGGCGGCACCGGTGACGTCAAATACCACTACGGGCACGAAGGCTCGTTCAAGACTGACGACGGCGAGACGATCGCCATGAACCTCTACCCCAACCCGAGCCACCTCGAGTTCATCGACCCGGTCGTAACCGGTGCCACGCGCTTTTCCCAGAGCGAGATCAAAGGTTCGAAGATCGAACTGGATACGAACCGCGCCATTCCCGTGGTGCTGCACGGAGACGCAGCTTTCCCCGGGCAGGGTGTCGTCGCCGAGACTTTCAACATGCAGAGCCTCGACGGATACGCGGTCGGCGGCACGATCCACATAATCGAGAACAACCAGATCGGATTCACCACCGATCCGACCGACGCGCGCTCGACGCCATATGCGGCGGACATGGCGAAGGGCTTCAACGTGCCGATCATCCATGTCAACGCCGACGACGCCGAGGCCTGTTCGCACGCCATGCGCCTGGCAATGGCCTACCGCGACCAGTGGAAGCGCGACATCGTGATCGACGTGGTCGGCTACCGCCGCTTTGGCCACAACGAGACCGACGAACCGGCCTACACCCAGCCGCTGCTGTCGGCGACGATCAAGAGCCATGAGCCGGTCTCGGAGATCTACACGAAGACCCTGATCGAACAGAACGTGGTCACCCGCGAGGAAGTCGAGCAGACCGCTGAGGCCCGCCGCAAGGAGCTGCGCTCGACGCTCGATGAACTCCGTCAGAAGATGGACTCCGGCGTCTACGAGGATCCCACCATCACCTCGGTCGGCACGGGCGAGCTCGACCGCTCGGCCAGCCCCCCCGTACAGACTGCGGTCAAGCCGGAACGTCTGAGGGAACTGAACGAGGCCCTGCTGGAGGTCCCGGCGAGCTTCACGATCCACCGCAAGCTGCGCAAACCGTTGAGCAGACGCACCGAAGCGATGGAAAGCGGCGGCATCGAGTTCGCCCACGCCGAAGCGCTCGCCTTCGCCTCGCTGGTCAGCGACGGAATCCACGTGAGGATGACCGGGCAGGACACCGAGCGCGGCACTTTCTCCCAGCGCCACCTGGTGCTCCACGACGAAAAGACCGGCCTCAAGTATGCGCCGATCCAGCACCTCGATGCGGCGACCGCCCCGTTCGAACTCCACAACAGCCCGCTCTCCGAGAATGCCTGCCTCGGATTCGAGTACGGCTACGCTTCGTCCAAACCCGAGTCGCTGGTCCTCTGGGAGGCACAGTTCGGCGACTTCGCCAACTCCGGCCAGGTGATCATCGACAGTTTCATCGCCTCCGGCGAGTCGAAGTGGGGTTTGACCTCGCGTATGACCCTGCTGCTGCCACACGGCCATGAGGGTGCCGGACCCGAGCACTCCAGCGCCCGCATGGAGCGTTTCCTGTCGCTCGCCGCCGAAGGCAACATGCGCATCGCCAATCCGTCGACGGCCGCCCAGTATTTCCACCTCCTCCGCCGGCAGGCCCTGATCAAGAAGCCGCGGCCACTGATCATCTTCACTCCGAAGGGGATGCTGCGACAGTCGGCGGCATCGGCGCACCTCTCGCAACTCACCGACGAGCATTTCCATTTCATCCTCGACGACCCTCGCGCCCAGGAGCGGCGCGACAAGGTCGAACGCATGGTCCTGTGTTCAGGCAGGATCTACTTCGACATCGACGGGGCCGAAGCGCGTGAAGGCTCCGAGAAGGTCGCGGTGGTGAGAGTCGAGCTGCTCTACCCGTTCGCGCGCAGCCAGATCGAAGCGCTGATCAAGTCCTACCCAAACCTGCGCGAGATCGTCTGGGCACAGGAGGAACCGAGGAACATGGGCGCCTGGAGCGTGATGAGCCGCCGTCTTCCCGAGATAATGGGAGACATCAAACTCGACTACATAGGTCGCCCCGAGCGAGCGAGCCCGGGTGAGGGTTACTCCGTCGCTCACGTCCGCGAGCAGGAACGGATCGTGCTCACCGCCCTGACCGTCTGAGCACCCCGGCCGGTCCGCCGCGACGAACCGGAAAGCGGCGACGCCAGGAGGTCCGAGCCGTGACCGGAGGCACCGGTGGCGGCGTCTGCGGAGAGAGGAGTCCAGGCGGTGTGGCTCGCTGCCGGATGGCACGAAGCTCGGTTTTCCGAACGCCGGAAATCGGGCCGGATGCCACGTTGACGGGGAATGCCATCCCGGTATAGGATCGTCTTGATCCGCTGGCAGTAACGGGAGAGCGGACGAGGGAAAAGGGACGGCGCAGGATCAAGGTGTCCTCTACGGACAAGCACACCACTTACTAAGACCTTCCAAGCCCGCTTCCGGCGGTGGAAACCGCGGGAGCGTTCGCGTCGGCATCCCTCCCTGGCTACCGACGCGCAGGCGCGGTGAGGGTCGCGCGGACCCCCTGCCTCCCGCGACCCTCGCCCGCCACCTTCTTTCTCGCAGCAGCCTCGCCGAGTGATTCCAGGGCGACGGGCTGCGCCGCCGGCACGGCCAGGGCGGCCCTGGCTCCGGCGCCAGTTCGCACTTCAGCCGTCCGGTCGTAGCGCTGCTACTCACCGTCCGGCCGAAGCACACCCTGGCTTGGATCAGATGCTGGATCTCCCGCTGCTCCGGCGGAAGTCAGGGGCCGGTCACCTCTACGGTGGCGGTGGCGAGGACTCTTCCGTTGACCTGAATCTCCACCAGATGGGGCCCGGGGTGGATCCGGCGGACCGAGGCGTCGCGGAAGCGGTGTCGCTTGCGGAAGAAAGTGCCGACATCCGCCTCGAGCACGGTGCGCTTGAGCTTGAATACCTTCGGTTTGCGTCGCCGCCGGGAACCGGGGTTGCCGGAGTCGCGCCTCACGCCCGCATGGTGGACCAGGTAGTCGACCATCACCGCGGTCGAATCAGCGGCCCTCAGACTGAACTCGATCGTGACCGCTTCCCCGATCGCGATGCGCTTCGGCGTGACCGCGAAGTCAGCAAGCGACACCGGGGCGTCGGGGTCGAAGCCGAGCAGCCGGAGGGCCTCCGGGTCGCCGGCCTTGACCAGGCTGCGCAGGCCGTGGGAGACGACCCACTGCCGGCGCTCACGATCGGGTCCCCGCCTTTCACCGGTCTCTCCACGGGAACCGGCGGCATCAACGACGGCAGCCGCATCCGCGCTCGAAGCCGTCTCGCCGAGCCACCGGGCGGCGGTCGCCAGGGCGAGGTCGGGGTGGTCCTTGCCAATGTCGTTGAGGTGGTTGGCCACGGACTTGCGCACATACGCGGAGGGATCGTCAACCAGCCGGTCCAGCAGGGCGATCGTCGGTGTCGGGTCGGCCACGAAAACGGTCAGTTGCCTGCCCCAGGGCAGGCGCGGACGGGAACCCTCGGAGACCAGCCGGCGCCTGTGTTCGTCGGGACTTGCGATCCAGAGCCGGAACTGCTCGAAGGTTCGATCCTGGTGGGCCTCGATAAACGGGCGGATCGCGAACTCGGCGCTCCAGCGGGATGTCAGCTCACCAAGCAGGGGCAGGGCGGTATCCGGGCGGTCGATGCCGGCGAGCGCGACCCAGTCGTTGACGCAGTAGACGATCCAGCCGTCGAAGTCCGGCACCTCCATCGCCTCGCGGACCACCCCGGCGGCACTGTCGAAATCACCTGGCATGGTCGCGTTGAGCGCCCGGGCCACCTGATTGACCCGGGCCTTCATTTCGAGATCAGTCAGGCCTGAGGTCGCCGAAGCGGCGAATTCCTCCTCCGGGAAGCCGGGCCATGCGTCGCTCAGGATGGAAGCAAGGCCGCTGACCGCCTCCGGTGAGATCCGGTCCTTGAAATCCTTCGGTCCGGATTCGCCCGCCGGCGTCACAGCGCCGCCGGGCTCAGGCGGCGTTGAGGTCGCGCAGGACGGTCTGGAGGATTCCGCCGTTCTGGAAATACCGGACTTCATTCGGCGTATCGAGCCTTACCACCGCCTCGAAAACGACCGCTTCGGCCCCGTCCCGTTCGGCCGTGACCCGGACCGACTTGGCGCGGCCCTGGTCAAGCTCGCCGACGGTGATGACTTCCCGCCCGTTCAGGCCGAGGGATTCGACGTTCTCGCCGTCCGGGAACTGCAGTGGCAGCACTCCCATGCCGATCAGGTTGGACCGGTGGATCCGTTCGTAGCTCTCTGCGATCACGGCGCGCACCCCGAGCAGCTTGGTGCCCTTGGCGGCCCAGTCCCGGGAGGAGCCGGAGCCGTACTCCTTGCCGGCGAGCACGACCAGCGGTACCCCTTCGTCGGCGTACTGCATCGCCGCTTCGTAGATGCTGGTTTCCTGCTCACCGGGAAAGTGCCGTGTGAAGCCGCCCGATTTTTCGACCAGCAGGTTCCTCAGCCTGATGTTGGCGAAAGTGCCGCGCACCATGACCTCATGGTTGCCGCGCCGGGAACCGTAGGAGTTGAAATCGGCCGGGCCGACTCCCTGCTCGATCAGCCAGGCACCGGCCGGGCTGGACTTCTTGATCGCCCCGGCCGGAGAGATGTGGTCAGTAGTGATCGAATCGCCGAGCAGCGCCAGTACGCGGGCGCCCTCGATCGGGTCGACGCCGGGAGGGTCCGCCGGCATGTCCTCGAAGAAAGACGGGCGGCGGACGTAGGTCGAGTCTGGCCAGGTGTAACGGTCGGCCTCGGGTACCGAGACCTTCTGCCAGTTCTCGTCACCGTCGAATACGCCACCGTAGCTTTCGGTGAACATCTCGCGACGGATCGACTCGCCTACGACCTCGGCGATTTCAGCGGTATCCGGCCAGATGTCGCTCAGGTACACCGGGTTGCCGTCGGGGTCCTCGCCGAGGCAGTCGGTCTGGATATCGATGTCCATGCGGCCTGCGAGCGCGTAGGCGACGACCAGCGGTGGCGAAGCGAGGTAGTTGGCCTTGACGTCCTGGCTGATCCGGCCTTCGAAGTTCCGGTTTCCGGAGAGGACCGAGCAGACGACGAGGTCTTTCTCCTCGATCGCCGCCGAAATCGCCGGGTCGAGCGGGCCGGAGTTGCCGATGCATGTGGTGCAGCCGTAACCGACCAGGTTGAACTGGAGTGCGTCCAGGTACTCGGTCAGCCCGGCACGATCCAGATAGTCGGTAACCACCGTCGAACCGGGGGCCAGCGAAGTCTTGACCCAGGGCTTGCGG
>JAUQWL010000054.1 GCA_030835185.1 Solirubrobacterales bacterium | reverse complement strand
GGACGTCCCGGTCCGGTCGAACCGGCAACGACCCGGCGGCGGTCAGGTACATATACTTGGGCTGATTGACACGTCAATCAACAGCCCGATGAGAGCCGCCGTAGTCCAGATCAACTCGACTTCAGACCTCGCCCGCAACCTCGAAGCGGCCGAGCGTCAGACCAGAGCCGCGGCGACCGACGGAGCATCGCTGGTAGTCCTGCCGGAGAAGTGGCCCCTCATGGCCGCCGGCGATGAACTGGCCGCAGGCGCCGAGCCGATCGACGGGCGCGCCGTCTCCGCCGCCCGGACGTGGGCGAAGGAGCTCGGCATCACCCTGTTGGCCGGCAGTTTCACCGAATCCCACCAGCACGGTCGTCCGACAAACACCTCGCTGTTGATCGGACCGGACGGGCAGATCATCGCCTGCTACCGCAAGATCCACATGTTCGACGTCGACGTCGGCGGGGTTTCTTACCGCGAGTCCGAAGTCGAAGACGCAGGCGACGAGGTGGTGGTCGCCGACTGCGGCTCCCTCCGGATCGGCATGGCCGTCTGTTACGACCTGCGCTTCCCCGAGCTGTTCCGCGCCCTGGTCGATCGCGGGGCGACCCTTTTCACCCTGCCTTCCGCCTTCACGATACCCACCGGCCGTGATCACTGGGAGATTCTGGTCAGGGCCCGGGCGATCGAGAACCAGGCCTTCGTACTGGCGGCCGGACAGGTCGGACCGGCCGAGCCGAAGTTCGACTCCTGGGGACACTCGATGATCGTCGATCCCTGGGGAAGGGTGCTTGCACAGGTGGAAGGCATGGACGAAGGCTTCGCCGCGGCCGACCTCGATTTCGAAGAACAGGCCGAGGTCAGGTCCGGCCTGCCGGCACTTGTGAACCGGCGATCGGAGTTGTTCGGGCATCTCGAGCAGGATCACCCCGGTCAGGAACACCCCAGGCAGGGGTGCCGGGGGGGTGGAAGCTGATGGCGCGCGAGGCAGCCGCCGAGCGACGGAGACAGATCCTCGATGCGGCGGTCCGTGTCTTCGCCCGTCAGGGCTTTCACTCGACCCGGGTGGCTGACATCGCCGACGAAGCCGACGTCGCCTATGGGCTCGTCTATCACTACTTCGATTCCAAGGAGAACGTTCTCGACGAGCTCTTCCGTCAGCGCTGGTCCCTTCTGATCGAAGCGATCAAGGCCACCGACGGAGACTCGCTCCTGCCGAGGGACCGGCTCGGGACGGTCGCCGGGTTCATCATCGACTCCTATCGCTACGACCCGGAGTTGATGAAGGTGATCATCGTCGAAGTCACCCGCGCCGCCAACTCGTTCGGCCAGACGCACCTCGAGCAGATCAACGAGGCGTATCGCCTGATCGCCAAGATCGTTTCCGAGGGCCAGGCCGACGGCCATTTCCGGCTCGACGTCGACGCCTACTTCGCCTCGATGACCTTTTACGGTGTGATCGAGCAACTGCTCTCGGGCTGGATTTTCGGCCTGATCCCGGCAGAGGAAGCCGACTTCGACGGGGCCCGAGACCTGGTGGTCACCACTATCTGCGACGGCCTCGAGCTCAGACAGGACCGCTGACGGTTACAGACCGGAGCCCGGTGGGTATTGTGAGACGCCATATGGACAAGGACAACGAGATCGTCAAGCGACTTACCTGGAGCCTCATGCTCACGGCGAGCGGCGCGCTGGCCACGATGATCGCGGCCAGGCTGACTGCCGTCGCCTACCGCCGCATCTTCAACGAGGATCCCCCCGAATAACCATGGCGCCCCGCGATCCAAATCGGCCCGATTCGGAGAAAACCGTCGGTGAACTCGTCTATGAGGTCACCGAGCAGACTTCCAACCTGATCCGCGAGGAGATCGAGCTCGCCAAGACCGAGGTCAGCGAGAAGGTCACCACCCTGGCACGTGGCTCCGCGGTCGGTGTCGCCGCCGGGATATTCGCCTTTCTGGCGCTGATCCTGCTGATGCATGCCTTCGCACTCGGCCTGAACTCGCTCTTCTTCGAAGATGAACCGTGGGCCGGCTACCTGATCGAGGCGGTGTTATTCCTCCTGGTGGCTGCGGGCGCCGGATTCTTCGCCTACAGGTCCTTCGAGACGACCGGGGCGCCGGTGCCGAGCGAGGCAATAGAACAGGCCCAGAAGGCCCGGGCTGTGCTTACGCCGGGCGAGGAGGAGCGATGAGTGAACAACCGGGTTCGGGCGCTCCCGAGCCGTACCGGCCTGAGGATGCGGATTCTTCGCCGCCCGCCCGGAATCCCGGTCGTGACCGGTCGTCGGGCGAGCGGGCGCCCGCGCCGCAACGCGGGGCGGGCGCGTCGCCTCACACTCCTCCGGGTCCTCCCCGTCCGAAGCGTACATCCGCCCAGATCCGTGCCGACATGGATCGCCAGCGCGAAGATCTCGGGCAGTCGGTCGACGCACTGCGCGACCGGGTCACCGAGATCACGGACTGGCGTAGTCAGATCAAGAAGCATCGACGCTCGATCGTGGTCGGAGCCGTCGCCACCGGCTTCGTGGTCGGAGGGCTGATGGCCCTCCGCCGCCGCTGAGCCACGCCGAAGGACGGAAGTCCGGGGTGGTGCCGGTCCTTCCCGGCCGGGTGCCTGTTCCCGATCCAGCCGTGGTCCTGCCGACCTGGCGGCGGCCGTCCTGCCGGCCGCGCTCGCGGTGCCCGCTCCTGATCTAGCCGTAGTGCTGACGACGGAAAAGGTCGTCGGTTATCGAGGCGACCCGGTCGAGGAAGAGGATGCCGTCGAGGTGGTCGATTTCGTGGAGGACGCAGCGGGCCTCGAAGCCTTTCAGCTCGACCTGCTCGCCGCCGAAAGCGACCGTGACCTTTCTCGGCCGCCGCACATTGGCAGTCAGGTCGGGCAGGCTGAGGCAGCCCTCGCGGCTGACCTTCGACCCCTCCGAGCGGCCGGTGACCTTCGGGTTGACCAGCATCATCAGACCGTGAGGATCCTTGGCGCGCGGGTGGCCGGTGATGTCGACCACGGCGATCCGCAGGGCGTGGCCGATCTGGGGAGCGGCGAGCCCGACACAGTGATCGAAGGAGTTCATCGTGTCGAGCAGATCGCCGACCACCGGCTCGATTTCGTCCGGCTGGGCCGGCGCACAGACCTGCTTGAGCAGCGGGTGGGGGTAAGTCAGA
>JAUQWL010000053.1 GCA_030835185.1 Solirubrobacterales bacterium | reverse complement strand
GACGACGGCCTCTTCCGTGGCGACGGTGTCTTTGAGGTTCTGCGCTGCTACCGGGGCCGGCCCTTCGCCCTGACCGCGCACCTCGCCCGGCTGGAGGCCTCGGCCGGAGCGATCGACCTCGAACTGGATCTCTCCCTTGTCGAAGCCGACGCGCAGGCCCTGCTCGGAAGTGTCGGCCGGGCGGACTGCCTGATGAGGATCGTCGTGACACGAGCCGGTCGACGCGTGCTGTCGATCGAAACGCTTCCGGCCCACTCGCCTTCGGTCTCCCTGGCGACGGTCGCCTACTCCCCTACGTTGATCCTCGACGGCGTCAAGTCGCTTTCTTACGCCGCCAACATGCAGGCAACCCGGATCGCGAAGAAAGCAGGTGCCGACGAGGCACTGCTGGTCACCGCCGACGGCCTGGTGCTGGAAGCGCCGACCTCGACGCTGTTCTGGGTTTCCCGGGAGGGATCGCTCAGGACCACCGAGACCGCAGCGGGGGTGCTCGACTCGATCACCCGGCGCTACGTGATCGCCGGCTGCGATGTCGAAACCGGCCGCTTCGGCGTCGACGACGTCTTCGGTGCCCGGGAGGCCTTTCTCGCATCGACCACACGCGAGATCCAGGCCGTCGACTCGATCGACAACCGCGCGATACCGACCGGGCCCGCACCAAGAACCCGCGAGGCAGCGGAGGTCGTCACCGCCGCCGTCGAAAGAGAAACCGGGCATGAGTGACCGGAGGCCGGATGTGGATTCGCGTATTTGCCCGGAAGCCGGACCCGCGATCGAAAACGGCCATTGTGAAGCCGGGCCCGCGATCGAAAACGGTCATCGCGAAACCGGTCAGCGACCGAGTTCAGCGGACTCGACGTGCTGCGCGGTGGTGAAGGACCGACTGGTCAGAACTCGGTGTCCCGCAGGTACCATTCCGCGTCAAGCGCTCCGCGGCAGCCCGATCCGGCAGCGGTGACTGCCTGGCGGTAGGTGTGGTCGACCAGGTCCCCCACGGCGAAGACACCGGCCAGATGCGTCTTGGTCGAAACCGGATCGGTGATCACGTAACCCTCGTCATCGGTGTCAACCTGCCCGGCGACGACTTCGGACCGCGGGATGTGACCGATCGCCACGAAGACACCGTCAACCGGGACGTCTTCGGTATCTCCGGATTCGGAATGCTTCAGACGGACGGTGGCGAGAGAGCTGTCCTCGCCGGCGATGAACTCCTCCGGGGCGTAAGGGGTCATCAGGTCTATGTTGGGAGTCGCCTGGGCACGTTCCAGCATGATCGCCGAGGCGCGGAACTCGTCGCGCCGGTGGACCAGGCTGAGATCGGACGCGAACTTGGCGACGAATACCGCATCTTCCATGGCCGAGTCGCCGCCGCCGACCACCATCGTCTTCCTCCCTTTGAAGAAGGCACCGTCGCAGACGCCGCAGGTCGAGATCCCGCGCCCCATCAGTTCCATTTCGCCGGGCACACCGAGACGTCTCGGTTCGGCACCCATGGCCAGCACCACGGCTTTTGCCCTGTACTCGTCGTCGCCGACGAAGACCTTCTGAATGCCGCCGTCGCCGAGCTCGACCCGGTCGACATCGTCGCTGACGAAGCGGGTGCCGAACCTCTCGGCCTGCTCACGGAAACGGCTCATCATCTCCGGGCCCATGATGCCCTCGGGAAAGCCCGGGTAGTTCTCGACGTCGGTCGTATTCTGGAGCTGGCCTCCCCACTGGAAACCCTCGAAGATCAGCGGATTGAGCTCGGCGCGGGAGGCGTACAGGGCAGCCGTGTAGCCGGCGGGACCGCCACCGATGATGATCAGGTTTTCAACTTCGCTACTGCTCATGCTCCTCTTTCCTGACTTTGACCGGCCGGTTCGGGGCCGTCTCCGGATTCAACACTTTACTTTATGAAGCATAGCCGACGATCACCGACCGGTCTGTCGGGTGGACCCGCTCCCGGGGCCGGGTCGAATACCCGACGAGCGGCGGGAAGGTGCGGGAACCTCGTGCTCCTGCGATCAGACATCCGGCTGCAGCAGCGAACGTTGCGGTGGCCGGTCGATCGGCAGTCCGTCTGACTTCCAGCGCCTGACGGTGCGACGCAGCTGGAAGAAGGCGACTACGCCCGGGGGAATCGGCATCCAGAAGGCGACCAGGCGATAGATCAGGATCGCCGCAAACACCTCGGCTTCCGGGAAGCCGAAGAGGACGAAGGTACCGATCATGCCGGCATCGACCGCGCCGACCCCCGCCGGGACGAACGGGATCAGGTTGGCAGCCATGCCGATGAAGAAGCCCATGACCACTACGCCGAACGGGATCGCGATCCCGAGTGACTTGAAGGATGCCCACAGGATTCCGATGTTCGCGGCCCAGAAGCCGGCCGCTCCGAGAAGGGCCAGTCCGGCGCGCGTCGGGCGCGCGACCAGCCTCAGCGCCTCCCGGACGCCCTCGGCCACAGTTGCCGGAACGGTCGCGAGGGTCGCCAGGTATCTGGCGGAGGGCCGGCGCTCGGCGTATCCCTTCAGCCGTCGTTCGATGTCCTTGGGGACGAGCGCGATCGCCAGCCCGACGATCATCACCAGCCCGGCGACCGCTGCGGGCACGATCGTCAGAGAGACCGCCGTGCTGCCGCTGAGCACTCCGGTTCGAAGCAGTACCCCGAAAACGACCAATGCGAGCGGATAGAACAGGTAGTGGAGCACGATGAAGGCGACCATCCGGGTGCCGACATCGCGGCGCTCCATCCCCCCCTGGCGAAGCGCCCAGTAGGTGAGGACGACCCCACCCGCACCGCCGGCAGAAAACAGAAGCGTCGCCGCGAACCCGGCCATGTTTATCTCGTACGCCTCGCGCCAGCTGACCGGGAAGACCTCCCCGCCGACGACGGCACGAAAGAGGGCGATGTAGGTGGCGAAAGAGAGCACGCCGAAACCGACTGCGACCGCGAACCAGATCGGCCTGGCTTCTTCGAGGGTTTCGATCGCGTCTCCCACGCCGACCAGTTTCGGCACGAAGAAGTAGATGCCGACAACCAGGGCCAGGATCAGGGCGCTGGTCTGGATCGCCCCCCGGACCGTGAACGTGGGAAGGCCGTCGCCTTCGTCCTCCCCGACCCCGACCTCCGGTTCGCCCGGAGGCCCGGCCGGCCTGCTGCCCGAAGCCGCGCGGTCCTTCTCTGAAGGCTTCAACCTGGAACTGATCGCAACACCCCCGGTGGGACCATGTCAGGCAGTCGCGATCGCTTCAAGGCGCCTGAGGCCGTTGTTTACCTGCGACGCGAACGGCCGCGCCAGCGGCTCCCCCTTGCGGACGAGCAGGACGAGGCCGGCGCCGGCGAGCAGGTCCGTTATGTAGTGCTCGCCCAGATATACGAGCGCGAACGCCAGTGCCCCGGCGTAGGACCACCCGAGCGCACCCTGCACGCGCCCGCCGTTCTCGCTGAGCAGGATCGCTGCCATCAGGGCGGTGGCGAAGTGGAGGGAAGGCATCGCGGCCCACGGGTTACTGCCCAGAGTGCCGAAGATCCGGGTCCAGGCCGGCCCCCAGATGCGCTCGCCGAACTCGATCATCACCCGCTTGATCTGCTCGTCGCCGGTGTGACCGTGGGCCGATGCCCACCAGGGTGGCGCCGAGGGCACGAGGAAGTAGATCGCACAGCCGATGTCGAAGACGGCTGCCATCTGACGGGCCGAGTGCGGAAATGCCTCGTGCCGGCGCAGCAGGATCCAGATCAGGGCCGAGTTCGGCTGGATGAACCAGATCCAGTGGGTCCAGGCGGAAAAGGTCGTCAGCGACTCGCCCCAGGGGCCATCGTGCAGGGCTCGCTGGAGCCGTGCATTCGGTAGCCGGCCACGCCCGATCCAGCGGTCGCTCTTGATCGTATAGTCGATCTTCAGCCGTTTGCGCAGGCGCTCGGGATCGTCGTACGGAAGCTCGTGAGTGACCGCGAATGCCCACATCTGGCTGGCGAAAAGGAGCAGGTCGCGCGTCTTCGTGCGCGGCCAGAGGATGGCGATCGCTGCCGGAGCCGCCACCGTCGAAGCGACCGTCACCGACATCGGCAGGCGCAACCGGTAGCGGACATGAGGCACGATCACAGCGGCCGCCAGAGCAGCAAAGCCGGCGATCCGGAGGGCGGATCTTTGTCGCCTCTTACGCGACATCTTGGAGGTCGGCCAGTTCATCCGCAGACCACACACTAAGCGACCTCCCCGGACCTCCGCCCACGGGTCGCCGCCGCCTGTCCGGCACATCCGATTAGAATGGCCGCGCTGTGCTGTCTCGCTCCAGAAAACTCCTGACTCTGCTCCCGGCGACCGCCACCGCGTTGTTCGCCGTTGCGGCCTTCGCCTCCCCGGCGTCGGCCTTCTCGCTGAACCCCGACGCCGCGTCGCCTGGGATCGAAAAGGTCAACACCTTTCACTGGATCACCTTCATCCTCATCGTGATCGCGATCGTCGCGGTCAACCTGGCGATCCTCCGCGCGACGAAGCGGCACCACCGCCACGCCGACGCCGGGAATTCCGGCAAGGGCGGGCAGCTCAGGGTCGGGCTCGGGCTCGGTGTGGTGGCGGTGGCGCTCTTTGTGACCGCGACCGTCTTCTCGAGCCAGGCGCGCGAAGTTCCGGTCGGCAGCAGCCAGGTCGCCGGGCTGAACGACGATGGCCGGTTGGAGATCCAGGCTACCGGCCAGCAGTGGCTCTGGCGCTACGACTACCCGAACGCGACCTTCACGTATCACCGTCTGGTCGTCCCGGTCGATACGACCGTCGCACTGGACCTCGTCTCGGCCGACGTAATCCACGGCTGGAACGTCCCGTCACTGACAGGCAAGGCCCAGGCTGTACCGGGCAAGACGAACCGCGTCTACTTCCGCGCCGACGAGGAAGGCGTCTATTCCGGCCGCGCCTCGCTGCTTTCCGGGCAGGGCTACGACTCCATGGAAGCTCAGGTGGACGTGGTTTCCGTCAGCGAATACGAAGCCTTCCTCGAGCAGCTGAAGACCGACATCCAGACCGCCCAGGATTCCGTCGTGAAGACTCAGGAGGCCGAGCTTGAGGCCGCCGCCGAAGAGACCCCGCAAGGAGAGGTCGAGCCCACGCCATGAGCAGCTATCCGACCACGATGCCGCCGACCCGTCCGGAAATCGCCGGCGGTGAGTCTCAGGACAGCCCCGGGTGGTCACGGCTGGCCACCAGCCCCGACCACAAAGTCATCTCGCTCATCCTCATCTCGGCCGCGTTCGGATCGGCCTTTCTCGCCGCGTTCGAACTGGTCATCGTCCGGCTCCAGCTCGCAGTTCCGGAGAACGTCTTCCTCAATGCCGTCACCTTCGACCGGCTGCTCTCCGTATACGGAACGACCGCGATCTTCCTCTTCGCCCTGCCGCTATGTATCGGTCTTCTCTACTACGTGACGCCGCTTCAGATCGGGAGTCGGGGAACCGCTCTGCCCCGCCTCGGCCAGACCGGCCTCTGGATGTTCATCATCGGGGGCTTCCTGCTGTATGCGACCTTCCTTTTCACGCCGCCCGAAGCCGGCATCAACCCGTTCCCCCCGCTCTCGCAGGAAGTCTTCACCCCGAACAACGGCGTCGATGCCTGGATCGCCGCCACCGGCATGATCACGCTGGGACTGTTGCTCCTGTCGATCGACCTCCTGGTCACGGTCCGCAACCTGCGCGCCCCGGGAATGGCCTGGCGCCGTGCGCCGATCTTCGTCTGGAGCGCGGCAATCGTCGCCTGGCAGATGGTCGTCATCGTCCCGATATTCCTCGCCGCTCTGACCATGCTGATGATCGACCGGCAGCTCGGGGGCAGCTTTTTCACCGGCGGGGCCGGAGGAGCACCGCTGCTCTGGCAGCACCTCAGCTTCATCTTCTTCACCGGTGCCTACATGGGCGTCGCGGTCACGATGCTCGGTGCGATCTCCGAGGTCGTCCAGACCTTCACCAGGAGACCACTGCCCGGCAGGGAGACCGTAATCGGCTCCCTGGCTGCGATCGCCACTATCGGAACCCTGGCGTGGACCCAGAACATGATCACCGCACCGCTCGGGAGCGGCTGGAAGTACTACGCGATGGTCATGTCCATATCGCTGATCGTGCCGTTCGGCCTGATCTTCTACAACCTGATTTCCGCGGTCTCCTCCAGTGATTTCCAGATGCGCGCGCCGCTGCGCTTTGCGATGGGTGCGCTGTCCCTGGCGTCGATCGGGCTGGCCGTCGAAGTGAGCCAGTCGACGATCGCGGTGGGGTCGCAGCTCCAGCAGACTTACGACGCCTGGGCCGCTACCCACTTCACCCTGATCGGATTCGCTCTCTTCGGAGGGTTTGCAGCGATTTCCTACTGGTACCCGAAGATGACCGGGCGCATGCTCGATGAACAGCGCGCAAAGATCTCCTTCTGGGTCATGTTCGCCGGCTCGCTGATCGCCCTGGTGCCGCTCTTCGGTGCCGGAGTCGAAGACCAGGTCACCGACTCCTACCGCTTCTTTGCCGACGAGGACGTAGCCGGTTTCAACCTGGTTGCCACCCTGGGCACCGTCGTGCTCTTCATCGGAATCCTCCTGGCCATCGGCAACCTGATCCGCAGCCGCGAAGCGGGTGCCGCCGCCACGCCCGATCCCTGGCGCGGCGAATCACTCGAGTGGCTGGCCCTCTCACCGCCGGAGCAGCACAATTTCGATGTGCTGCCCGATGTTCGCAGCGCGCAGCCGATGCGGGACATCCGCGAATCGCTCGTACGACGCGAAGCCGGGCAGGAAACCCCGGCCGGCGAAAGCCAGCCGGTAGCCTGAACGAATGATCGACCGTCTCGAGGTGCGCGGCGCGCACATGCGAAGCGCAGTCGAAACTGCCCAGCCGACCCCTCTCCATGACGTGCTTTCCGTAGCTCGCGATTACATCACCCTCACCAAGCCCCGGATCATCAGCCTGCTGCTCCTGACCACGGTCACGACCATGTTCGTCGCCGACCCTTCCGGACCGCCGCTCTCCACGATCCTGTGGACCATGCTCGGTGGCTATCTCGCCGCCGGTGGCGCCGGAGCGATCAATCACTTCGTCGACCGCGAGAGCGATGCCCGCATGGCCCGGACCAGCGCCCGACCGCTGGTCAACGGCCGCATCAGCCCCGCTCACGGCCTCATTTTCGGCATCACCCTCGGGGTGGCTGCCTTCATCCAGCTCTGGATTACGGTCAACCTGCCGGCCGCGGCACTGGCCATGGTCGGTCTGTTCGGCTACGTCTTTCTGTACACGATCTGGCTCAAGCCGATCACGCCGCAGAACATCGTCATCGGCGGCAGTGCCGGCGCGGTGCCGCCGCTGGTCGGCTGGGCGGCCGCAACCGGCGGTCTGACCGTCGAGGCCCTCTGGCCCTTCCTGATCATCTTCTTCTGGACCCCGCCCCACTTCTGGGCACTCTCGCTGATGATCAAGGAGGACTACGAGCGCACCGGAGTCCCGATGCTGCCCGTGGTCAAGGGCGAAGCGGAGACCCGTCGGCAGATACTGATTTACACCTTCATCATGTTCGCCGTGACCCTGGGGCCCTTCTTCACGGGTTTGCTCGGTCTGATCTACCTCATAAGCGCGGTCGTCCTCGGGGCAATCTTCATCGCCTTTTCACTCCAGCTTTTCCGTCACCCGGCGAAGCCACAGAACCTGCGTACCTACCTCTACTCGCTCGCCTACCTCGCCCTGCTCTTCGTGGCGATGGCCGTCGACGCGGTCGCCTGATAAAACTCCGGCCATGGATCGCGAGCGCACCAAGAGAAACTTCTCGTCCGGGATGCTGATCGGCGCGGGTTCAGCGGCGATCTTCGCATTCACCTTCTTTTTCGCAACGCTCTACCTGGCCGCCTGAGGTCCGACCGACTTCCATGGAAAAGTCACAGATAATCGAGCCGACCGAGACCATCCAGCTGCCCGCCCCCTCCTGGGCACCGGCGCTGCTGGCTTTCGGAATCCTCGGTCTGCTGGCCGGCACCTTCGCGACCGGCTTTTTCCTGCCGGTCTGGTCCTACGCGGTAGTGGGCGCGATCTTCACCTTCTTCGCGCTTCGCAGCTTCGCCAGGAAGGGCAGGCGCTCCTTCTACAGCCTGCCGCGCGAGCAGGAAGAGATCCGGGCCGAACTCCCGGTCGAGAGCTTCGGCCCTCCTGGCCGGGACTGATCTTCACCGTTCAGCGGGAGCAGCTAAGCGGCTGGTGTGTCAGGCAGGAGCCGCGCGGGCCGGGACCGCCGCAGCACTCCACTTGAGGGGGCTCCCCCGAGAGTCGGAAACCCTCAGGGCGGTCCGCCCGAGGTGGCCCCGTCACTGGTCCACACCCTCATGATGTCGCGCATCGAAAGCACGCCGACCAGCTCTCCGTCGCGGTAGATCGCAAGGTGGCGGATGTTCCGCCTCGACATCTCCATCGCCGCCCGCTCCATGCTCCACTCCGGGGAAGCGGTGATGACGCTTTCGCTCATGTGGTCGCTGACCTTTTCCGAATCGGGATCGAGCCCGGTACCGAGAGCCTTGAGGATGTCGCGTTCGGTGATGATCCGCGGCACAGGCCAGTTCTCGTCCTCGACGATCGCGGCACCGACCCCGTGGCCCACCATCCGTGACGCCGCGTCGCGCAGCGTATGGTCCGGTCCGACCCTCAGAACCACATCCGACATCCCCACGCTGACCCTCATATCTGCCTTTCCGTGCGCTTGTGACGTTCGTTGCCAGCCTACTTCATGCATCAGCAGACGTGACGGGGGCAGCGGTCTATAGGATGCCTTCAGGAATCCTCTGAACCATGACGCGAACCCGAACTGCCGCAAAACTTTCCACTCTCCTCGTCTCGATCGGACTACTTTCCGCCCTCGTGGCCGGCTGCGGCGCCGACACGTCGGCTGACATCTCCGGCGGCTTCCAGGACCGCGGCCGTCAGCTCTTCAACGCCAAGTGCGGGACTTGCCACGTGATGGAACAGGCCGCCAGCCAGGGTGTCCAGGGACCGAACCTCGACACCGCATTCGCCGCCGCACGCGAGGCCGGTATGGACGAAGACACCATCAAGGGCATCGTCCGGTACCAGATCGAGCACCCCCGCCCCTCGGTGCAGGGCTACCCCGGGATCAGCATGCCGGCCGACATCGTCACCGGAAACGACCTCCAGGACGTCGCCGCCTATGTAGCCCGCTACGCCGGCGTTCCGGGTGTCAAGCCTCCGGTCGCCCCGGGTGAAGGCCAGGGCGCCCAGATCTACGCCGACCAGGGTTGCGGCAGCTGTCACACCTTCGCCGCCGCACAGTCGGCCGGTGTGCTCGGACCCGACCTGGACGAAGTGCTCCCCGGGATGTCCCGGGCCAAGGTCGAGGAAGCCATCGTCGACCCGAATGCCACAAAGGCGAAAGGCTACGAAAACGCGGTCATGCCCGACCGCTATTCCAGCCTTCCCCCGCAGGAGCTGGAGCAGCTGATCGACTTTCTCGTCGGCCCTGGCTCGAGCGGCAACGGCGGCTGAACCGGCCGCTGCGACCAGCCCCGGATCCGGCGCCGAGCCAGGGAACCATGCTCAAGCGCCTCGAGATATCCCCTGATCGCTACGCCAAGGTGACGACGATTGCCCTGGTGGTGCTCACGTTGATCGTATTCACCGGTGCAGCCGTGCGATTGACCGCCTCCGGACTCGGCTGCCCCGACTGGCCCAAGTGCTACGGGGGCTACGTGGCACCTTCACAGCTCAACGCGTGGATCGAGTACGGAAACCGGCTGGTCACCGGGATCGTCAGCGTCGTGGTGATCGCCGCCTCTGCGCTCGCTTTCTTCCGGAAGCCCTTCCGGTGGCATCTCGCGTTGTTCGGGGGACTGCTGCCGCTGGGGGTCGTCTGTCAGGCCATCCTGGGCGCTTTCGTCGTCAAGTACCACCTTCCACCCGAGTTGGTGATCGGACACTTCCTGCTCTCGATGATCCTGCTGGACGCCGCCTTCGCCCTCTTCTGGTGTTCGCGCTACGAGCCGGGGGAACGAAGATTCTCGACCGACTTCTTCGGCGTCTGGGCGGTGCGGGCGCTGATCCCGTTCGGACAGCTGACCGTCCTGCTGGGCACGATCGCAACCGCCTCCGGCCCCCACCCCGGCGACCACGACAAGGAGCTGGTCAGACGTTTCGACTTCAAGGGTGAAGATACCCTCGAGTGGATCGTCCAGAGACATGCCGCGATGGCGGTGATCTTCGCGATCGCCCTCGTGGTCGTGGTCGTCTTCCTCATGCGCAAAGGCGGTGATCGCAGGGCGATCCGGCCGCTGCTCTTCACTTTCGGCCTGATCGTGTTCCAGATAGGGCTCGGTATCACCCAGTGGCTCCTGGAGCTGCCGGCCATCATGGTCTGGTTCCACGTGGCCTCCGCCACCCTCATCTGGCTGGCCGTCCTCTGGTCGGTGGCCACGGCCGGGCAGATCAAGGATCGAGACATCACGCTCTCTGCAGCGCAACCGTAGATGCCACGGTACCGCCCCGGGCGGGTGGTCCCGAGGTCGTGCCGGACCGGGACGGCCGGCCGGGCACGACGGGACCGGGTGCCCGCTCAGCCGGTGAGTACGGTGGCGACCTCATCGAGGGCCCGGGTGTGGGCGTCGACGTCGGCTTCGCCGGTCACCGGGCACATCAGCGCCATCATGTGGAACGGGGTCATCAGGATGCCGCGGTTGAGCATCCAGAGGTGAAGCAGCGCGTCAAGGGCTGTATCGAAGGCTGCGGCGGCCTCGGCCCCCGATCGCGGTCGCTCGGCGCCCAGCATGTACTCGACACGGCAACCGAGACGGGTCACCGTCCAGTCGAGTTCGTGCTCATCGATAACCGACTGGACTCCCTTCTCGAATCTCTCGGCCATCGCGATCATGCGCTCGAAGGCTTCTGCGGTAAGCACGTGCTCCAGTGTCGCCCGGGCGGCGGCCATGGAGAGGGCGTTTCCGGCCAGCGTACCTCCAACGCCGCCGACGTCGGCAGCCTCCCAGACCGTGTGCTCGAGCACTCGGGCTGCCAGCTCGTCGGTCATTCCGTAGGCGCCCGTCGGGATCCCACCGGCGATCGGCTTGCCGATCGTGATCATGTCGGGTTCGAGCCCGTACGCCGCCGTATAGCCGCCCGGACCGCAGCAGAAGGTGTGGGTCTCGTCGATGATCAGCAGTGTCCCCGACTCCCTGGTCAGCTCCCGAAGACGATCGAGGAAACCGGGTTCCGGCAGTACGATGCCGATGTTGGTCAGGGCGGGTTCGGCCAGGACGCAGGCGACGTCACCATACGAGAGCTCGCGCTCGAGCCCTTCGAAATCGTTGAACTCGACCACCCGTGTGGTCTCGGCGATCGGAACGGGCGGTCCGACGTTGCCGACCCTGGGGGACGGCTTCCCGTCGCTGAGCATCGCGACGGTTTCGTCGACCGAGCCGTGGTAACAGTGGTTGAAGACCAGCACCTTGTCCCGGCCGGTGACTTCACGACACAGCCTGATCGAGAAACGGTTTGCATCACTCGCAGAGAGTGAGAACTGCCAGTTGGAAAGTCCGAAACGGCGGACCATCTCCCGGCCGAGCGGCAGTGCGTCTTCGCTCGGCAGCATCGTGGTGATTCCCCGGTCGAGCCGTGCCGAGGCGGCAGCGACGGTCGGTGCCGGGGAGTGCCCGGTCATCGCCCCGGTGTCGCCGAGGCAGAAGTCGATCAGGACGTTGCCGTCCACATCGCTGATCGAGTTGCCCGTGGCGTCGCTGAA
>JAUQWL010000052.1 GCA_030835185.1 Solirubrobacterales bacterium | reverse complement strand
GTGCCTGTACGGTGAGCGCCCATTCGCCCGGGATTTACGAGTTTCGATGATGGATCGATTCTGCCAGCTTGCGCCGACGACATCGAATCAGGCCCCGCCACGATCACCGAATGCGACCCGTCGCCCCTGATCGGCTCGGTCTGAACCGACCCCGCTGCGTGCGCAACCTGCCGGCAAAACGACGGTGAAAGGCGGGTTCGACCGCTACGGCAGGCAGGAGGTCGCCGACCGGATGTGGGTGCGGATGCCGACCCGGCGATCCGGGTCGGAACAGTGGTCTAGGCGGGCCGGTCGGGGTCGGCGCGGAGGTCGGTCATCCCGCCGGCGTAGCCGGGGCGCGGCGGACCCGGCGAAGGCTCCGTACTCGGATGATGGATCGGCTCGGGCTCAGTCGGATAATCCGGCTCTTCAACGGCGGACTCATCGCCTGCCGGGAAAACCTCTTCCGCGGTCTTGCCTTCAAGCAGGTCGACGAACTGTTCGGCGTCGATCGTCTCGCGCTCGAGCAGGATCTCGGAGATGCGCTTGAGGTCCTCGCGGTGGTCATCGAGGATGTCCCGGGCGGTCTGGTGGGCGTTCTCGACGATGCGACGGATCTCGTCGTCGATCTCGCGGGCGATCTCGTCCGAGTAGTCGGGCTCCGAGCCCATCTCACGGCCGAGGAAAGGCTGGCCGCGGTCGTGCCCGAAGACGCGAGGGCCGAGTCGTTCGGACATGCCGAAGCGCATCACCATCTGCTTGGCGGTGGCGGTCACTTTCTCGAGGTCGTTCGAGGCACCGGTGGTGATCTCGTCGAAGACGATCTCTTCGGCGGCGCGGCCTCCCAGCGTCATCGCCATCGTCTCGCTGAGTTCTGCCCGTGAAGTCAGGAACTTGTCCTCGGTCGGCAGGGAGATCGTATAACCGAGGGCCTGTCCGCGGCTGATCACCGAAATCTTGTGGACGGGGTCGCAGTTGGGCAATACGTGGCCGACGATCGCATGGCCCATCTCGTGGTAGGCAGTGATCCTGCGTTCCTTCTCCGACATGATCCGGTTCTTCTTCTCCGGGCCGGCGACCACCCGCATGATGCCCTCTTCGAGCTCCTTCATCGTGATCTCGCTCTTGTCCGAGCGAGCCGCGAGCAGGGCGGCTTCGTTGATCAGGTTGGAGAGGTCGGCGCCGGTGAAGCCGGGGGTCTGACCGGCCAGAGCGTCGAGGTCGATCTCCCCGGCCAGCGGCTTGCCGCGCGAGTGGACCTCGAGGATCTTCTTGCGACCCTCGCGATCGGGTCGGTCGACTGCCACCTGGCGGTCGAAACGGCCCGGCCTGAGCAGCGCCGGGTCGAGGATGTCGGGACGGTTCGTGGCAGCGATCAGGATGATGTTGTCCTTGACCTCAAAGCCGTCCATTTCGACCAGAAGCTGGTTGAGAGTCTGCTCACGCTCGTCGTGACCACCGCCCATGCCGGCTCCGCGGTGACGCCCGACGGCATCGATCTCGTCCATGAAGATGATGCAGGGGGAATTCTGTTTGGCCTGCTCGAAGAGGTCACGGACGCGGCTGGCGCCGACGCCGACGAACATCTCCACGAAATCCGAACCGGAGATCGAGAAGAACGGGACACCGGCTTCGCCGGCAACTGCGCGGGCGAGCAGGGTCTTACCCGTACCGGGAGGTCCGTAGAGCAGGACGCCTTTCGGAATACGGGCGCCGAGAGCCTGGAACTTCTTCGGGTTCTCAAGGAACTCCTTGATCTCGTGGAGTTCCTGCACCGCCTCGTCGACCCCGGCCACGTCCTTGAAGTTGATCTTGGGGGCGTCGACGGCCATCTTCTTGGCTTTCGACTTGCCGAAACTCATCACGCGGGAACCGCCGCCCTGCATCTGGTTCATCAGGAAGATCCAGAAGCCCAGGAAGAGCAGAAAGGGAAGCACGTAGATCAGGATCGAGAGGATGCCCCCGCCGCTGTTGCCCTTCACGGTCAGAGCCACGTCCGCCTGCTCGAGCTGGTTGGTCAGGCTCTGCTCGGTGTTCGGCGGGTAGCCGGTGTCGTACTTCTCGGGACTCGCCGAGTCATCGGATCCCTCGGGAAGCTTTTCGGTCACCTCGAGGGTGTTGTCCTTCGTCTTCATCGTGACTTCGTCGACCTGTCCCTGATCGACTTTCTGAAGGAACTCGTTGTAAGTGGGCGGCGGTTCGCCGGTGTCAGGGCTGATTACGCGCTGCGCCACGAAGGCGAGGATGACCACCAGCAGGATCGGAAATGCCGCGCTCTTGAAGAATCGTTTCAAACTGTCTCTGTGTCTTTCGGGATAGGACGACCGGAGTTTCCGGTCGGGAAGCCGAAAAGGCAGACTAGCAGGGAGTTACTGGCGCCCTAACGAGTGCCGGACCCCGGATCGACGTCCTCCGGCAACTCGGCCACGTGCGCAAGGTGCCGGTACTGCTGGGCGTGGTCGAGTCCGTAGCCGACGACGAAGGTGTTGGGGATCTCGAATCCGGTGTACCTGATCGGCACATCCACCCGGCGGCGCTCCGGCTTGGTCAGCAACGCACAGACCTCGAGCGAAGCGGGATCGCGGGCGCGAAGGTTTCGCATCAGGTAGTTCAGGGTCAACCCGGAGTCGACGATGTCTTCGACGATCAGCACGTCACGACCGGTGATCGAGTCGTCGAGGTCCTTGAGAATTCTGACCACACCTGACGAATCCCTGGAAGAGCCGTAGCTGGAGACCGCCATGAAGTCGATCTCGCAGGCTACGTCGAGGCTGCGCAGGAGATCTGCGATGAATACCACGGCACCGCGGAGAACGCCGACCATGACCAGGTCCTTATCGGCGTAGTCACGACTGATCTGGGCTCCGAGTTCGGTCACACGGCCCGCCAGTCGCTCGGAGGAAATCAGTACCTCGCCTGTCGGGGACGGACTCACCCGGGCGATTCTAAGCCCAATCGGGCGAGGTCGTGCCATTCGTCTGCAACCGGCGGCGGGCAGTCAGCCGGATCGCCCGTGACGATTCCGGGGTCAGGCGGAAGAGTTCGCTGACCGCGACACCCGGTACCCAGACGACCTCTGCCCCGGCCAGCACGACCGGAAGCCGGTGACGCTCGGATCGCCTGACGCGGCGATCGGTGAACAGGTCCTGAAGCGACTTGCTGCCCTCCATTCCGAGGGGCCGGATGCGGTCCCCGTCCCGCCATGACCTGACCTCGAGCCGCCCGCCGAGCAGCTCGGCGTCGAGGGTCGCGACGTCCGGTCCGGCGGGGACGAACGGTGCCTGCATCTCTTCAGCGACAATCGACCAGTTGCCCCAGGCCGTGACCCCCGGGAGCTCGAGCGTGACCGGCGACGGTGGTGATTGCGCGCCGTCCTCGACCGTGACCGTCCCGCCCTGCGCGACCAGGGAGGCACCTTTGCCGAGGTCGATACGGCCGCCTTCCGGGCTTTCGGCCAGCCGCAGGATCGCGGCCGTCTGCTCGCGGGTCACCGAAACCGGACGGCCCAGAACCGACTCGGCGATCGAGCGGAGCGCCGAACGCCGGACCGCCGGATGGGCCTGCCGCAGGACGGAGATGCCGATCCGGGGACCCTCGACCTGGTCGGTCTCGATCAGGTCGCTGCCCGCTTCGGCGAGGAAATCGAGCTCTTCCACGAGATCGTCCCTGGTCGTCGCGATCGCCGTGAGCACCGCGGGGTTGAGATCGGCCAGCACCGGCAGGACCTCGTTGCGTATGCGGGCCCGGGCGAAAGCCGGGTCGTCGTTGGACCGGTCGTCGACGAAAGGCAGCCCGGCCGCCACCGCCGCTTTGCGCACATCGCCACGGCTCAGCCCCAGCAGCGGACGGATCAGCACGCCGCGCCTGGCCGGCATCGTCGCCAGAGGTCGGGTGCCGGGCGAGACGGCGAGGCGGTAGATCACGGTTTCGGCGAGATCGCCGGCGGTGTGAGCAACCGCGATCCAGTCGAGTCCGTGCTCGGTCCTCAGCTCTTCGGCAGCGCGGTATCGCTCCCGCCGGGCCCAGGCGTGGAGGTTTCCCGTCCCCCTCTCCGGGCGAACCACGGTGAGGTCGATGTCGAGGGCCTCGCAGAGCGTCACACAGGCGATTTCGTCATCTCCCGAATCCGGCCTGAGCCCGTAGTTGACGTGAAGCGCATGCAGGCCCGGGGCGGGGTCGATCTGTGCCAGTCCGAAGGTGAGTGCACAGGAGTCGGCGCCACCGGACAACATGACCACCCCGCTGCTTCCCGGCGGGACCAGTCCGGAGTCCTCGATCGCGTCGGACAGCACATTCGCACCGGACCCGGCCGGATCCACCGGGAGCCGGCCGGGGCCTGCTCCGCGGGAGTCGGATCGATCAGTCCCGGACACTGGCCAGATAGAGCGGAATCGGCTCGGGAAAACCCTTCAGCTGAGCCTGGCCGATACCGCGGAGTTCGAGGTCTTCGTGGTCGCTGAGGGCCTCTGCAACGGTGGCGGTGACAAGCACCTCACCCCCCTGGGCCCGGTTGACGACCCGGTGGGTCAGGTTCACCTCGCCGCCGAAATAGTCGCCGTCGCGAAAGACCGCCTTGCCGTAATGGATGCCGACCCTCGGTCTCGGCCGGTCGCGGAAGAAGGCGATGAACCCGACCGCCCACTCTGCCAGCGACACGGGATCCGGCGAAACCACCATGACTTCGTCGCCGATCGACTTTACGATGCCGGCCTCCGGCGGCAGTGTCGCCTCGACCGCCTCGGTGAAGCGCTCGATCGCCGAGAAGGCTTCGGCGTCACCCTCCTCCGCGGTAAATCTGGTGAAGCCGGTCAGGTCGATGAAGCAGAGCGTGATCCGGATGTGATCGATCTCGGATTCGCCTGCGAACTCGTCTTCCATGTGGCCGACCACGTCCTGTTCGATCGAGTAGCGCACGTAGCGACCGTGCAGGTACTCGAAGAGCGGCAGGGTGATCGGCGCCGCCGACTCCACGAGCTCGTTCATCTCCTCGGCCATCTCGATCGCCCCGAGCCCGTCACGGATCATCGGCTCGTGGACGAACAGGTGAAACAGCCTCACCTCGGCGTCGGCGATCCTTCGAACCGCCTGGGCGTAGACCCGGGCCAGCTGCATCACGGCTTCGATCGGCAGTCCGGCATCGGCCACCGAAGCGAGCCTCTCCAGGGCGCCGACGTCGAGTTCACTCAGAGTCAGTTCCCGGCCGGCGGGGGTACCCAGGATGACCATGATGCGGGCGATCGTCGACTCGCTCAGGCCGGTCCGGTCGACGGCTTGCCCGATCGGGACCGCAGGACTGCGGTCGGCGAAAGCATCTTCAGCGAAACCGAAGGCAAGCCTGCCGTCCTTTCCGGCCATCTTGAGTTCCTCGAGGCTGTGGCCGCGGTCGCGCATCCGGGCTACCACCCGGGCCTGGGCCGCCGTGGCCGCAGTCCACTGGCCCTTCTTCACCGGCACCACTTTTTCATCGGCCCAGCGCGAGAGAGTGGCGGTCGAAACCCCGGCCCGGCGGGCAGCTTCGCTCAACGTGATGCGCTCGGTACCCGGCATACCGACGAGGCTACAGGGAGGCCGGACATCTCTGTGAAGGCCGGTGGGCACGCGACAACGGGAACGCCGGGACGGCGCCGTCGTGCACGCTTTCAGCTCCCTGCTATTTCGCGTGGATCTGTGTCACTTCGTCTCCCCGCTCGCCCGTCCTGATCCGAATCGCCTCCTCGACCTGGGTCACAAAG